>JAFRTU010000014.1 GCA_017439085.1 Clostridia bacterium | reverse complement strand
GTTATCTCGGTGAACAACTCGATCTTTATCTTGTATTCAAAAATATCGGAACGCTCTGGTTCGGAATAGGCAAAACAAAAGAAGAACCATTTGATGATATGGAGTTCGTCATTATGTTTTCCATCAGGAAGATCAGTGATAGCTCTAAGTACCGCAAGGATATGTTTAAGAGCAAAAGAAAGAGCGCCACCGAAATATGGGAAGGTGAACAGATCCCGGGTGTGACCGATATTGTCAGGTTTGCACCGAGTGCATGTAATTCTCAACCGTGGCTTGTAAAGAACGATGGCGAGCTATTGGTTTACAGATACAAGAAGCCCGGTAAAAGGGGGATCATGCCTGCCGATAAGGTTTCATTTTACAACCGAATCGATATAGGAATTTTCATCTGCTTTATGGATATTTGCCTTGGACACAACGGTGTTGGATTTGAGAAAACACTTTATTCAGATGCTGGTGATGATGATAAAGAATTGGTGCTGAATGCAAAGTACAGACTTTGTGGATAACGGGATGACAACATTTGCAAGGCAGTCAGGAGAAGTGAGATGTATATTGTCAAAGCAGAAGCAAATCAGATAGAAAGAATCGTAGATATGTCGATCAGAGCTTTTGAAACAGATGTAAATGTTGGCGGGGCAGAAGGTGATTGTCCGCCTGGATTTGATTCGATAGAATGGCATAAACAAATGGCCTGGGAGGGACATTTGTATCAAGCAATGATCGGAAAAGATTTGGTAGGGGCTGCCATTGTATTCCCGGATGAAACAGAAAAAAGCGTATACATTGGCAGGATTTTTATTGACAGCGTCTATCATAGAAAAGGTTACGGAATTCGTCTGATGGAATGCATAGAAAAGAATTTCCCATGGGCTGCTGAGTTTCTTCTGGATACCCCATGTTGGAATGAGCGGACAAATGCTTTTTACAAAAGATTAGGCTATCGGATCGTAAAGGTTGAGGATGGATTCGCCTTTTATCAGAAAAGAAAAAGTGAACCCAATACAATCCGGAATTTCACATAAAGCAAACTTCTCATTTGTGGAGGTTGGAGGTGTTCAGATGGAGAAACTGACTGAAAATATGATCCGCTTTGCTGAAAACAAACTTGGCAGCACAGAGTATGCAGGCTGGTGTCTTGCGTTTATCGAGGACGCACTTGAGATCAGCAATCATATCGAAATATTCGGCAGTTTTGTTACACCACGTTATGTTTATACGGATGCTGATAGATACGACTATCTTGTCAAGTATCCGGACTATCTCACATTTACCGGCAATATGTCCGTGGGTTGGCCTACTACAGAAGAGAACGTATTCACTGATGCTTTAATAATGTGGCCGGAGGTAAGCAGCGGATATAAGTTCGGAGTCCTATTGTATGAAAATGACATGGAATACGCAATCTATATCGATTCCGAAGGGAATGCTTTGTCAAAGGAAGACGAAGATATTGTTTCGCGACACAGCGACATTATCAGAAGCCTATTCATGAAGGCCGACGAAAGATGGGGCATCATTAACTGAAACAGATAATCAGAAGCAGTATACAAATCCTCGTTTGTGCATCACGCAAGACTCCTTCACTGCCATCATTAGGGCGGGGAGCACGGTTAGGAGATATGTTTCACTGAACGGTCAAAGAAAGCCTATAGGCTTATTCCTTTGAATGGTCAAGAGCAGCAGAAAGCCCTATGGATTCAAGGAGGACAGCATTCTGAAAAAGGTATCAGAGTATCTTCAAATATTGATTGACAAAAGGAAAAACTGGAGTCTATAAAAGAAAGTGAAAGATATCTGCAAAGGAAGAAAGTGTTGACACATGTCAGCACGGTATACAAAAGGAGAGGCTGAAGCACGTTCGCTGAAAAGAGACGGGGTGAACGATATGACATAACGAAAAGTATCGTGGAACTCATGAACGGCCATATAGACGTTGAGAGCGAAAAGGATAAAGGGAGTACATTCACAGTCACCATTACTCTCGGTGAATCAAACAGGAAACAGCAGATAAATGAGATCGGTGTGGAGCCGCATGAAATGAAAGTACTTGTGATTGATGATGATCCCATCGCTCTGGAACATGCGGAGATCGTTCTTAATCAGGTCGGTATCAGTTGTGAGACCGCCGAATCCGGATGGGAAGGCATAGATAAAGTCCGCATATGCCATGGGAGAAGAGAAGATTACAACCTTATCATTGTCGACTGGAAAATGCCTGAACTGGATGGCATTGAAACGACCCGTCAGATACGAAAAATCGTAGGGAACAAAACTCCGGTCATTATACTCACCTCATTCAATTGGGATGAGATCGAGGATGAAGCTCGTAAGGCAGGAGCGGATACGTTTGTATCGAAGCCTCTTTTTGCCAGTACCGTTATGGATGAATTCAAGGAAGCTTTCCGAAGCAAGAATGAGGCACTTGAAGCAAGAACGGCAGATCTTAAAGGCCGCAGAGTGCTTCTTGCGGAAGACGTGCCCGTGAATGCAGAGATCATGATGATGGTGCTTGCGATGCGAGAGATTAAAGTGGAGTTGGCTGAAAACGGATTGATTGCTGTGGATATGTTCAAGAACCATGAGTCCGGATACTATGATGCCATACTTATGGACATGCGCATGCCTGAAATGGATGGTCTGGAAGCAACAAGGATTATCCGCAGCCTTCAGAGGGAAGATGCCAAGACTATCCCCATAATTGCCCTGACGGCGAATGCTTTTGATGAGGATGTTCAGCGAAGCATCCAGGCCGGATTGAATGCTCATCTGTCGAAACCAGTGGAGCCCGAGGTGTTGTTTGAAACGCTTGAAAATCTGATCAGAGGATAGTAAGACATTCAATATTCTATTATAGCCTGCAGTAATCCGACCTTACATTGAACCTATTTTGTCTGCAGAGATCTGTGACAGTGGCGTATAGTGTTTCTTCTGGCACTGTCAGGATTTTTACAATGTAAAATGAGCCGGATAATGCATATCTGTATCTCAATATAGTAGGAATGGGACTTGAGGAGGCGATGTAATTGAATAGTACATTCTATGGAATGATCTTTAAAAGAAAATCATTTCATATCTTCAGAAATGTTGGAAGTGAATCAATCAGTGATGATGAACTTAACGACATACAAAATGCATATTCAGGTTTTATTCCTCTGAATCCCGACATAAAAACTGCCATCCGCATCGTCCCTGAAAAGCAGACAAACTGCAGGAGAGGCGGAGAATACTGTATTCTGCTATACAGTGAAAAGAAAGACGGCTATTTGCAGAACATTGGGTATCTAGGCGAACAGCTCGACTTATATCTTGTGTCCCGAAACATAGGAACACTCTGGTTTGGAATAGGAAAAACAAAAGAAGAATTCTTTGAAGGTATGGAATTCGTCATCATGTTTTCCATCCGCAAGATCAGTGATGACTCAAAGTTTCGCAAGGACATGCTTAAAAGCAAGAGGAAGAGCATCGATGAAATATGGGAAGGGGAACGGATAGCTGGTGTGACCGATATTGTAAGGTTCGCTCCAAGTGCCTGCAATTCTCAGCCATGGTTCGTAAGGAACGATGGCATTCTTTCTGTATACAGGTATAAGAAACCGGGGAAAAGGGGGATCATGCCTGCCCGTATGGTTTCTTTCTATAACAGGATCGATATAGGGATATTCATCTGCTTTATGGATATTTGTCTTGAGCACAGCGGCATCTGCTTTGAGAAGACGCTCTATTCTGATGATGGAGGAGATGAACAGTTCGTTCTGAACGCAGAATATAGACTTGATATGACAGAAGAGAATAACAAAAAGGGAAAGATCGCCGGACGGGATGACTGGAAAACGGAACCCATGCCTGAAACACATGCTGCTTTCGTACTGGACCGGTCTTTTAGCGATCAGGAAATGAAGGCTCTCCGTCGTGGCAACATTCCGAAGGCCATGGAAGATAAATGGTTCTGGTATATGGAAGGCTCCACCCTTTTTGCACACCGTAGCTGGACAGGGTTCTGCATCTACAGGATCAACTTTAAAGGTGACGGTCACCATGAAGTGACGGTCAACAGGGATCCTGAACAATACGGCTGTACCAGTATAGAAGAAGACATACAGTCTTTGAATAAGCTCCTGGACCATTGGACACAGACTCCCTATGATCACTATGGCCAGTGGCTTTCTGAAACATATGATATTTTGAAAAAAACTGATAGGGAATAAGCAGGTCTGAATGCATTTTTTGTCAGTCCTGACAGGTTCCTGATGCATTATTGCAGAGGAGAAAGAATAATGGAAAGAAATCATGAAGTGATCAACACTCAGCCCCTCCTGAATGAAAAGGGAGAACTTAGAGAACCTGGATGGTCCAGATCGCTTATCCAGCAATATGAGAGAAAGGCTGTAAAAGCTCCGAAATGGAGGATAAAGGAGTGGGATTATTATCTCGTCCTGAGCGATAGCTTTGCTGGTGCATTTACGATCTCAGACGACGGATATATAGGACTTCAGTCCGTTTCGCTCCTTGTGTTCGGTGAACATCCGTGGGAGCATACCGAGACCGTATTAAATGCGTTCCCCATGGGCAAATTGCACCTTCCGGAGAAGTCTTCAGACTGTATCAGCGAATATAACGACAAGAGGCTTCAGATGAGATTCGAGGCAAACGGAGGAAAGAGGCATGTAACCTGCCATTTTGACAGATTCCATGAAGGAAAACCATTCTCATGCGACATCTCTCTCGAGCAGCCTGAAATGGATTCCATGGTCATCGCCACTCCATGGGATAAGAAGAGGCACTTCTATTACAATCAGAAGATCAACTGCATGAGAGCCTCAGGATATATGGAGTTTGACGGTAAGCGGTATGAGTTCGACCCGTCAACGGATTTCGGAACTCTGGATTGGGGAAGGGGAGTATGGACATACGACAATACCTGGTTCTGGGGCTCGGGGAATGCCGACTTGAACGGGAAACCGTTCGGATTCAATATCGGATACGGTTTCGGGAACACTTCTGCAGCTTCGGAGAATGTCATCTTCTATGACGGAAAGGTCCATAAGCTGGATGACGTGACCTTCCATATTCCGGATACAGGATATATGGATCCGTGGAGGTTCTCGTCATCAGACGGGCGTTTTGAAGCGGATTTCATTCCGGTACTGGACAGAGCGGCAAAGATCGACTTCAAGGTCCTGGTATCGGACCAGCATCAGGTCTTCGGAAGGATGACGGGAAGAGCCGTTCTGGATGACGGAACGGAGATCGTTTTCAGGGACATGATGTGCTTTGCCGAGAAGGTGCATAACAGGTACTGAAAAGAAAAGAGGAGATAAAGTGGCTTCTTCAAGAGAATATCTGGATTTCATACTTGAACAGCTCTCGGAGCTCGAAGACATAAGCGCCGGCCACATGATGGGAGAGTATATCATCTATTATCGGGGAAGGATAGCAGGAGGTATATATGACGACCGTTTTCTGGTAAAGCCCGTTAAGGCCGCTGTCCGGATGATGCCTAATGCTCCACTGGTACTTCCTTATGATGGAGCAGGGAAGTTGCTTCAGGTGGATGACGTCGATAACAGGGAATTTCTGTGCAAACTCCTTAAAGAAATGTACGATGAACTGCCGGTACCGAAGAAAAGGAAATGAAGATAGTAAGCATAGACAGAACGAAAACAGACAGGATAGCTCCTCTGGTGGCGGATTTCAGGACAGTGCTGCTTTCATACAGGAATATAGACAGCCTACCGGATATCGCAGCCGCAACGGATGAGGTCCTTGAATTTCTGGACCACGAATATCCGTTTTTTGCCATGGAGGATGACGGAGAATATATAGGGTATATCATTTGCAGGACCGAGGGATCCTGCGTTTGGGTCGAACATCTTTTCGTAAAGGAAGAATGGAGAAGAAAGGGAGTTGCTTCTGCTCTCTTCGGAAAAGCAGAAGAGATCGCAGTATCCCTGGGAGAAGAGACGGTCTTCAATTTCGTCCATCCAAACAACGGGAGGATGATCGGTTTTCTGCGTTCGAAAGGGTATACCGTCCTTAACATGATAGAAGTCAGGAAACCTTATGAGGGCGAGAGGCTGAGCACAGTCATAAATGTAGGAGACAACGGGTTCGATTACTGAGGCAGGAGACATACCATTAAGGCATGATGAAAAGGGAAGAGGTGCCTGATGAGCACGAGAAAAGAGATAGTAAGCAGCTTTTATGAACAGGTGAACGAAGATGAAAGGCTCCTGCGTTCAAGACACGGGCAGCTGGAATACAGGACCACCATGGAATATATCCACCGCTATGCCGGGAGCGGGAGCAGGATACTCGAGATAGGAGCCGGTACCGGCAGGTATTCTATCGCTCTGGCAAGGGAAGGAATGAACGTGACGGCCGTTGAGCTTGTGACAGGCAATCTTCAGATACTGAGGGAGAACAGCAAAGGGATCCCTTCCATCAGTTCATATGAGGGAGACGCGACCGACCTCAGCCTTTTTGATGACAACTCATTTGACGTGACCCTCGTCTTCGGGCCGATGTATCACCTGTATGATCCCGTTGACGTGAACATGGCAATCGATGAGGCCATAAGAGTCACAAGACCCGGAGGAGTCCTGCTTTTCGCCTTTATCTCCGTATTCGGGATAATGTATGCAAACTATCTTTCGGGAAACTGGGCACGGGGAGAGGAAGAGAATTTTACTGCTGACTACAGGGTAAGGCACTTCAAGGAACAACTCTTTACCGGCTACGATGTGGCGGAGTTCGAAGACCTGTTCAAAGAGAAACCTGTGGACTGGATCACGACTGCGGGAGTTGACGGGATACTTGAACCTATCGAGGAGAGGGAAGACTTCTGCATAAAAGACGAGGACTTTGACAGATTTGCAAGATGGTATCTGAATCATTCTGAGAAAAGGGAACTTCTTGGCACCACGAACCATCTTCTGTATATCTGCAGGAAGAGATGAATAAGGATCAAAGAACAGTACTTTTCAGAGAATATCCTGTTATGGAAGACGACATGATCATAATAAGGAAGATGACGGAAGCTGATGCATTGTCACTTTCCCGGATGTGCGCTCAGGAGGAGGTATACCGTTTTGTTCCGACTTTCCTCTATGAGCAGAGATACGGGGATAAAATAAAAGTCATAGCGAAAATGGATGAAGAATGCTTCGACACTCATGAGAGCATGTTGCTGGGGGTATATCTTAAGGAGACAGGAGAGTTTACAGGTATAGCCGAGTTTTATGCATATGAGCCCGAGAGAAGGAAGTGCTCCATGGGTCTACGGCTGATGCGTGAGTTTTGGGGAAGAAAGATCGCAACACACGCAGAAAGGCTCATGATAGACTATCTTCTGGATCAGGCAAACATGAGTATCATAACTGCGCATGTGATGCAGGAGAACAAGGCATCGGCAGCTGTTGCAGAAAAATGCGGGTTTGAGAAAAAGTACACCGATATATATGAAGACTGGGGATTTGCCGAGCCGGTCCTAATCGACAAATACATTATTAAAAGGGAGAACTGAAGATCATGGGACAGGTATGGAAAGAGCATATACTGGAAACGACCAGGCTGATACTCCGTCCATGGACAACAGAAGATGCGGAAGAGTGCTTCAGAAACGCAAGTGACCCTCTGGTGGGGCCTCCGGCCGGATGGAAACCGCATAAGGACGTGGAAGAAAGCAGACAGGTTATAAGGCGGATCCTTGCCGTGCCTGAGACTTATGCCATAGTTCTGAAGGAGACGGGGCTGCCCATAGGAAGCATAGCTCTCCATCAGGACTGTGATCTGGCCGAAGAGGATGATGAGGCAGAACTGGGCTATTGGCTCGGAACCCGTTACTGGGGAATGGGGATAGTTCCGGAAGCGGCACGAAGGCTTCTCTGCCACGCATTTGAAGATCTGAAACTGGAGCGGATATGGTGCGGATATTACGATGGTAATGAAAAATCAAGGAGAGTACAGGAAAAACTAGGTTTCAGATATCAGTGGACTACTGAAGGACTCTACATCCCGCAGGTGGGAGAGACGAGGACTGGAAACGTCAGTCTCATGACGAAAGAGGACTGGGACAGGAATAAATCCACTATCTCGGTAATAAGCCCCGGATACAGGGACCTGTGGTTCAGACAGATGATGCTTGCAGATCCCGAAACGATGTCATATAACCATTCATGGGGAGGTACCATCGATTTTCCCCGGGATGACTGGAAAGACTGGTATGATCATTGGATTGAAGACAATGAAGGCAAACGGTTCTACAGGTTTATTGCAGACGGGACAGGCGCTTTTCTGGGAGAAATCGCCTATCATCTGGATGAGAAGAACGGGATCCATATTGCAGACGTGATCATATATGCTCCATTCAGAAGGAAGGGATTCGGGGCTCTTGCCCTTGAGTATCTCTGTCAGTGTGCGAAAGAGAACGGAATCAGCGAATTGTATGACGATATCGCCATAGACAATCCGGCTATCTCGCTTTTTCTGAGTCATGGTTTTTCGGAAGAATACCGGACGGATGCGATAATCATGTTGAAAAAAGTTTTATGAACGGTTGAAGAAGAAGGGAGAAGGACTGAAATATGGTGATAGGAATAATAGGAGAAAATTGCACAGGAAAGTCGACTATTGCACAAAGGCTCAAGGAATCCATGGGAGGGGACATCGTATCCGGAAAGGACTACCTCAGACTTGCAAAGTCCGAGAGTGAAGGGAGACTCCTTTTCAAGACCAGACTTAATGATGCTCTTTCAGGGGATAATGTGATATATGTCATCTCCGAACCGGATCAGGTGGAATTGCTCCCGGAAGGGGCAGTGAGGATCCTCGTCAGTGCTGATCTTGACACGATAAAAGAGCGGTTCAGAGCAAGGATGCGCGGGGTACTTCCTTCTCCGATCGAAAAGATGCTGGAGAGAAAACATGGCATGTTTGATAAAGGAGAATATGACTACAGATTCGACGGTGTGAACGGCGATCTCGAATTCCTTGTGTCTGAAATAATGAAGAATATGAGGTGCGGGCTATTGATCCGCAGAGAGAGGAATGAAGACCATAGAGCAGTTGAGGAACTGGTAAGGGAGGCCTTCTGGAACGTTTACAGACCCGGATGCAGCGAGCATTATGTCATTCATGTTCTCAGGAACGATCCTGCATTCGTAAAGGAACTGGATCTCGTAATGGAGAAGGACGGAAAGATAATCGGACAGAACATATTCGTAAAGGCAAAGATAGATGCAGATGACGGAAGAGAGATAGACGTGCTTACCATGGGCCCCATATGTGTAGATCCCGGACTCAAGAGACGGGGATACGGAAAGAAACTCCTCGACAGATCTCTTGAAAAGGCGGAAGAACTCGGATTCGGAGCCGTCCTCATAGAGGGAAACATAGACTTCTATGGCAAAAGCGGATTTGAATACGCAAGCCGTTTCGGGATAAGATATCACGGACTGCCCGAAGGAGCAGATTCCTCATTCTTTCTTTTGAGGGAACTCAAAAAGGGATATCTTGACGGAGTGACGGGAGAATACTGCACTCCTGCAGGATATTTCGTGAACGTAACTGACGTGGAAGAGTTTGACAGAAACTTTCCTCATAAGGAGAAGCTTGTGCTTCCGGGACAATTGGGATGACGGGGAACGGCATTATGAATTACAGGATCATAGATAAAGACAGGTATTACAGAAAGGGAGTATTCAGGCATTTTACGGAAGATGCAAAGTGCTCCATGTCCATGACGGCGAGGGTCGACGTGACCGACCTCGTCAGGTCCTCAAAAGAGCGGGGAAAGAGGTTCTATCTCGATTTCCTGTATATACTCACAAAGGTACTGAACTCCAGGGAGGATTACAGGATGGGATACCTTTGGCAGACGGACGAACTGATCTGCTATGATACCATAAATCCCACGCAGTACGTTTTTCACGAAGATACAGAAACCTGCACGCCGGTCTATTCCACATATTATGAGGATTATGATATGTTCTATGATAACGCTCAAAAGGATCTTGAGAAGGCAAAAATGACCGGGGAGTATCTCCTGGATGCGGAAGCTCATCCCAACTGGTTCGACGCATCATACATCTCATGGCTTTCCTATGACTCATTTAATATCGAGCTTCCGGACGGATATCTCTATTTTGTTCCAATAGTGAACTGGGGAAGATACAGAGAGGAAGACGGAAGACTCATGATGCCCGTTACGGTCAGGCTGAACCATGCCATAGCAGACGGATTTCTGACTGCGAACGTGTTCAGGCTTCTCGAACAGGAGATGAAGCATTTCTGCAATGACAGAGTCAGGTAACGGAAGGATATTGGGATGAAAGAAAAAAAGATAGTGCCGGTAAATGAAAACCTCATATCTGCCGCGGCAGTAATACACAGTCTCTCTTGGAAGGAGTCCCATCGTTCGTTCTGCACTCCTGAGTTCATAGAGCTCCATTCTCCCGGACATCAGCTGGAATACATAAAGGAGAAGATCGGGAATGGGAGCGATTTTTACATGCTTCTTGATCCCGAGCCTGTGGGAATAGTATCAGTGACGGGAGATCTGATAGAAGATCTGTATGTCCTTCCGGACATACAGAACAGAGGATACGGTACGGAACTTCTCCGATATGCCATAGACCTGTGCAAAGGCACTCCGTCTCTCTGGATACTTGAGAACAATGACAGAGCCAAAAAACTGTATCTGAGGGAAGGATTCAGGGAGACCGGAAGAAGGAATATGATCACAGAAGGACTCGATGAGATAGAACTCTCCCTTGAGAGTGAAAACTTCAGGGAGGAATAACAGGATGATAAGGCTTTGCCGGTTGAATGAAGAGAACAGGGTGAAGGCAGCCGGGTTGAGCGTAAAGGAGCATCAGAAAAGGTTCCTTGACTCTGCTCCAGGCATCATTGCAAGGGAAGAAATCTACAGAGACTGCAACGGAAGAGTATATGTAATAGAGAATGACGGAGAGGCGATAGGTCTTGCCCTTGTAAAAGAGTTTACGGAGGAACCGCTGGGCTATGATCTTCAGCAGTTCATGATAGACGGAAGATATCAGGGAAGAGGATACGGTTCAGAGGCCCTTAAACTGATATTGGAAGAACTTTCAGAAGAAAGACACTATGACCAGGTAGAGGTATGTGTCAAGAAAGACGACAGGGAGGCTATAGGCCTGTATCTGAAGAATGGTTTTAAGGATTCGGGATATGTGGATGAGAATGTTCCGGATGCCATAAACATGATAAGAACACTAAACATATGAAAGGAACGGATCGACAGGGATGAAGAAGGAACTGATGGCATATTGCGGACTTGACTGCGAGACCTGTGACGCCAGGCTGGCGACGATAAGAGATGATGATGATGAACTCAGAAAAAAGACAGCAGATCTGTGGACGGAACTTAACGGAGTGGAGATCACTCCTGCCATGATAAACTGTCTCGGATGCAGAGTCGACGGCCCGAAGACTCCTTTCTGTGAGTCTCTCTGTCCGATAAGACAGTGTGCTCTCGGGAAAGGCGTCGAGACCTGTGGAGAGTGTGCTTCGCTGGACAGCTGCGATATCATTAGGATGATAACCGACAACAACGAGGAGGCATACAGACGTCTCAGGGAATGAGATGACGGGTTCACATGGAAATACTGAGCTATTTTGAGACGGAAGACAGGGATCACTGGTATAAGGAGATAGGAAGGAGCGACTGGGACGCAGCATCATTCCTCCAGTGGCTGATACGGGAAGGGAGATTTTTTGAGACTCTTGGCGAAAGATCCCGGCTCCTGCTGCTTACAGAGGGAGACGAGCTGATATCCTTTTGCACATATTCCGAGACCGATGATATCCCGGATACAGAGCTTACCCCATGGATAGGCTTCGTATACACTTTCCCCGCACACAGGGGACACCGCAATGTCGGGAAACTGATCTGTAGAGCAGAGGAGATCGCAGCGGAAGAGAATGCCGAGAGGGTATACATTTCAACGGATCATACGGGGTTATATGAGAAGTATGGTTATTCCTTTTTTACATCTGCCGTCGATATCCACGGAAACAGTTCAAGGATATATTCAAAAGAGATACAGAAGAGGTAATGACGGAAAGGAACCGGAATATGGAATACATAAGGGTGAATAAAGATAATCTTGAGAAGGAGCATATATGCTGTGCCATCTCGAACAATTCCGATATACAGGTCTCATCCAAGAAGGCCTGGCTGAAAGAGAGGTTCAATGAAGGACTCGTCTTTCTAAAGAGTATTGAAAGAGGCAAATGTTTCATAGAATACATTCCCGCAGAGAATGCATGGAATCCCATAGAAGCCCCTGGGTACATGTATATAGACTGCCTGTGGGTGTCCGGGTCCTTTAAGGGACACGGGTATTCCAGCGATCTTCTTAACGCATGCATCGAAGACAGCCGCATGAAGGGGAAAAAAGGGCTGTGCATACTTTCTTCTGAAAAGAAGAGACCTTTCCTTGCGGACCCTAAGTATCTGAAACATAAGGGCTTTGACGTCTGTGATGAATCGGATAACGGCATACAGCTCTGGTATCTGCCATTTGAAGAACAGGCGGACAAACCGCATTTCAGGGAATGTGCAAGACATCCCCATATCGATGAGAAAGGCTATGTGCTCTTCTATACGAGTCAGTGCCCCTTCAATGCAAAGTATGTACCGGTCCTTGAGAAGACCGCCTCTGAACACGGGATACCATTTAAGGCTGTTTATCTGGAAAGCCTGAATGATGCCAGAAATGCACCGACTCCCGTGACGACATATGCCCTGTTCCGGAATGGAAAATATGTGACTAACGAACAGATGAACGAAGCCAGATTCCTGAAACTGGTGACAAAACAGGAGGAATAGACATAAATGGTCAAGAATGAGATATATATCGGCCTGAACGATGCAGTGAGGAAAGAACAGCTGTTCGAGACCTCAAAGTATGTATCAGTACTCAAAAATGTCTGCAGGAACTATGGGATACCTTTCTCCTTTAGCATCATAGAAGGGGGATATATGCATGATTCCGGCGAGTATACCCAGGAGACATCTCTTGTGCTGACACTGATAGACGTGGATCAGAACATCGTAAAGGATATCGCAGAGGATCTGTGTGTCTTCTTTAAGCAGGAATCTGTCCTTGTGACTTCGGGAAACGTGGAGAGCTACAGTGTAAGAGGCAGCCTTTAGTTCTGTCGTACTTGTATGCCAAGACGGGAAAAAGCATCCCTTAAGGGGTGCTTTTTCTCATATGCGCATATCACGGAATATGTTTTTTGATAAAATAAAGCTGTAAATAGCGGAGAAAACATGAAGGCTGGGGAAACGGGTAGGTATTCTTGCTCTGCTGAAGGTATGAGGTCTTCTTTCCATGAAAGGGGAGAGACTGCAATATATACATGGAGGAGAATATCATGACAACAAGAGAATTAATGGATTCCATAGGACCAGGGATCACCGGAGCACTGAAAGCTGTCGATCCCGTTTAGATCGAGGAAGCGGTCGATGCCATATATGCCGCAGACAGAGTGTTCACGGCTGGCTGGGGCAGAGCAGGAAACGTAGTCAGGATATTGGGAATGAACCTTTCCCAGATGGGCAAGCAGGTCTACTGTGTGGGTGATAACTCCACACCGTCTATACAGAAGGATGACATACTGATCATCAATTCATGAAGCGGCAATACAAGGACCATAGCCATCATAGCCGAGGAGGCTAAATCCTACGGAGCGAAGGTGATACTCATGTCCGGCAATCCGGACGCAGGAGACAGCAGGATAGGGCAGTACACTGATCATTTCATAACTATCCCTGCAAGGCCTGATCTGCCTCCGAACTATGACAAGATATCCAGGATGCTAAAAGGCGGAAAGGATTCCAACAGAGGATTCGGAACGAAGGTGGAGTTCGACTATTCTCCTGAGGAAAGGGAACAGATCACCATGGATAAGTACTTCGCCATCTATGAGATAGGGTTCATACTGAACGAAGTCATCATGCAGAAATATATGGAGAAGATAGGCGGATCCTTCGAATACATAAGCTATTACCACAATAATCTCGAATAAGGGAAACAGAGATATCCATGAACATCAGGAAAGCGACCTGTCTTATACTGGTCATCATGTTGATGGTAGCCCTTCTTCCTGCAGGACATGGCTGCAGCAGAAAGGTCACCACAGGTGAGACCGGGGTCATTAAGGACGAAGAATTCGGAAATACGTACATAGACCTCACCATCGAAGAATTCAATTCAATGGGGTTTACTTTCGGTGACAGTGTGGATGTGTCCTTCTCAAATGGACTTAAACTTTCTGACGTTCCGTATTATTCCGGGTATTACGTTCCCGTAGGCTCGCTCCTTCTTTGCGGATATCAGGGATACCCCCATGTTTCCATGGCCAGGAATTACGGGAACGGAACCTGGGAAGAGTTTTCAATGGATGATTCGGTAAGGGTGACTGTGGATCTTCGCGAGAAAGGAAAATACCTGTCAGTACAGGAGTTCAATGCGATCACCTATTCCGATTTCAGGAACGAGTATGAATCGGATGAGCAGTTTGCAAACTTCAGGGAAGTCACGGGAGGGAAACTGAGGAAAAAAGGCTTCTACCGGTCCGCATCACCCTGTGACAATCAGCACAACAGAGCTCCGTATGCGAACAGGATAGCTGAGGAGCATGACATAGACTTCGTGATCAACCTTTCCGACAATGAACTGAGATATGCCTCATATGTCAGCGATCCGGGATTCAATTCCAGATATTATCATTCTCTCTATAGGAAGGGAAAGGTCTTGCTTCTCGGACTGACAGCAAATTACAGATCGGATATATTCTGCGAGAAGGTATCGGAGGCTTTTCTGACAATGACGGAGAACGGGGGACCGTGTCTGATACACTGCGTTGAGGGAAAGGACAGGACAGGATTTGTCGTGGCACTCCTGCTTGCTCTTGCAGATGCATCACCGGAAGAGATAATAGACGATTACATGATGACCTACGACAACTACTTTGGGATCACAAAAGAGGGGGATCCTGAGAAGTACGAAGCCATAAAGGCAAACGTGCTGGACTTCTTTTACTGCATGTGCGAAGCGGAGAGCGGGACAGATACCTCCCTGCTGGATATTAAGAAAGGAGCAGAATCCTATCTTAAAAGAGGAGGCCTCTCCGATGAGGAGATAAAAAGAATAGAAGATTATCTTGTTGGATAAAGGAGAAAAATGAAATGGAATCTGTGAACATCGGCAGCTATGTGCTGGACGAACTGAAGAAGAGATACACTGTCGAAAACGAGGATATAGGGAAAGATGCCAAACTCGACGCCAAAGGGATGCATTTCCTGATCAGCCGTTATTCTGTAAAGGGTGTCGGAAATCTTTGCCTGATAGACATGAAGGCAATGCTCGGGCTCATGAAGATGCAGACCGTGGTGCTCTCCGTTGCGGAGAAAGACGTTCCCCTCCTGAATTTCGATACTGTAAAGGTCCTCAAGAACGGGACATATATCGCAGAGTTCTATGATACCATGCTCGGCGAGAAGGATGACGAACTTGAAAAGGCCTGCGAAGCCATAAAGGAGGCGGACGGAGACCTTCCGGACTATGTATCAGGCAAGCACTGGTATGACAGCATCCTCTATCCCTGCAGCTATGCCAAGAAACTGAAGGGGAACGGGGAAAGAGTGAATGAGAGCCTGAAGAAGTATTTCGATGCCTTTATGAAGTCCCTTGA
The DNA here is from genome assembly GCA_017439085.1 of Clostridia bacterium. Taxonomy (GTDB): domain Bacteria; phylum Bacillota; class Clostridia; order Christensenellales; family Christensenellaceae; genus QANA01. Next base: position 47,533 of record JAFRTU010000014.1, on the reverse strand, counting down.
GGCTGCAGATATCTGTGATCCTGCCACCAAAAAGAAAAGGATATCGGATTTCGCAAACGGGCTTATCGAGAACGGCGGGCCTGCGGTGGATCAGGTTAAGAAGCTGTTCGGTGAGGAACTGACAAAGAGACTCGTTCTGGGACATATGTACGGAGTTGAGGACTGAGGTTGGCTGATCTGAAAGGGATGATACAAAAATGGCAGATATAAACAGGATAAAACACATGGAGGAGGCTTTTGACACATCCATTGATGCTGTCAGCAGTCTCATGGAGGCTCTGTCAAGATATGACGGAGCTTTGGAGAAACTGAAAGAAATCTCCGATTATTACGGAAGCGATGAGTGGCTGGAGGATCTGGAGGCTGATGAGAACGGGCTTCTGCCTTCCGATCTGAAGAGGGGAGTCTTATCTGAAGACGGGATATACAACATGCTGGAGGACAATGACGAACTGAAGATCTGGATGCTGCGGATCCTGACTTACATGACGGAGAACAATCTTTGAATGAGAAAGGTCATCTTAATAGAGAGAGCTGTTTTTCAGCTCTCTCTATTAATTTATCAGAAGAATACTCACCGAATACAGCGATATGATAAGCCGTATCGTCACCTCCCGGGAGATTGGTGCTCATGATAAGGAGCTTTTCCTTTTCCACATACCCGTAACATCCTGTGTCAACGGTATAGAGGGGAGTAACTGAATCGTCATCAAGCCTTATGACGGAAAGAGAATTATCGATAAACAGATACAGAAGGTCGCCGTGATAGACGTATCTGAAGACTCTGTGGTCATAATATGATGTCACATTTATATCGAGTTCCACATATTTCATGAGACTTCCGTCAGAATAGATGCCGACTCTTCCGTCAGGGAACACAGCCGTCATGGTCTTGCCTCTGCTGTCGAATGATACTGGGCTCTGGCTCGGGAATGAGATCTCGTACACGGTCTTACCGGAGGTGTCGGATATGACCAGTCTGTCATCTTTCCTTACATAAAGCCAGTCTCCGTTCCAGGAGACTATATCAGAAGTGTTCATTTCCATGTCCGAGATCAGAACTGAACCATCGGAAAGATCGATGAAAGCACCCTTATAGAGTTCATGGCCCTTTTCCTTTACAGTGATGATCGTGAACAGCAAGTCCCCTTTCTCGGATACATAGAGAGGAGATGGAAGATCGTTCACTCCTCCGAAGGTGAGGCTGCAGCCTTCGGGAAGATTCACACTGACAGAGGAGGACTTTCTGCTCGTAAGGTCCAGAATGCCTATGACCGAAGGCTCTTCCGGTCCGTGACTGTATATTCTGCCGTTTCCGGCAGTGACATACGATCCTCCGAGATATCCGTAATGTAGGAAGAAGGCGTCGTCTTCGCTGTACGGGTAGGTTATGTATCCTTTGGAAACATAATAGTCGGAACAGTTGAGAGGCATCTCGCAGGCAAGGGAATCGCCGTTATACTCAAGAACTGAAAGGGTTCCTCCTGAGGATATCCTTAACACATACACCCGGTTGTCGCCTGAACATAGGAAATGGTATGCGTCTCCGTCTGAAAGAACTTCCATGGAGGATATGCTCATATCACTTAGGGTACAGCAGAAAAGCTGTTTACCGGCAGCGAACCAGAAATGGTCCTTGCCCATATGATATGAATCAAGCTGTCTCGGAAATGAAGGACCTTCGGGGAAAGTGATCTCATCGTCATAGACATATGAGTATACTGACAGGTCTCCGCCTTTTAGAGCCAGATAAGAGAGCTTTCCTTCACTGATGAATGTGACAGCTTCTTCTGTCCCTTCCATGAATATCTTATATATGGTCTGTGATCTGTCGGCGAAAGAGAGCGAAGCTCTCGTTCCGTCGGACAGCAATGCATCGATCCCGTCCTTATCGGCTTTGAGGATGGAAAAAACTGCGCAGGGGAAGGAATAGCTGTCCACATGAGTCCCGTCTCTCGGGCAGATGTAGAGCTCGCTTCCTATGAACAGGAACTCATAACCCGAAAGTCCGTCTATGTGTCTTAAGGAGACCCTGGCATCCACCAGATTGGAAGAGAACTGTTCCAGAAGGGAAATGCTCTTCCCGTCGAAACGGAAGAGTGAGTATACGGTGTCGTAAAGGAATGAGTATCCGCTGAAGGATCCGGATGTGTCTTGGGAATCATCAGTGACATAGATAAGGTCATCCGCTGAAATGAAGCTCACGGAGCCGAGGTTCCTGAACCGCTCGGAGACGACGCTGAAGCTTCCAGAATCCACATCCATCACAGCAAGACGGTAGGTGCCCTGGGCTGACTGATCCCTCATCTTTAAGAGAAGGGCCTTTCCGTCCTCAGACCAGCAGGAATCCACTATGTAATATGGAGATCCGTCGGGGATCATGAGCCGTCTTAAGAGCTTCCCGTCGGATGTTAACAGATCTATCTTGTATGAATCTGTGCAGGCCGTGATTTCAAGATCAGGGGAGATGTGCACTGAACCTATGACCTGCTGCGAGAGAGGGTCTCTCCAGTTCTGTTTTCCCGTAAGATAGTCAAACGATATGCAGAACCCGTCTGAAAAGAACAACAGTTCTCCGTCTCTTCCTTCTTCCATCACGGACGGTACGGACGAGAATGGAAGCTCATGGGTTGCCACGACGGCGAGATCCGAAGTGCCGAGGACCGTAAGCTGTCCGCTGTTTTCAAGATACACTAGGTATCTGCCGTTCCTGCTTATGAAGAATGAAACGATATCGCTTCCTCTGTCTATGCGTTTTGTCTCAGCAGTCCTGTAAGGGGAGGCATATGCGTAAGTGGAGCGGGACAGTGCATGGAGGGCTTCGGTGACTTCAGGCCTGGAAGTATCGCTTCCCTTTAAGGCTTTGAGAGCCAGTTCTATTGCGGATATCCTGTCAGAATCCCTGAGTTTTCCCATCGACTGCTCCGAGAGGGTCTTGGACTCGTTTATGAGGGATTGCCTGTAGTTTCTCGAGATCTGGATATTGCTCCAGATCAGGTAAGAGATTGCTATAAGGAGAAGAGCTGCCGTTGCGGAAAGTATGGCCGTGAGCTTTCTCCTCCTATATCTCTGATATCTCTGAACGAGCTCATCATAACCGCAGCCTATCACGGCTGACACAAGTCTCGGGAGCTCCGTTCTCTTCACGGCAGCTCTGTCTCCTCTGTAATCACAGGCAAGCGGCTCCGTTCGTTTGTCCGAACCCTCCCTGACAGTACAGAGCTGTTCCGGGAATATCGAGGGAGGTTCCCCTTCTGAGAGGACACAGATGACGTTCTCGGGACCTTTCAGGGCAAGGAAGGTATCCAGCTCCTGCATGCACCACTGTGATCTCAAATAGTCTTCCGAGCAGATGACTATCAGACGGTCCGAATTCGTGAGGGCTCTTGACAGCTCGTTTGAGAGATCCGGGGTCACGGCAAGCTCATCGGAATCCCGGAACACCTTTTCGATCCTCTTTATCCCGTACTTTTCCCTGATAGGGGAAGGGATCCGGAAATGCTCCAGATCATGCTGTACCTGTTTTGCCACTTTTGCATCCCTTTCGGTATGCCTGTAGGATATGAATGCGTCGTAATGCACCTCTGCCATATGCCTTCTCACTTTCCCCTGAATGAACTCAGCTCTGAATGTTCCTGTATATCTCCGCAAGACCTCCATGCGATGTCTCACGGTATTTGTCGCTCATATCCTTACCGGTCTGGTACATGGTAGCTATGACCTGATCGAAAGAGATCTTTCTCGTTTCATACAGAAATCTGGAAAGATCCACTGAGTTGATGGCTCTCATCGCCGCAACGGCATTCCTCTCTATGCAGGGTATCTGTACGAGCCCGTTGACAGGATCACACGTCAGACCCAGATTGTGTTCCATGGCGATCTCGGCAGCATATTCGATCTGATCCGTATTGAGACCATACAGCGATGCCAGCCCTGCTGCAGCCATGGAACATGCGCTTCCTATCTCCGCCTGGCAGCCGCACTCGGCACCTGAGATGCTGGCATTGGTCCTTATGACGTTCCCTATGAGTCCCGCCACTGCAAGGGCATCGATTATCTCTTCCTCGGGGAAGCCTCTGTCGAACTCCATATAGTACATGATAGCGGGGATAACTCCGCAGCTGCCGCATGTGGGAGCCGTCACGACTATGTTCTCACTGGCGTTCTCCTCGCTCACAGCATATGCATACGCTGCAATGAGCCTGTTCATGGTAACATCGCTGCTCTCGTTGTAGCAGCGCTTGTTGAAGAGGATCTTTGCCTTTCTGGTGACACCGAGTCCTCCGGGGAGCACTCCTTCTGCCTCGAGGCCCCTTCTGACAGCGGACTTCATGGCATCCCATACGGTATGGAGGTATTCCTTGAGCCTGTCGCTCTCCCTGGAATAGATGAACTCCCTAAAGCTCATTCCATTCTCGCGGCAGTATTCGAGCATCTCGGTGAGGCCGGCTTCCGGATAGACGACTCTCTCCTCGTCGGAATCCTCACCTTCGAAGCGGATGGAACCGCCCCCTATGCTGAAGATCCTGGTGCTGTCGATGAGCTTGTCGTCCCTGTATGCCGAAAAGAGCATGGTATTGGGATGGGGGAGATCTCTGTTCTCCCTGTCGGAATGTACAGTGGCTTCGGGGATTGCCGATCTGATGGCCTTCTCTGTGCCGTGCCCGGCTCCGGTGAATGCGAGGGAACCGAACAAAGTTACATCGATCCTGTCAGCATCAGGGTATCTTCTCCGGTACTCCTTTGCTGCATTGTACGGACCTACGGTATGTGAACTCGACGGTCCGTGACCTATCTTGTATACGCTCAGGATGCTTTTCATTGAATGCTCCTCTTAACTTTCATATCTATATCTCCATTATATTTGCAGGAGAGGAAAATATCATCCGAAAGAACGTGAAATCTGCCATTCACTCCTTATATATCCTGTTTACATAATATATAATTAAAAGGAACAGAATAATCATTAAGTGATCAAGGTTGTTATGGGGAAACAGGATTTTGATTGTCTTAACGTCAGAGGACGGAGATCTCCGTCCTGCGTTTCAGTGAAATGAAGAGTACATTGAAGGGCATATGCCTTTCATTTGTTCTCTTTTTTGTTTTCAGGATCATGTCCGCCTCATGGCTTCCGGCGTCAGAAGATAGATCGGAGGAACAGTCAAGTTATGGCCGGTAAAGAAAAAAGGCTGAGGATCAATGCCCGCTGGTGCAAGGGCTGCGGAATCTGCGTGGCTTTCTGCCCGAGACAGGTCCTGAGCCTAGTAAAGGATAAGGTCCGTATACAGTCTCCCGAGAAATGCATAAGATGCGGCATGTGCGAGATGAGATGCCCGGATTATGCCATCTGGCTCGAGGACATAGACGAAACGGAGGAGAATTATGGCTGAGAGGAAACGCGCTTTACTGCAGGGAAACGAGGCCGTGGTGGAGGGAGCCATCGCAGCCGGAATGAGGTTCTTTGCGGGTTATCCGATAACCCCTTCGACGGAGATAGCCGAAGGCTGTGCCAAGCGGCTTCCCGAGGTCGGGGGAAGATTCATACAGATGGAGGACGAGCTTGCCAGCATGGCTGCCGTCATAGGTGCTTCGGTCACGGGGACCAAGTCCATGACTGCAACGTCGGGACCCGGATTCTCCTTGAAGCAGGAGAACATAGGCTATGCTGCCCTTGCCGAGATACCCTGCGTCATAGTGGACGTGCAGAGACAGGGACCGTCCACGGGACTTCCAACATCCCCATCCCAGGGAGACTACATGCAGGCAAGATGGGGCACTCACGGAGATCATCCGGTGATAGCTGTATCCCCGTCATCCGTTCAGGAGACCTATGAGGAGACCATAAGGTGCTTCAACCTTGCAGAGAGATACAGGGTGCCGGTGATCCTTCTCATGGACGAGATAGTAGGCCACATGAGAGAAGGAATAGAGATGATGAGCCCTGAAGAGATCACAGTGCTCGACAGGCTGGTGAAGGAGGATCCCGAGCAGGCGGCAATGCCTTATGACATAGTGCCGGGAGAATATGTGCCGAGGATCACCCCCTTCGGAGAGGGCATATACTATAACATTACGGGACTGCTCCATGACAACTGGGGATTCCCGTCCACATCGCCCGTCAAGAACAACCGTCAGACGACGAGGATCATGAACAAGATCATCAAGAATGCGGAACAGATAGAAAAATACGAGACAGACGGAGTCGATGACTGCGATACGCTGATAGTATCATTCGGGGGAACGGCAAGGTCTGCCGAGGCAGCCATCACGATAGCAAGGGAGAACGATTATAAGGTCGGACTCTTCAGACCCGTCACTGTATGGCCGTTCCCTGAAAAAGCTCTGTCCGAGATCTGCGACCATGTGAAGAACATAATAGTGGCAGAACTCAACTTCGGACAGATGACCCTCGAGGTCGAGAGGATCGCCAAGGGCAGATGCGAGGTCACCCATATAGGAAAGGTGAACGGCACGATCCTTAAGCCGAACGAGATATACAGGCTCATAAGGGAGGTGTCGAGATAATGCCAAGCACTCTTATTGAAAAATACATCAGGGAATCCCATCTGCCGCACATCTGGTGCGCAGGCTGCGGGAACGGCACGATAATGAGGGACGTCATACAGGCCATAGACAATCTTGGACTGGACAAGAAGGACGTCGTCATCGTCTCGGGCATAGGATGCTCTGCCAGGGCTGCAGGATACATGAACTTCAACTCGATACACACGACTCACGGAAGGGCGATAGCTTTTGCCACCGGCATCAAGATGGCAAAGCCGCACATGAAGGTCATAGTGCTCACGGGAGACGGGGATGCCGCAGCCATAGGAGGCAATCATCTGATACATGCTGCGAGGAGGAACATAGACCTAACCGTGGTGGTCTTCAACAACAGCATCTACGGCATGACGGGCGGCCAGTTCTCACCGACTACACCCACGGGAGAATTTGCGACAACTGCCCCTTACGGGAGCATAGATCCCAACTTTGACATACCGGAGCTCGCAAGGGCTGCGGGAGCCACGTATACGGCCAGAGGCACCACATATCACGTGCCCCAGACCATCAAGCTCATAGAGAACGCCATAGCCCATGATGGCTTCTCCATAGTGGAGTGCGTGACGACCTGTCCGACATACTACGGCAGAAAGAACAAGAAGGGCGATGCTGTGAAGATGCTCGAATATCAGAGAGACAACAGTGTCAGCGTGGCAAAGGCAAAGACTATGACAGCGGAGGAACTGAAGGGAAAGATAGTCTTCGGAGAACTCTACGTGGACAACGAAAAGCCTGAATATACGAAAGAGTACGAGAAGATAATCGAGATCGCGGGAGGAAGGTCAGATGAATAACAGGGAAAGCAGATTTGAGATGCGGTTCACGGGCTCGGGCGGCCAGGGAGTCATCCTTTGTTCGATAATCCTGGCAGAGGCGGCCTTCCTCGTCGGAAAGAACGTGGCCCAGAGCCAGTCCTACGGACCTGAGGCAAGAGGAGGTCTCTGCAGAGCTGAACTCGTTATAGATGACAATAAGATAACCTATCCAAAGGTGATGCAGACCAATTTCCTGCTCGCGCTAACTCAGCCGTCCCTAGACAAGTACGGCACCAGTACATCAGAAGATGCGCTCATAATGATAGACAAGTCCCTTCTGGAACCGGACGATCTTGGAAGCTACAATGTGGTGCAGCTGCCGATACTTCAGACAGCCACCAAGGTGGTCGGAAGGGCGGTCACAGCAAACATAGTATCCGTCGGAGCCATAAACGAGATACTGGAGATAGCCCCCTTCGAGGTACTGAAGGAGGCAATGCTCATGCACATCCCGAAGGGAACGGAAGAGATAAACATGAAGGCTCTTGAAGAAGGAAGAAAGCTCGGAGCATCGGTCAAATGGTCCGTGACTCTTCCATGATACCGGAGGGAATATATGAATATCCATGAATATCAGGCCAGCAATCTCTTCAGGGAGTACGGCATTCCCGTTCCCGAAGGCTATCTGGCCGAGACTCCGGAAGAAGCAAGGGAAGCCTCGAAGATGCTCGGCGGCAGATGCGTCATAAAAGCCCAGATCCATTCCGGAGGAAGGGGAAAAGCCGGCGGAGTAAAACTGGCCTCGGATCCTGATGAGGCCGCAAGACTGGCAGAGGGCCTTCTTGGCTCGATCCTCGTGACGAAACAGACCGGAAGCAAGGGAAAGACCGTGAGAAAGCTCTTCGTTACGGAATGTGCGGATATAGAACGGGAATTCTATTTCTCCATCACCATGGACATCAGGAAGGAATGCCCCGTACTCATATTCTCATCGGACGGAGGAACGGAGATAGAGGAACTTGCAAAAACTGCCCCTGAAAAGATCGGAAGGATGCATATAGACCCGGTATTCGGCCTCATGGACTATCAGCTGAGGTACATGCTCGACAGGTTGGATCTTGAAAAGGACATAAGGGACAGGATTACAGATATAGCGCTCAGGGCATACAGGCTCTTTAGGGAGAAAGACTGTTCCCTCGTGGAGATAAACCCGCTGATTGCCGACAGGAACGGAAATGTCACAGCTGTGGATGCAAAGATCAATTTTGACGACAATGCTCTCTTCAGACATCCGGACATCAGACTCTTAAGAGATGAACTAGAAGAAGAGGAGAGGGAACGGGAAGCCGGGAGATACGATCTCAATTACATCCAGCTCGACGGAGATATAGCCTGCATGGTCAACGGAGCCGGGCTCGCAATGGCGACCATGGACATCATAAAGGCCTTCGGTGGCTCGCCCGCAAACTTCCTCGACGTCGGAGGGAGTGCCACCAAGGAGAAGATAGAGGGAGCTTTCAGGATCCTTCTGTCCGACCCTAACGTAAAGGGGATATTCGTCAATATCTTCGGCGGGATCATGAAGTGCGACATAATCGCAGGAGGCATAGTGGATGCCGCCAAAAGCACAAGCATAGAAGTCCCGCTCGTGGTGAGGCTTACAGGCACGCATGAGGAAGAAGGCAAAAAGATACTTGCCGGATCGGGGCTTGCCATAATCTCTGCAGAGGACCTTGCCGACGGAGCGCGGAAGATATGCAGACTGGTGGAGGAGGCCCGGAAATGAGCATCTGGATAGCAAAAGATACACGAGTCATCGTTCAGGGCATCACGGGAGGACAGGGAAGGTTCCATACCGAACAGATGCTCAGCTACGGCACGAAGGTGACAGGCGGCGTGACACCGGGAAAAGGAGGAACGGAATGCCTCTCCCTCCCGGTCTTCGATACAGTGAGGGAGGCTAAGGAAAAGGTCGGAGCAGACGCTTCGGTCATATTCGTACCGCCGAGATTTGCCGCTTCAAGCATAATGGAGGCAGTCGATGCCGGGATACCGCTCATAGTGTGCATCACGGAGGGGATACCCGTTCAGGACATGATGACCGTCAAGAGATACATGGAAGGAAAGCAATCAAGGCTCATAGGACCCAACTGCCCAGGACTCATCACCCCTGACGGATGCAAGATAGGGATACTTCCAGGCTCAATATGCAAAAAAGGGCATGTGGGAGTCATATCGAGATCCGGTACCCTTACATACGAAGCTGTTGATCAGCTCACAAAGCTCGGCATTGGACAGAGCACTGCCGTAGGTATAGGCGGGGATCCGATCAGAGGCACGGGATTTACAGATGTACTCAAAGCCTTCGATGAGGATCCGGATACACTGGCCGTTGTAATGATCGGAGAGATCGGAGGCAGCGGAGAGGAAGAGGCTGCTGAGTGGATAAAGGCGAATATGAAAAAGCCTGTCGCGGCTTTCATAGCCGGAAGGACCGCACCTCCAGGACGCAGGATGGGACATGCGGGAGCAATCACTTCCGGGAACACAGGGACTGCGGAGGGCAAGATAGCGGCACTGAGATCCTGCGGAGCCGTGGTCGCAGAGACACCCGACAGGATAGGCGAGGCACTCCTGATGGCGGCCAAAAGAGCAGGGATACTTGAAGAACTGAGAAGATGAAGGAGAACAGTAAGTATGAATCTGTATGAGATATTCGAGACCATGATGATAGTCTGCTTCGGCATATCATGGCCATTCAACGTTATAAAGTCACTAAAGACGAGGTCAGCCAAGGGAAAGAGCATACTCTTCCTGTCATTCATCCTTCTGGGATATGTGGCCGGGATCACCTCCAAATTTCTCAACAGGGACTATCTGGAGCATTTTTCCGAGAGATGGTATGTGCTGACTGCATATATTATCAATTTTGTGGTGGTGCTTACTGACTTCCTTCTGTATTTCAGGAACAGGAAACTGGATAAGCTGAGAGAAGAAGGGAAACTTTCGGACTGACTTGAAGAACACGGGGCATACCAAGTATGCCCTGTTTGATACAGTTTGGAGATCTGTGAACGTAATTGCAGATCATTTCGTTTTATTTCGTTCAAGTACGAATCATGGTACATATTTATTAGTGTCAGTGTATTTTTACACATAAAGACACACACAAGAGAGCGGTTTCCATAAGATATGCGAAAAAAGGGATTTTCCATGAGCTTGGGCTTTTTTGCGGTTTCATGGGTGATACTGTGTGTTATAATCATAAAACCGAACATTCCTTCAGTTTTGGTTGATAACGTAATGCTCTTTACATATGATTTATAAGTCAAAGAACCGTATTTGCATCGGGAGGATGAGCCATGAAGCTTTTGGAAGACTATATCAGAAAATATGGCGTGATCCGTGAGGGCGGAGTCCTCAAAGTGGACAGTTTCCTGAATCACCAGATGGACATAAAACTGTTCAGGGAGATGGGAAGGGAATGGAAGAGGCTCTTTGACGGAGAAGACATAAACAAGATCCTGACCATAGAGGCTTCCGGCATCGGAATGGCATGCATAGCTGCAGAAGAGTTCGGGTGCCCCGTGGTATTCGCAAAGAAGAGCAGGACCAAGAACATAGCCGGAGACGTCTGGACTGCAAAGGTCGAATCCTTCACCCACGGCAGGACCTACGATGTCATAGTATCTAAGGATTTCCTCACCGAGAAGGACAGGGTCCTCATAATAGACGATTTCCTGGCAATGGGGTCTGCACTGAACGGACTGATAAGGATAATAAAGGATTCCGGAGCTTATCTTGCAGGCGCGGGGATAGCGATAGAAAAAGCATTCCAGCCCGGAGGAAAGCTGATCCGCGACATGGGAGTCAGGGTGGAGTCCCTGGCAAGGATAGCAGACATGAGCGTTGAGAACGGGATCACCTTTATGGATTGACTTTGAGCCTTTCGGCTTGAATATAACATTTATCATTTCATAGGAGAGAAACAATGAAAAGAATCGTAGCTATTTTATTGGTAGCAATCCTCTGCTTCTCGATCGCTTCCTGCGGCAAGAAGGAAGAGGCAGCAAAGGTGAAGGCCGGCTTCATATTCCTTCATGACGAGAACTCCACATATGACCTTAACTTCATCAATGCAGCTAAGGAAGCATGCGAAGCACTCGGAATCGAATACATCCTCAAGCCGAACATCCCTGAAGGACAGGAGTGCTATGACACTGCTTTAGAGCTTATCGACGAGGGCTGCAACTTCATATTCGCCGACAGCTTCGGCCATGAAGACTACATGATCCAGGCAGCTAAGGATAACCCTGAAGTTCAGTTCTGCCATGCAACAGGAACAAAGGCTCACACCGAGAAACTTGACAACTATCACAACGCTTTTGCTCACATCTATGAAGGCCGTTTCCTTGCAGGAGTAGCTGCAGGATTAAAGCTGAATGACATGATCGAAAAGGGCGAGATCACTGCTGATCAGACCAAGATCGGATATGTCGGAGCATGGACGTATGCAGAAGTTATCTCCGGATATACATCCTTCTTCCTCGGAGTCCGCTCCGTATGCCCGACCGTCACCATGGAAGTTACCTTCACGGGTTCATGGTATGATGAGACAGCTGAGAAGGAAGGCGCTAACACTCTTATCCAGAACGGATGCGTCCTCATAAGCCAGCACGCTGACTCCATGGGTGCTCCTACAGCCTGCGAGAAGGCAGGAGTTCCGAACGTCTCCTACAACGGATCCACGAAGTCTGTTGCTCCCAACACCTTCATCGTATCCTCAAGGATCGACTGGGCTCCGTACCTCACATACTGCCTCAACTGCATCATCAAAGGTGAGAAGATCGACACCGACTGGACAGGAAGCATCGACACCGGTTCCGTAAAGCTTACAGAAGTCAATACTGACGTTGCTGCAGAGGGAACTCAGAAGAAGCTCGACGAAGTGGCTGCAAAGCTCAAGAGCGGCGAGATCAAGGTCTTCGATACCGATACATTCACAGTGGACGGCAAGAAGCTTGAGAGCTATATGGCTGACGTTGACTCCGATCCTGAATACAAGGGCGACACAGAAGTCATCGAGGAAGGCGCATTCATGGAATCCAAGTTCCGTTCAGCTCCTTACTTCGATCTCCAGATAGACGGAATCACGCTGCTTGACACAAAGTACTAAGATTAGAAACAACATGCGTTCAGAGGCCCCGTCAGGGACCTCTGAATGTTTTTTATCATGTCTTACTGAAGAAAGCCCTTTATGAAAGAGGGCTTTTTCCAGTAAAATATGATCGAGGTGACATCATATGAGAAGTGAAAAGCCATTGGTCGAGATGAGGCACATCACCAAGACCTTCGGATCGATCGTAGCAAACAGCGATGCCAATCTGGATATCTATTCGGGAGAGATATTGGCTATCCTCGGTGAGAACGGAAGCGGCAAGACTACCCTCATGAATATGCTTGCGGGGATATATTTCCCTGACAGCGGGCATATCTTCATAAACGGAGAGGAGGCCGTCATAGCATCTCCGAAGGATGCGTTTTCCTATGGGATCGGCATGATACATCAGCATTTCAAACTGGTGAACGTGCTCTCCGCCGCAGAGAACATAGCCCTCGGATTGAAGGATGAAGGCAGATTCAACATAAAGAAGACCGTGGAGAAGATAAAGGAGCTGTGCGACAGATATGGCTTCGAACTCGATCCGTATGAGAAGATCTACAATATGTCCGTTTCACAGAAGCAGACTGTAGAGATCATTAAAGCGCTCTACAGAGGCGCCGACATCCTGATCCTGGATGAACCGACGGCCGTCCTTACTCCCCAGGAGACGGGGAAGCTCTTCAATGTTCTGAGAAACATGAAGAACGAAGGAAAGGCAGTCGTCATAATCACTCACAAGATGAACGAGGTGGAGGAGCTCTCCGACAGAGTAGTGGTCTTAAGGAAGGGCAAAGACGTCGGAAGTAAGTTCACAAAAGACACGAATGCGGAAGAGATGAGCAGCATGCTCGTAGGCCATCCCGTGAATCTTGAGATCGATCACCCTGTTCCGGAGGATCCGAGACCGAGGATAATCGTCAACCATCTGACCGTGAGAAACATGGAAGGACTCCTGAAGCTCGACAATGTGTCCTTCACGATCAACAGCGGAGAGATACTAGGTGTCGCAGGCATATCAGGAAACGGGCAGAAGGAGCTCCTTGAAGCCATTGCCGGCCTGCAGCCGACAGAAGAGGGCTCCATAAGATACATAGATGATGACGGAAGCGAACAGGAACTCATAGGAAAGGATCCGCTCGAGATCCAGAACCTCGGAGTCTCGCTCTCATTCGTGCCGGAGGACCGTCTCGGAATGGGTCTTGTCGGAAGCATGGACATCACCAACAACATGATGCTCCGGTCCTACAGGAATGGAAGATCCATGTTCCTCGATGAGACTAAGCCCCGTGACCTGGCAGGAAACGTCGTGGACGAGCTGGAAGTCAAGACACCGAGCCTCGAAACGCCGGTAAGGAACCTTTCCGGAGGAAATGTCCAGAAGGTCCTCGTGGGAAGAGAGATCTCATCAGCGCCTACGGTGCTCCTCACGGCATATGCGGTCAGAGGACTCGACATCAACTCGTCATACATGATCTATGATCTCATAAATAAGCAGAAGAAACAGGGCGTTGCAGTCGTCTATGTGGGAGAAGACCTCGATGTTCTGATAGAGCTCTCCGACAGGATCCTGGTGCTCTGCGACGGAAAGGTCAGCGGGATACTCAGGGGCGGAGAGGCTGACAAGCGCAGGATAGGCCTTATGATGACGAAACTCGGAGGAGGAACGGCAGATGAATAATAAGCACACACCACTGTTCCACATCAGAAAAAGAGGGATGCTCAAATGGTATCAGGTCTGGAAGATAAGGCTCATAGCCATACTCCTGGCCCTGATAGTCGACGCAGTCATCACCACTCTGGTAACGGGCCTTAACCCGATAGACGTGTACGCCACGATATTCAAGGGATCTTTCGGAACTCCGAGAAAGTTCTGGGTCATGATGCAGAACGTGGCGATAATGCTCTGCGTTTCCATAGCCATAACGCCGGCATACAAGATGAGGTTCTGGAACGTAGGAGGTGAGGGACAGATACTCATAGGAGCCCTCGTATCCGCAGCATGCATGATACTCCTCGGAAACAAACTGCCAAGCTGGCTCATAATAGTGCTGAGTTTCATGCTGAGCACCCTTGCAGGAGCGATCTGGGCGTTCATACCCGCTTTCTTCAAGGCAAAATGGAATACGAACGAGACTCTGTTCACTCTCATGATGAACTATGTCGCGACACAGCTCGTCGCATTCTTCATAATCAAATGGGAGGTGCCGAAAGGCGCAGGCAAGATCGGTATCATAAACCAGTCAACGGAGAGTGGCTGGCTTCCCACGATATTCGACAACAAGTATCTCCTGAACATCCTGATCGTGTTCGTGCTCACTATACTCGTGCACATCTATCTCAGATACAGCAAGCACGGTTATGAGCTGTCTGTCGTCGGAGAATCCGAGAGGACAGCAAGATATATAGGACTGAACGTGGAGAAGGTCATAATGAGGACACTTCTTCTTTCGGGAGCCCTCTGCGGAATAGCAGGTTTCCTCCTCGTTGCCGGGACCAACCATACGGTCACAACGACTATAGCCGGAGGAAGAGGCTTCACCGCGGTCATGGTCGCATGGCTCGCAAACTTCAAGCCTCTCGGAATGATAATCACGAGCTTCCTCATCATCTTCATGGACAGAGGAGCAGGAGACATATCGTCCAACTTCGGACTCAACGCATCCTTCTCGGATATAATTACGGGTATAATCCTGTTCTTTATAATAGCCAGCGAATTCTTCATAAGATACGAGATCGTCTGGAGAAAGAAAGAGAACAAAGAGGAGCCTGTTCAGGAAGCTCCGATCGATGAAACGGCAAAAGCGACGCTTGATGAAGCGGACGGAAAGGAGGAATGATCCATGTTTGATTTTCTGGCATTTTTCCCGAGAGCAGTAGCTCAGGGCATACCGCTCCTTTTCGGATCGACGGGGGAGACATTAACCGAGAAATCGGGCCATCTCAACCTCGGGATCCCGGGCATCATGTATGTCGGAGGCATAAGCGGAGTCATAGGGGCGTTCCTTTATGAGAATTCCCTGCCTTCAAAGGCTGACGCAAATCCGTTCCTCATAATACTCATCCCGCTTCTCTCATGTATGTTGGGATCGTTCCTCATGGGGCTCATTTACAGCTTCCTCACCATCACGCTCAGGGCCAATCAGAACGTGACGGGACTTGCCCTTACCACTTTCGGTATAGGATTCGGAAACTTCTTCGGAGGCTCCCTGATAAAACTTACGGGAAGTGAAGTTCCTTCCATAGCCCTTTCAACGACCAGCATCTATTACAGCAAGAAGCTGCCGTTTGCGGACAAACTCGGATGGTTCGGGGACCTGTTCCTCTCATACAGCTTTCTTGCGTACGTGGCAGTGGCGATAGCGCTCATAGTCTCCTTCGTTCTAAAGAGGACAAGAGTGGGACTGCATTTAAGAGCAGTGGGAGAGAACC
This sequence comes from Clostridia bacterium, assembly GCA_017439085.1. Taxonomy (GTDB): domain Bacteria; phylum Bacillota; class Clostridia; order Christensenellales; family Christensenellaceae; genus QANA01. Next base: position 31,624 of record JAFRTU010000014.1, on the reverse strand, counting down.
CGGCTACGGCAGACGCAGCAGGAATAAACGTAAACAGATATAAATACGTGGCAACTTGTTTTGGCGCTGTGATCGCAGGTCTCGGAGGACTGTATTACGTCATGGACTATGCTTCGGGAGTCTGGTCGAACGACGCTTTCGGCGACAGAGGCTGGCTCGCAATAGCTCTCGTCATATTCACGACCTGGAAGCCGGACGTAAGCATATTCGCTTCGATACTCTTTGGAGGGCTGTACATCATATACCTGTACCTCCCGACAGGCATGAATCTGTCTCTCAAGGAACTCTACAAGATGCTTCCGTATGTGGTGACTCTGCTCGTGCTCATAATCTCCTCTATGAAGAAGAAGAGGGAGAACCAGCCGCCCGAGGGACTCGGAATACCGTATTTCAGAGAAGACAGATAAGAACATCAGAAGGACTTTCCAAAACGGGAAGTCCTTTTTGATATGGAAGGATCAAAGGGATAGAATATAGATAGATCCATAAGGAGAATTGATCCCATGAGCATAAGAAAGATAGTCATAACCGGAGGCCCCTGTGCAGGGAAATCCACTGCTCTCATCACCCTGAAAAAGCATTATGAGGAATTGGGAATGAGAGTGCTCGTTATAAATGAGACCGCGACCGAACTCATAATGAGCGGAGTGGCTCCCTGGACGTGTGAAAGCAACCTGGAATACCAGCGCTGTCAGCTGAAACTCCAGCTCGAAAAGGAAAGAGTATATGAACAGGCTGCCAGAGGCATGAAAGATGAGGAGATACTCATCATCTGCGACAGGGGTATCATGGACAATCTGGCGTATATGAGTCCGGAGGAGTTCAGCACCATCCTTGAAGAGGAGGGTATCTCATATATCGATGCAAGGGACAGATATGACGGCGTATTCTTTCTCGTGAGTGCGGCAAGAGGTGCGGAGAGATTCTTCACCCTGGCCAACAACTCTGCTAGGACTGAAACAGTGGAGCAGGCGATAGCCCTTGACGTGAAGACTGTAAGGGCCTGGATAGGCCATCCGCATCTTCGTGTCATTGATAACTCCATGGACTTCATGAACAAGATGAAGAGACTGCTGAACGAGACAGATGCTTTTCTCGGCATACCGGAACCTCTTGAGATAGAGAGGAAGTTCCTGGTGGAATATCCGGATATAGAAAAACTTAAATATGATCCCGACTGCACTCCTGTCTCGATAGTCCAGACATATGCGGAAACGGAAGATATGGACAGATTCCGCCTCAGGAAGAGAGGAGACGGGGAGGACAGCATATATATCCTCACGAGAAAGACCAAGATCACAGAGGTAAAGAGGATAGAAGAGGAGAGAAGGATAACAAAAGAGGAGTATGAAGGATACCTGTCCGATCCCGGTCTGAAAAAGAAGCAAATAGAAAAGACGAGGTATCTCATCCTGTATAAGGACAGGTATTTCGAACTTGACGTGTTCCCATACTGGAACGACAGAGCGCTTCTTGAGATAGAACTGAATGAAGAAGGAGAGACTTTTGAGATACCTACATTCCTGAAAATTGTAAGAGAGGTCACTGAAGAGGAAGAATATAAGAATTCGGTGATTGCAGAAACATACGGGAAAAAGATCGGAGTTTGATTATGAGACAAGGCTTTAGGTTGCACTTTGTAAACTAAAGCCTGTTTCTTTTGATGGTTGTTACTTTCTTATGAACGGCGTAATGTATATAGGAATTTATAGTATATTATTTATAACAACAAAAAGAAGGTTGAAAGAGGAAATATATATGAAGAGAATGATGGCCGGACTTATGGCTTTAATTCTGCTTTTCTGTCTTCTTTGTTTGCTTCAGAGTACTGTGGCAGCGCACGCAACAGAGTATGTTGTAGATGGAGATAAACTGATCGCGGAGCCATTTGTTTCGAAACTATTCGATAATATGAAGTATTATATTTCTCCGGGGTCCAGCCCGACCATAAAGGGCATTTATCAGAATATAATCGAGTATTATGGAGAATTGAATTCTCCGGTATACAAGACATATGAAAACACAGGATACGGATCATTTGACCTTCTTCTTGATAGAGGCCTCATTAAAGAATACCGGATCTGTACGTTCAGGGATGGTTCGAGGGTAGTGCTGCTGTTGAAGGACAAGGATCTCGGAGAAGACTGGAACAAAGAGATATACGAAACATGTGTTGAGTATGTTCAGAGGTATTCCAAACCGTATCTTATCAAAAAGAGTAAGGATAGCTTCATTATTTATGATTCTGATAACATAACTGAGATGATAGCTCCAGATGATTACATTTATTATTGGGTGTCGGTCAAAGAATATATTATGATCAGGGATAGAGAGGAACGAGAGAGGATAAGGAAAGAAAAATATGGCTGATCAATCTTGTGCACTGTCTTCAAGGGTCGTCAAAACGACCCTTTTCTATTCCCGTTCATTAAGGAGCCTCATGGCTTCTTTTTTTCCGTATCCTCTCTTCATGAGATATGAAAGATATCTGAGAGGCTTAGAAGATGCTTCAAAAAACTGTTTCAGACCCTCACAGAGATAATACACGGGTTCCGTTTTTCCGTTTGGTATCACTCTGTCCTTCGGGCAGCCTCCATTGCATACCTTCAGATATCTGCATTCATGACATTTACTGCTGAGCCCGAGTCTTTTGTTCCTTCCGAAATCTTTCTGAAATGGCTTTTCCATGATATCTGAAAGAGGTTCTTCACTGACATCGCCTATGAGATGATCCTGATCCACGAAATGATCGCAGGAGTATACTCTCCCGTCAGCCTCTATCACAGGAGCTTTTCCGCATTCCCTCGATAGCCAACAGAGAGTAGGCTCTCCTCCCGAATAGACGTTCAGAGTCTCCATGAACAGCTGTACTCCTACTCTGTCAAAGTCCTTGTGTACCCATTCGTTGAATATCTCACAGAGAAAACGACCGTATTCTTCCGCGGTTATGGACCCCTTTTTCGGAAGCCCGTCACGAAGGTTTACCACGGGGATGAACTGTATCCATCCTGTATCCAGATCCCTGAGGTAGGAATATATCTTGAGAGGATCCTTAACTGTGCGGTCATTTACGGTGCAGAGAATGTCGGGTTTTATCCCGTAAGAACCCATGAGAGCGATATTGTCTCTTATACGCTCAAAAGTGGGATGTCCGTTGCTGTCTCTTCTGTAGAAGTCGTGGTCTTCCATTATCCCGTCTATGCTGACCCCCACATCAAAGTTATTCTCTTTAAGGAAACGGCACCACTCGTCATCTATCTCAAGTCCGTTCGTCTGAAGATTGTTCCAGCACTGGAAGCCTTCCGGCAGATACTTCTTCTCCAGTTCAACTGCTTTCCTGTAGAAATCTATCCCTCCGACAGTGGGTTCTCCGCCGTGGAATACGAAGGAGACCACAGGTCCTCTGGAAGAGGAGAAGTAGTTTCGGATCACTGTTTCCAGAAGATCGTAATCCATCTCCTTTCCGTTGGACATGCGGTTGGACAGATAGTAGCAGTAACTGCAGCGCATATTGCATCTGGAGCCGAAGAGCTTCAGCATTACTACGAACGGTTCGGTCCTCGGTGACATCTCCTACCTCAGATGCTTCTCAAAGAACTCTCCCACCTTCTCGAAGGAGTCCATTGCCTGCTCCTGGCGGTACATCTGGTTATGGTAATACCAGAACCCATGTCCGGCTCCGTCATACCTGTAGAACGTGTAGTCCTTGTTCTTCTGCTTAAGTATCTCTTCGGTCTGATCGACTTCCTCCCTTGTGGGGCTTCTGTCCTCGTTTCCGAAAATGCCCAGGAGCGGGCACTTGAGCCCATCTACGAAATCTATCGGGGAGGCCGGCCTTGACGGGGTGAGGTCTTCTTTCTTCATAATCACTCCGCCGCCCCAGCAGTCCACTGCGGCGTCGATCCCTTCAAGAGTGCATGCTGCAAGGAAAGTGTGTCTTCCGCCGGAGCACATTCCTATGACTCCGATCTTTCCGTTGCTCTTAGGCTGGGCTCTCAGGAAATCTATGGATGCCTGACAGTCGCCCATGACGCTGGCATCTGGCACGATACCTGCCTCACGCATCTTCTTCGATACTTCCACGGGATTTCCCGTTCCGTATCTGCAGTATATATCAGGCACTATCACCGCATAGTTGTGCTGTGTGAATCTTCTTGCTGCTTCACGGCACCATTCGTCCCATCCCGGCATATGGGGGATGAGGAGAATACCTGGATAATCTCCGGTCCCGAGAGGCCTTGAATAGTACGCTCTTATGGTGTCGCCCTTGTATCCCTTCAGGGAGATGATCTCCGCTATCATGCCTTCATAGCGGCCTGTATCCAGATCGTTCCACATATCGTTTCTCCTTTTCTTCTATTCTCAGTAAGAGTACGGAACGATATCCGCACTCTTCTGATTCTAACTTTATCATATGGAAATATGTCATTCAAAACATTTGGGATTGGCAGGGGTATTTGATACAATTATTTCTGGAAACGGAGGAGCCGATGAGGAGAAGGGCATCGATATTCATCAATACACTTACAGCTGCGGGAGTGCTTGCCGTATGGCTCAGCATCTGTTTCGGCATGCCCGAGGGAGAGGCGCTTTCCACGAGAGGCCTCAGATCATTAAAGTATTTCACGGTCCTCTCGAATCTTCTGTTCGGCATCTCCTGTGTGACATATGTGGTGATTGAGATGAAAAAGGAGACGGGAGACATGCCACCGTGGCTCCGAATACTGAGACTTGCTTCAGTATGTGCCGTATCCCTGACTTTCCTTACAGTGGTATTGTTCCTTGGAAGGATCTACGGATACAGGAGCATGTTTGCCGGCAACAACCTGTATTTCCATCTGGTGATACCGCTGGCTGCGGTCATATTATTCCTGGTCATTGACAGGAAGGACGCGCTTCGGCCGCAACAGTGCGTGCTTTGCCTTATTCCGGTGCTGTTGTACGGAGTGGGATACATAATAAATGTACTCATCAACGGGAGGGGAGAATGGCCCCATGCCAATGATTTCTACGGCTTTTTCAACTGGGGCACAGCGGTGGGAGCAGGCATACTGGTCTGCATGGTCGCGGGGACCCTTCTTCTGGGACTGCTGCTTGAGAAGATAAAGATGATCCTGAGAAAAAAGGAGAATAAAGATGGAGAAGAGATTTGACGGAGAGCTCCTTCCCGAGGATTACCAGGAACCGAGGTGCGTCATCTGCGACGTTACGGAGAACTGGAATCCGGGAGGCAGCATACCTCTTGAGAGGATAATCGGGAAGTATGACGAATACATGGGAGAGAAGGACTATGAAGGCGCGAGGAGACATCTCAATTACTGGCTTGAAGAAGGGCAGATCCTGAACGACCGGAAGGGCATGTTCTCCATACATAACGAGTTCCTCGGTTTTTCCAGGATGACGGGAGACAGGGAAGGCGCATATTCGCATATAGCACCTGCTCTCGGGCTCCTTAAGGGGCTTGGCATGGAGGATTCCATATCCGCAGCGACCTGCTATATCAACATAGCCACGGTGTACGATGCTTTCGGGGAACCCGAAAAGTCGGAGGAGTATTTCAACAAGGCAAGAAGGATATATGAGGAGCATCTTCAGGATGACGATGCGAGGCTCGGAGGTCTATACAACAACATGGCCCTTTCCATGAACGATACGGGCCGCTTCGATGAGGCGATAGAGCTCTACCGCAAGGCCATAGAAGTTATGCGCAGGAGAGAGGACGGAAAACTGGAACAGGCCATCTCCTACCTCAATATGGCAAACGCCATAGTCGACAGGGACGGAGCAGATGCCAGCGAGGAAGAAGTCTATGGCTGTCTTGACAGGGCTGCGGAGCTTATGGACGATCCTTCCGTCCCAAGGAACAGCTATTACGCATACGTCTGCGAGAAGAGCACAGGCACTTTCGAATTCTACGGATGGAACGGTTATGCCGCAGAGCTCACTGAAAGGGCGAGGAAGATATATGAAGGGGCTTGAGATAGCAAGGGAATACTTCATGAAGGAAGCCCTGCCCGTTCTTGAAAGAGATCACGGGGAAATGTTGCCATTTATCGCAGCGGGACTCGTAGGGGCCGGTTCCGAATGCATGGGGTATGATGACGAGATATCGAGAGATCATGATTTCGAGCCCGGATTCTGTCTGTTCATCCCGGGAGAGGAAACGGTCTCGAGAAGGGATGCTTTCCTCCTTGAAAGAGCATATGCAAAGCTCCCGAAAGAGTTCATGGGGATCAGGCGTTCCCTTATGGGACCTGTTGGAGGAAACAGGAGGGGAGTCATACGCATAAACGAGTTCCTGAAGGAGAAATGCGGGAGAGAGGACGGAGAACTCTCAATGTTTGACTGGTTCACCGTTCCCGAGTTCGATCTTCTGGAGATGACGAACGGAGAGATATTCATGGACAATTACGGCCTCATCACTGAGGTCAGGAACAGGCTCTCGTACTATCCGAGGGACATAATGCTGAAGAAGCTTGCGGGACAGATCCTCCTCATGGCGCAGTCCGGCCAGTATAATTTCGCAAGATGTGTAAAACACGGAGAGACAGGGGCTGCCCAGATGGCTGCATTTGAATTTGTGAAGGCCTCTGTATCCGTTATACACATTCTGAACAGAAGATATCAGCCCTATTATAAATGGGCCTTCAGGAGCCTCAGGGAGCTTGAAAAGATGGGTGATGCGGAAAGGGTGCTGGAAGACATCATCACATCCGGAAACGGTCCTGACAGAGCTGAGGACAAGTATTATGAGATGGAGGACATCTGCACAAGGGTGATAGATCTTCTAATAGAACAGGATCTTACGAGTGCCAACTGCGGAGACCTGGAAAAGCATGCATATTCCGTTAACGACAGGATAGAGGACAGTGAATTAAGGAACTCGAACATACTCATGGGAGTATGAAAGGAGAGAGAATGAACATAAACGGAATTCAGAAACTGACGCTGCTGGACTATCCGGGACATGTGGCGGCGACCGTATTTCTTGCTGGATGCAACATGAGATGTCCGTGGTGTCATAACAGCGAACTGATAGACGGGACCGCCGAAGCGGTGATGGACGACGGGAAACTGCTGAAGTTCCTCGAAGGAAGAAAGGGGATCCTCGACGGAGTCTGCTTCACGGGAGGTGAACCGCTTTTGAGACCTGAGCTTCCGGAGCTCATGCGGAAGATAAAGGATATGGGATTTCTCGTCAAGCTCGATACCAACGGGTATCTTCCCGACAGGCTTGAGAAGCTGCTGGACGAAAATGTCCTGGACTATGTCGCCATGGATATCAAGAACTCTCCCGAGCGCTATGCGGAGACAGCAGGACTTTCGTATATAGACATGGAGAAGATCAGACTCAGTATCTCCTATATACTCGGGCATGATACCGATTACGAATTCAGGACCACGGTCATGGAGCCTCTTCACGACGATGCTTCCTTTGAAGGGATAGGAAGACTCATAGAGGGGGCGGACAAGTACTTCCTGCAGATGTTCGCAGACAGGGATACCGTCGTTTATTCGGGTTTTTCAGCACCCGAGAAGGATGACGTGCTGAGATATGCGGATATAATGAGGAGATATGTGAAGGAGGTCGGAATAAGAGGCATCGATCTATAACCATATTTGCTCTGAAAACGCGCCATACCCCAACATATTGTGATATGAAAAATAAAGTTCCACAATATATTGACAAGGGAATGGCGCTTTTGTTATATTTAATGCAATCGCAAATCACAAAAACAAAGGTGGTCGTACCATGTATAGAGTAGTAAAAAGAGACGGACAGATAGTGGATTTTGAGATCTCCAAGATCACGAATGCGATAACAAAGGCGTTTGATGCTTTAAACAAGCAGTACCATCCTTCCGTTATCGATCTTCTCGCTCTCCACGTAACCGCGGATTTCGAGAGCAAGATCAAGAACGATCTCATTCAGGTGGAAGATATTCAGGACTGCGTCGAGAAAGTCCTTTCCGAATCCGGATATGCCGATGTGGCAAAGGCATACATCCTTTACCGCAAACAGAGAGAAAAGGTGCGTAATGTCAATTCCGCACTTCTGAACTACAAGGATCTTGTTGACAACTATCTCAAGATCAATGACTGGAGAGTCAAGGAGAACTCCACGGTGACCTATTCCGTCGGAGGACTCATCCTTTCCAACTCCGGAGCAATAACCGCAAACTACTGGCTGAGCGAGATATATGACAATGAGATATCCGATGCTCACCGCTCGGCAGCGATACACATCCATGACCTCTCTATGCTTACGGGTTACTGCGCAGGCTGGAGCCTAAAGCAGCTGATCCAGGAAGGACTCGGAGGTGTTCCGGGCAAGATCACATCTTCCCCAGCAGCACACCTCTCCACCCTCTGCAATCAGATGGTCAACTTCCTCGGAATCATGCAGAACGAGTGGGCAGGAGCTCAGGCCTTCTCTTCATTCGACACATACCTTGCACCGTTCGTAAAGGTGGACAACCTTTCCCAGAAGGAAGTGAAACAGTGCATCCAGTCTTTCATCTACGGAGTCAACACTCCTTCCAGATGGGGCACACAGGCACCTTTCACGAACATCACCCTTGACTGGGTCGCTCCTAACGACCTCAAGGATCTTCCCGCAATAGTAGGCGGAAAGGAACTCGATTTCACATACGGAGAATGCCAGAAGGAGATGGATATGGTCAACAAGGCATTCATCGAGATAATGATCGAAGGCGATGCCAACGGAAGAGGATTCCAGTATCCTATCCCGACATACTCCATCACGAAGGACTTCGACTGGAGCGAGACTGAGAACAACAAGCTCCTGTTCGAGATGACTGCGAAATACGGTACACCATACTTCTCAAACTACATAAATTCAGACATGGAGCCTTCGGATGTCCGTTCGATGTGCTGCAGACTGCGTCTTGACCTCAGGGAACTGAGAAAGAAATCAGGCGGCTTCTTCGGATCCGGAGAATCCACGGGAAGCGTCGGCGTCGTTACGATAAACATGCCGAGGATCGCGTATCAGTCCAGGAACGAAGAGGAGTTCTATGAGAGGCTCGACAATCTCATGGATATCGCTGCCAGGTCACTTAAGACCAAGAGGACCGTCATAACACAGCTCCTTAACGCAGGTCTCTATCCGTATACGAAGAGATATCTCGGGACCTTCGAGAACCATTTCTCGACCATCGGTCTTGTGGGAATGAACGAGGCGGGTCTCAACGCATGCTGGCTCAGAGCAGACCTCACGAACGAGAAGACACAGGAATTCACGAAGGAAGTGCTGAACCACATGAGAAACAGGCTGTCTGACTATCAGGAACAGTATGGCGACCTCTACAACCTCGAGGCTACTCCCGCAGAGTCCACATCCTACAGGTTCGCAAAGCACGACAAGGAGGAATTCCCGGACATCATAACCGCGAATGAGAACGGAACACCTTACTACACCAACTCCTCGCACCTGCCTGTCGGATATACGGACGACGTGTTCTCCGCACTCGATATCCAGGACGAGCTCCAGACCCTCTATACGTCAGGAACGGTGTTCCATGCATTCCTCGGAGAGAAGCTCCCCGACTGGAAGGCAGCCGCAAACCTCGTAAGGAAGATAGCGGAGAACTACAAGCTCCCGTATTACACGATGTCCCCGACATATTCCGTCTGCAAGGATCACGGATATCTCACAGGCGAGCAGTTCACCTGCCCGATCTGCGGAGAGAAGACGGAAGTCTACAGCAGGATCACCGGATACTACAGGCCCGTACAGAACTGGAACGACGGAAAGGCTCAGGAGTTCAAGGACAGAAAGGTCTACAATATCGGGACCTCAAGGCTCACAAGAGTATCCCCGTTCGAGAAGAAGGCCGATGATGCGACCGTACTCGACATACCAGTAATATCAAGGGAGAACGTGAAGGAGGAGCCTGTGGCGGTGCAGGAGGATGAGGTGATGCTCTTCACCACAAAGACCTGTCCGAACTGTGCTCAGGCAAAGAGACTTCTGGAAGAGGCGGGCATCAGATATGAGCAGGTGCTGGCAGAAGATCATCCCGACATGGTGAGGGAACTCGGGATCAGACAGGCTCCGACACTGGTCCTGAACAACGACAGGAACCAGAAGAAGATAGGCGTTGGAGCAATCAGGAACTACATACTGGAGAAACAGTGAGATAAAGGCCCGGGAACCCCCGGGCCTGTTTGATGAAAATGATAGAATTGATCGAAGTGACCGACAGGAAAAGGTTTTTCAATATAAACCAGAAGTATCTGTATGAGATGACCCAGTTCTACGACGATCCCATGGACGAGGAGGGGAACTATCATTACGGATATTTCGATCTGTATTTCGAAGGCCGTCCGGACAGAAAGGCTTTCTATATCAATGAATGCGGCAGGGAAGTCGGATTCGTGATGCTGAACAGGTATTCTCACCTCGGAGATGAGATAGACCACGCCATGGCTGAATTCACCATATATCCGAGATACAGGAGACACGGGATAGCGAGGCGCACAGCGGAACTCCTATTTACAGAATATCCGGGAAGATGGGAGATAAAGTACAACATTCTGAACGGAAAGGCTGCAGAGCTCTGGAACAGCGTGGCTGCACGTTACACACCGGTGAAGACCAGGATCTCTAACGTGGAGGAGGTGCTCTCTTTCACGACTCCGGGACCTGAATGCCAGGAAGCGTAAAGTACCCTTTTCATGCCCTTTTCGGGCATGTTTTTCTTGTGCTCCGGCGATAAATCAAGCATAATAGAATTGCTTTCCAATACACGAAACAGGGAATACATATGGATAAGGTTTTAGGATATCTGAAGGAGTTCAACTATGTTTCCGTATGCTTCAGGCTCGTCCTTGCGCTCATATCCGGCGCAGTGATAGGGTACGGAAGAGCCAAGAAGAAACAGAGCGCAGGACTCCGCACATACATGCTCACGTGCATAGGAGCTGCCCTTACGATGCTCATAGCCATGTATGAGAATGCGATGCTGAAAGGGGACTGGAGCCTCATAGAAGGGCTTCCGGACCTCAAGTTCGACGGTTCGAGATTCTCAACACAGGTGGTACAGGGCATTGGCTTCCTGGCAGCCGGTACCATAATAGCCGGAGCTCACATGCAGGTCTCGGGGCTTACTACGGCCGTGGGACTCTTTGCGAACGCATGCATAGGAATAGCCTGCGGAGCGGGCTTCTATGAGTGTGTGTTCCTTGCTCTTGCCGGAGTACTCTGCACGATGGAGATCATTCAGCCGATGGAAGTCGAGTTCAAGAGGAGGATGAGACACATTACGATATGGGTCGAGTTCAACTCTCTTGACGATATAGATAAGGTGAGGGAGGTCATCAACAGGGAAGGAGCTACCATATACAACATAGATATAGAGAGGAGCGAGAAGACAGGAGATCATTTCCCGTCTGCGATATTCACGCTCAAACTCAGTAAGGAGAACAGCTCCCACTCGTCAATGATCTCGTCAATAGCCGAACTCCCTTGTGTATTCGGCACGAGAGAACTGATCTCATAAGGAGGAAAAGCACATGATATCGATTTTTGACGGAATAAGGGCAGTGAGCTTTTCATCCGTGTTCTGGAGAATGTTCTTCGCAGCACTCTGCGGGGGAATCATAGGAATAGAAAGGTCATACAAGAACAGGTCAGCGGGGTTCAGGACCCATATCCTGGTGGCGCTTGCGGCAAGCATAGCCGCCATGACAGGAATATACCTGTACCTCGATGCAAAGGTACCGGCAGATATATCAAGACTCGGAGCACAGGTCGTTTCCGGGCTTGGCTTCATAGGAGCGGGCACAATAATCGTCACCAAACAGTATACGGTAAGGGGACTTACCACCGCAGCAGGCCTTTGGACATCTGGTATCATAGGACTGGCATGCGGAGCAGGCTTTTATGAGGGAGCCCTAACCGCAACAGCTCTCATGATGATCACACAGACACTGTTCGCTTTCCTTGAGAAGCATATAAGGCACAGCAAAGACTTCCAGCTCCTGCTGACATACCAGAAGAAAGAAGCTCTTGACAGTGTGATGAGATACTGCAAGGACAACAGGCTTTCGATAAGCAATCTTTCTGTAGCTGTCTCCACTGATACCGAGTATTCGGAGTATACTGCGGTACTGACCATCAGACCGAAATACAGGTACGATCACGCTCAGCTGATAAGGTATATAAAGTCTCTTCCCGGCGTATATGACGTGGAGGAGATGCTGCTCGACGACGAGAACATGGTGAAGTCTGTCTAGTAATTCACCGATAGTTTATAATTTGGGTATAATATCGTAATCTATGGCTGATGGATATGGAGTATAATCACTCCATATCCATCAATGATTTAAGGAACCGTTATGAAAAAGAGAACACTGTTAGTAGTGCTGGCAGCGATCCTGCTCCTGACGCTGCTCTGCTCATGCTCGACAGAAGGGAAGGATCTTCTGAAACCCTTCCGGGACAGGACCATCAATTATCTGAAGATGGTAGAGCTTGGAGAATACAGAGGAGTAGAAGTTGAGAAGGTCGTTCCCAGGGAGATCACCGAGGAAGAGATACGGCTTGCCATACAGAGCGAGAGATATAACTATGCCGAGATAAACAAAGTCGACAGACCTGCACAGATGGGTGACATCGTCGTTGCCGATTATGCAGGTTATATCGCCGGAGCGGCATTCGAGAACGGAAGCGCTTCAGGCGAGGAGATAGTGCTGGGACTCGGCCAATATATATCGGGATTCGAAGAAGGTATAGTCGGAATGTCGGCAGGCGAGACAAAGACCGTCGAGGTCGATTTTCCGGATGATTACAGAGACGAGGAACTGAAGGGCAAGCACGCCAGCTTCGTGATCACAGTAAGTGAAGTATATGAGGCGATCCTTCCCGAATATGACGAGACATATGCAAAGGACAAACTAGGGATGGCGTCCATAGAGGAATACGAGAGGGCAAAGAAGGAGAGCCTCGTGGGAGATGCGGAGACTGAAGCCAAGAACCAGCAGTTCCAGAACCTGTGGAAAAAGGTGAGGGAAGGGTGCAAGATCCTCTCATATCCTGAGGGAAAGATCGAGAGCTATGTCAGTGACTGCATCTCATATTACGAGAACATGGCGGCATACACCGGGATGGAGTTCGGAGAATTCCTGAAGGAGTATTACAAGATGGACGAAGAGAATTTCAGAGCCGCGGTGAATGACATGGCATATACCGAGATCGGAGACGAGGTAATAATAAGAGCCATCATCCAGAAGGAGAAGATCAAACTCTCCAAGGAAGAATATGAAAATGAGAAACAAAAACTCATAAAGAGCATGGGATTTGACAGCGAGGAGGCTTTTCAGGCATCCTACGGATCATCTTTTGAAGAATACTACGGCAAGGAGAACATCGAATATGCGATACTCCAGGAAAAAGTGTTCGACATCGTTGAAGATAACGCGGTGATAAAGTAAAAGAAAAAGGGCTTTCATCAAGAAAGCCCTTTTCAACGTTCTATAGTCATTTCTGGAGCTCTTTCATCTTTAAGACATGCTCCTTTATCTTTTCGAAGGATTCTATGCTGAGGTCATGTTCGATCCTGCAGGCGTCCCTAACAGCAACGTCGGGATCTACTCCTATGGCGATCAGAGCGTCAGTGAAAAACTTGTGTCTCTCGTAGATCCTTTCGGCGATCTCCTTGCCGGATTCGGTCAGGGTGATCAGGCCCTTTTCGTCCATGAGTATGTATCCGTTCTCCCTCAGATTCTTCATGGCCCTGCTGACACTGGGTTTTGAGAATCCCATCTCGGTAGCTATGTCTATGCTCCTGACGTCAGAGGATACGGTGCTGAGTATGAGTATGGTCTCAAGATAGTCTTCTGCTGATTCGTAGATATTCATGAGGGCCTCCTTTCCTTCGTACCTGTTGCATCTATATTACCATAAAATATGACAGAGATGACAGGCGGAAAGATAAAACCATGGTGGAAACCCCGTTTCGGTACATTGAAAGACCTGATTTTCGGCCTTGGAAAATAGGAAAGGGAAACAACTGATAAATTCGGCACAAAATACGCAATTTAAGGCTTTATATTCGACTATCATTCGGATTTTGGCGAACCATTCTTTTGACTTGTTTTAATATAATATGGTAGAGTTTATATGTTTTCAGGAGGATTGCCATGAAGAAAGTTGCAGTAGTAATGGGAAGTGCCAGTGACCTTGGCGTAGTGGAAAAATGCATCGTTGAACTCAGGGAACACGGCGTGCCTTTCGAGGTCCATGTGCTCTCTGCCCACAGGACTCCGGATGAGGCTGTGGAGTTTGCGAAGAACGCAAAGGGCAATGGATTTGGGGTTATGATTTGTGCAGCGGGTAAGGCTGCTCATCTAGGAGGAGTGTTTGCAGGAAATAGTACTCTTCCCGTGATAGGGCTTCCGGTGAGTTCCACAGAGCTTGACGGTATGGACGCGCTCCTGTCGACCGTACAGATGCCTCCTGGCATCCCGGTGGCAACGGTGGCCGTCAACGGCGCGAGGAATGCAGCTATCCTCGCTATGGAGATACTTGCGCTCCAGGACGAAGGGCTGGCAGAAAAACTCATTAAGGACAGGGCTGATTTCAGAAGATCGGTCCTTGAAAAAGACAGGGAAATAAGTGAAAAATACAATACGGAGGGATGACCATGAAGAAACTCGAACAGATCTATGAAGGAAAAGCAAAGAAAGTCTTTAAGACAGATGACGAAGCTCTCGTTATAGTTGAGTACAAGGACGATGCCACTGCATTCAACGGCCTTAAGAAGGGCACGATAGTTGGTAAGGGCATCATCAACAACAAGATGAGCAACATGCTCATGCAGCTTCTTGAGAAGCACGGAGTGCCCACCCACTATGTGGAGCAGCTCTCGGACAGGGAGACCCTCGTAAAGAAGGTATCCATAGTGCCTCTTGAAGTCATCATAAGGAACGTTTCCGCCGGTTCTTTCGCAAAGAACTATGGCGTTGAGGAAGGAATAGTGTTCGAGGAGCCGACGATTGAGTTCTCCTACAAGAACGACGCTCTCGGAGATCCCCTTATAAACCAGTATCATGCACTGGCTCTCAAGCTCGCTACAAAGGAAGAGATTGAGACCATCAAGAATTACGCCTTCAAGGTCAACGAAGTCCTCAAGGACTATTTCAGAAAGCTCAACATAGACCTCATAGACTTCAAACTCGAGTTCGGAAGGCTTGCCGACGGCACCATAGTCCTGGCAGACGAGATATCCCCCGATACCTGCAGATACTGGGACAGCACCACGAAGGAGAAACTGGACAAGGACAGGTTCAGAAGGGATCTCGGCGGTGTGGAGGATGCTTATAACGAAGTCATGAGACGCCTTATGGGAGAATAAGATGAGCAATTTACATGAAGAATGCGGCGTATTCGGGATATATGCCGAAAACCAAGGCTGTGACAGAGCTCTGGCAGACACCTGCTATTACGGTCTCTTTGCCCTCCAGCACAGGGGACAGGAGAGCTGCGGAATAGTAGTGAACGACAAGGGCTCCATCAGAGCATATACGGATGTCGGTCTGGTGGAACAGGTGTTTACCCCCGGAAGACTCAGATATCTCGGAGAGGGAGACATGGCAGTAGGACACTGCAGATACGGCACCACGGGGAGCACTGACAGGGCAAATTCACAGCCTATTGTCATAAACCATATCAAGGGTACCCTCGTGCTGGCACACAACGGTAACCTCTCCAACTCAGACAAGCTCAGGGAAGAACTGGAGCTTGGCGGAGCCATATTCCACACTACAACAGATACAGAGGTCATCTCCTACATAATCACTGCGGAGAGACTCAGGTCCGATTCCATCGAAGAGGCCCTGGCAAAGGCCATGGACAGGCTCGAAGGAGCATATTCCCTCGTCATGATGGCAAAGGACAAGCTCATAGCCGTTAGAGACCCCCACGGTTTCCATCCCATCTGTTTCGGTAAGAGAGAAGACGGGGCATACGTGGTCGCCTCGGAGAGCTGTGCTCTTGAAGCAGTCGGCGCAGAGTATGAGAGGGAACTGGAACCGGGCGAGATACTGGTATTCGAGAACGGAGGCCTTAGGTCGATTAAGGATCACTGCGGAAAGGTGAAGAAGAGCTCCTGCATATTCGAGTTCATATACTTCGCACGTCCCGACTCCGTGATAGACGGAAGCTCTGTTCATAATGCAAGGGCGAGGGCAGGCTCCATGCTGGCGCTGACCCATCCGGTACATGCCGACGTGGTTATAGGCGTTCCTGATTCGGGACTCGATGCCGCCATAGGCTATGCAAGACAATCGGGCATTCCCTATGGAATTGGATTCATAAAGAACAAATATATCGGAAGGACGTTCATCTCCCCGGGACAGAAATCCCGTGAGGATAAGGTAAGGATCAAACTGAACCCCATTGCCTCAGTGGTGAGCGGCAAGAGAGTCGTCCTCATAGATGACTCCATAGTCAGGGGCACCACGATGGCGAAGATCGTGAAGCTGCTGAGAGACGCAGGCGCTACTGAAGTGCACGTGAGAGTCTCTGCACCTCCTTTCCTCTATCCCTGCTTCTATGGAACAGACATAGATTCCAGTGAGCACCTGATAGCCTACAAGTACTCCGTAAGTACCATATGTGACATGATAGGTGCAGACAGCCTCGGATATCTGAGACTTGAGGACGTAAGGGAGATAGCGGAATTCGCCAATCCTGAAGAGTTCTGTACGGCATGCTTCGACGGCAATTATCCGACAGAGACCCCTATTGACAGAGCAAAGAACAGATACGAGATAAACAGGTGAAGATATGAAGAGCTACAGTGATGCATATAAAGAGGCGGGAGTTGACATAACCGCCGGGTATAAGGCGATAGAACTCATGAAGGAACATGTACAGAGGACCTTCAATGACATGGTGCTCTCCGGAGGAGGCTTCGGAGGAGCGATAGAACTGGACATCACGGGGATCAAGAGACCCGTGCTCGTAAGCGGGACCGACGGAGTTGGAACGAAGCTTAAACTCGCTTTTGAGATGAATAAGCACGATTCCATAGGCATAGACTGCGTAGCCATGTGCGTGAATGATGTCATCTGCAGGGGAGCAAGACCCGTTCTTTTCCTGGATTACATAGCTACGGGAAAGACCGATCCGAAGAGGATAGCCGAGATAGTATCCGGTGTGGCTGAAGGCTGCGTCCAGGCAGGAGCTGCACTTATTGGCGGAGAGACGGCAGAGATGCCCGGGTTCTATCCTGATGACGAATATGATATTGCGGGATTCACTGTCGGACTCATAGACAGGGACAGGCTTCTTGACAGAAGGAACGTGAAAGCCGGTGACGTTCTCATAGCTCTCCCTTCGAGTGGCGTACATTCTAACGGATTCTCTCTCGTGAGAAAGATACTTAGGGATTCAGGCACGCCCCTTGATCTCTATGTTCCCGAGCTCGGACGCACGGTGGGGGACGAACTCCTCACCCCGACCAGGATCTATGCCAAGCAGGTCCGTATCCTGATGGATAATGAGATAAAGGTGAACTCCATCTCTCATATAACCGGAGGAGCATATTACGAGAAACTCCCGAGGAGCCTTGCAGACGGTATAGGAGCAAGGATAGACAGGAATGCCATAAAGGTCCTTCCTGTGTTCGACTGGCTCCAGAAGACGGGAAACATCTCCGAGAGAGACATGTTCAACGTATTCAATATGGGTATCGGAATGATCTTCGTGGTGGATAAAAACGATGCGGACAGATGCATGGAACTTCTTTCCGCTGAAGGAGACGCTCCGTACATCATAGGTGAGACGGTCGTTTCCGACGAAGGAACAGTGATATGCTGACGGCTATCGCTGTTTTTGTTTCCGGAGGAGGGACGAACCTTCAGGCTCTTATCGATGCTCAGCATAAGGGGATACTGAAGAGCGGAGAGCTTAGGCTCGTAGTCTCGGACAATAAGGACGCATATGCTCTTGAGAGAGCCAGGAACAACGGCATAGAGGCTGTGGTCGTAAGGAAGAAAAAAGCCGAGACACAGACAGAGTATGAGGACAGGCTCATAGGTCTTCTTCATGAAAAGAAGATAGACATGGTGATACTCGCGGGATTCATGAGGATCCTGACAGAGCATTTCACCTCCGCTTTTGCGGACAGGATGATAAACGTCCATCCCTCTCTCATTCCTTCCTTCTGCGGGAAGGGATATTACGGGCTCCATGTGCACGAGAAGGCTCTGGAATACGGAGTCAAGGTCACGGGAGCAACGGTCCATTACGTCAACGAGATCCCTGACGGCGGAAGGATAATACTTCAGAAGGCCGTGGAGGTAGAGGAGGGTGATACTCCCGAGATACTTCAGAGACGCGTGATGGAACAGGCTGAATGGAAGATACTGCCGAAGGCTGCCGAGATGGTTGCCCGAAAGCTCAGAGAAGACAAGGAAGGCTGATTTATGAAAGTAATGGTAGTCGGCGGCGGCGGAAGAGAGCACGCCATCATAAAGGCACTTAAGAAGAGCAGTGAGATAGAAAAGATCTATGCGCTCCCGGGAAACGGCGGGATCGCCGAAGATGCGGAGTGCGTACCGATAGGGGCAAAGGATCTGGACGGCATCACTGCTTTTGCCGTTGATAACGGCATAGATTACGCGGTAGTGGCACCGGATGATCCTCTGGTGCTCGGTGCAGTGGACAGACTGACTGAAAAGGGGATACCCTGCTTCGGACCCTGCAAGGCCGCAGCCATAATCGAGGGAAGCAAGGCTTTCTCAAAGGAACTTATGAAGAAATACTCCATCCCGACAGCAGGCTATGAGACCTTCTCCGACATGGAGAGCGCTCTGTCATATGTCAGGAAACAGACTCCCCCGATAGTCGTCAAGGCAGACGGCCTGGCTCTCGGAAAAGGAGTCATCATAGCTGAATCAGTGGAGATCGCCGAAAAAGCGGTAAGGGACATGATGGAGGACAGGGTCTTCGGTGACAGCGGGAGCAAGGTCGTCATAGAGGAATTCCTGGAAGGCCCCGAGGTCTCGGTGCTCTCATTTACCGACGGAAAGACGGTCATTCCCATGATCTCCAGCATGGACCACAAGAGAGCAGGAGACAACGACACCGGGCTCAATACGGGCGGCATGGGGACGGTGGCTCCGAATCCGTATTATACGGAAGAGATTGCAGAGATCTGCATGAGAGACATCTTTCTCCCGACGATAAATGCCATGAATGAGGAAGGCAGGACCTTTAAGGGATGCCTCTATTTCGGACTCATGATAACAAAGAACGGACCGAAGGTCATCGAGTATAACTGCAGGTTCGGAGATCCGGAGACGCAGGTCGTGCTCCCTCTTCTCGAGACCGATCTCTTCACCGTTATGAGAGCTTGCACGGATGGAACGCTCAGTGACATTGATGTAGAATTTAAGAAGGGATATGCGTGCTGTGTCATTGGTGCTTCCAGTGGTTATCCGGTGAAGTATCAGAGCGGCTTTGAGATCACGAAGGATGAGGATTTCGATGCCGAACTGTATATCGCAGGAGCAAAGGCAGAGAACGGAAAGCTCCTCACCGCAGGGGGAAGAGTGCTCGGAGTCACGGCTATGGAAGACACCCTTGAAAAAGCGATAGAGAGCGCATACAAGAACATAGAGAAAGTACATTTCGAGAACATTTATTTCAGGCACGATATAGGACAGAGAGCGTTAAGAGCTCTTAAATGACGGGAGGAAAGATGATTTACCGTATTTATTCCGAGAAATTTCCGGAGCTTGCCAATGAGGCAAAGGCACTCAGGCAGGAGCTGTTCAGATTTCTTCAGATAAAAGGGATAGACGATCTTCGCATACTGAACAGGTATGACGTAGAGGATATAGATGAAGAGCTCTTCAACAGGGCCAAGACCACGGTTTTCTCCGAGCCCCAGCAGGACTATATATATGATTCACTTCCTGTGGACACGGAGGCATTCGTTTTCGCAGTCGAATTCCTGCCGGGACAGTTCGATCAGAGAGCTGATTCCGCAGCCCAGTGCATACAGCTCATCTCCCAGAAGGACAAGCCCGCAGTCAGGACCGCAAAGGTATACATGATAAGGGGAGAGATATCCGATGAGGAGAAGGAGGCGATCAAGCATTATGTCATCAACCCCGTTGAGGCGAGGGAGGCATCCCTTGAGCTTCCTGATACCCTTGAGATGGAATATGCCGTACCGACTGAAGTCGAGACGGTGACCGGTTTTACGGATATGAACGGGGAAGAGCTTTCGGAATTCATAAAGAAGCTGGGACTTGCCATGGATGAGGGAGACATAGCCTTCTGCCAGGCGTATTTCAGAAAAGAGGGAAGAGACCCTACTATCACAGAGATCAGGATGATAGATACATACTGGTCCGATCACTGCAGGCATACGACATTCCTGACGACTATAGATGACATACGCTTCGAGGACGAGGAGATAAGGAAGACCTACGAGGAATATCTCTCTGTAAGAGAAGAGCTCGGCATCAGAAAACCGGTGAATCTCATGGATATGGGCACCATCGCAGCAAAGTATCTCAAGAGGAAGGGACTTCTTGACAAACTGGATGAGTCTGAAGAGATCAACGCCTGCACAGTGAAGATAAATATAGAAGTCAACGGAAGAAGAGAGGACTGGCTCCTTCTCTTCAAGAACGAAACGCATAACCATCCTACGGAGATCGAGCCTTTCGGAGGCGCCGCAACATGCATAGGCGGTGCCATAAGGGATCCGCTCTCCGGAAGATCGTATGTATATGCAGCAATGAGGATAACCGGAGCATCCGATCCCCTGCAGCCGGTGGAAAAGACCATAAAGGGAAAGCTCCCGCAGAGGAAGATAGTGACGACTGCAGCCGCAGGCTACAGTTCATACGGAAACCAGATAGGACTTGCCACCGGAATAGTGGACGAGCTCTATCATGAGGGATATACGGCAAAGCACATGGAGATAGGTGCGGTCCTTGGTGCTGCACCCGCAAGGAACGTCAGAAGAGAAGTTCCACTTCCCGGAGATGTTGTGATACTCCTCGGAGGACGTACCGGAAGAGACGGAATAGGCGGAGCCACCGGTTCTTCAAAATCTCATACCACGCAGTCCCTTGAATCCTGCGGAGCAGAAGTTCAGAAGGGAAATGCTCCTGAAGAGAGGAAGCTCCAGAGACTGTTCAGGAATCCGGAAGCATCAAGGCTGATAAAGAGGTGCAACGACTTCGGAGCAGGAGGAGTATCCGTAGCCATTGGAGAACTGGCCGACGGTCTCTATATAGACCTCAATGCGGTCCCGAAGAAATACGAGGGACTTGACGGTACCGAGCTTGCCATAAGCGAATCCCAGGAGAGGATGGCTGTGGTAGTAGCTCCCGAGGATGAGATGAGTTTCAGGGAACTGGCCTTCTCGGAGAACCTTGAGGCTACGAAGGTGGCCGTAGTGACCGAAGAGCCGAGACTGGTAATGAAATGGAACGGGAAGGCGATCGTCAATATCTCAAGAGAGTTCCTGAATTCAAACGGTGCGGAGAAGCACATAGAAGTTGACGTTCCTTCGGGACAGGGACTCAGAAGAGAGGTCAAAGGAAGGTTTGACGAGGCAATGGCCATGATGGCCGGAGATCTCAATATCTGCTCCAAGAGGGGACTTTCGGAGAGGTTCGACTCTACTATCGGAGCAGGAACGGTGCTCATGCCGTTCGGAGGATCGAAGCAGCTCACACCTATACAGACCATGATACACAAGATACCCGTGGAGAGCGGGGATACAAACGCAGTATCCTTCATGTCATGGGGGTATAACCCGTACGTGATGGAGAGATCTCCGTATCACGGAGCATATCTGTCCGTTGTGGAATCAGTATCCAAGCTCATAGCCGCAGGTGCAGATTTCAAAGACATATATCTTACTTTCCAGGAGTACTTCGAGAAGCCCATGAGGGATCCGAAGAGGTGGGGAAAGCCTGCTGCTGCACTGCTCGGAGCATTCAGGGCACAGATGGATCTGGGTATCGCCGCCATAGGAGGCAAGGACTCCATGAGCGGGACCTTCGAAAACATAGATGTTCCTCCGACACTCGTGTCGTTTGCAGTGACTACAGGGACCACGGAGGACGTCATAACGAACCACTTCAAGAAGAACGGCCACAAGGCGGTGCTTCTGCAGCCGCGATATGATGCAAACGGACTTCCGAAGACTGAATCCTTGAAGGAACTGTATGAGAAGGTGACAGAGCTCATAAGGAATAAAAAGGTGTTTGCAGTCCAGACTCTGACCTACGGAGGTATCGCGGAAGCGATCATGAAGATGAGTTTCGGAGAGGGATTCGGCTTTGATTTTGCAAAGGAATTCTCTCTTAGACAGCTCTTCGATCTGAGATACGGAGCATTCATAGTGGAGGCCGAGGAGAATCTGGAAGGCGGAGCTGTCGTCGGTACCATCACCAACAAGAAGGAATTCAGCTACGGAAACGAGTACATCAATACCGACCTCCTTCAGGCGATATATGAAGACAGGCTCGAATCAGTATACAAGCTCAAGACACTTCAGGGCATCGGAGCAGAGAACGTATCTGCACCGGCACCGGAAGTCGGGTATAAGGCGGGATATCATGTCAGCAGGCCCAGAGTCCTTATACCGGTATTCCCGGGTACCAACTGCGAATACGATACAAAGAAGGCATGGGAGAAAGCAGGAGCAGATGCAACGGTATTCGTGATCAACAATCTGACTCCTGAAGGCATATCCGCTTCAGTCAGAGGATTTGCAGATCTCATAAGACAGTCGCAGATCATCTTTATTCCGGGAGGTTTCTCCGGAGGAGACGAGCCTGATGGCAGCGGCAAGTTCATAACCGCTTTCTTCAGGAATCCGGAGATCAAGGAGGCCGTGCAGGAACTTCTTGAAAAGAGGGACGGACTCATGGGAGGTATCTGCAACGGATTCCAGGCTCTTATCAAGCTCGGACTCGTGCCGTACGGAAAGATCCTGGATACAGACATATCCTTCCCGACGCTGACATTCAATTCCATAGGAAGACACCAGTCAAGGCTCGTGAGGACCAGAGTAGCATCTGTCAGATCCCCATGGCTCACGAAGGTGAACGTGGGAGACGTCTTCACAGTACCGGTTTCCCACGGAGAGGGCAGATTCATTGCTTCCGATGAAGTCATGGCAGAGCTTGTGAAGAACGGACAGGTCATGACCCAATATGTCGATCCTGCCGGAAATGCCACAATGGACATCAGGTTCAACCCGAACGGTTCCATGTATGCCATCGAGGGAATCCTCTCGCGAGACGGAAGGGTGTTCGGAAAGATGGGCCACTCTGAGAGAACGGGAAAAGGTCTGTATCAGAACGTTGACGGCAGTTATGACATGAAGCTGTTCGAGTCCGCTGTAGAGTATTTCAACAGATAAGTATAGATAAAGTCATTACAAAGCTCCCCTGCAGGAATGCATGAGGGAGCTTTTTCATGCTCTGCTTTATATACATGAGCCGTTAAAGTATAATGGATGCGAAAAATATAAGAAGGAAAGGGGAGATCCCGCAGGGGATCTATCAGAGATGTATTGCGTTAAGGAATTGAGAAAGGATCTTTACTGGGTCGGAGCGACCGACAGGAAGATCAGTCTCTTTGAAAATATGTATCCGGTACCGGACGGAATGTCATATGACTCATATCTGTTTACTGGAGAGAAGACCGTTCTTGTGGACACTGCCGATAAAGCGGTGGCACGTCAGTTCTTTGAGAACATAGCCCATGTGCTCGAAGGCAGGGACCTCGACTATCTAATAATCAACCATATGGAACCCGATCACTGTGCCACTCTTGGGGATCTGCTCCTCAGATATCCGAATGTCAGGATCATAAGCAATGCGAAGGTCTTGGGCATGATAAAACAGTTTTTCGATTTTGACCCGGAAGACAGGTTCGATACCGTAAAGGAGAATGATGAGATAGAGATAGGTGACCTGAGATTCAGGTTCTTCATGACGCCCATGGTTCACTGGCCTGAGGTCATGATGACTTATGAGAGTACAGGAAAGACCCTTTTCTCAGCCGATGCATTCGGCGTGTTCGGGCCTTTGGACGGACATATCTTTGCTGAAGAAACGGATTATGAAATGGACGTAAGGGCTGAGGCAAGAAGATATTACTCCAATATAGTAGGCAGGTACGGGCCACAGGTGCAGGCAGCACTCAAAAAGACAGCGGATCTTGAGATAGAGATGGTATGTCCGCTTCACGGGTTCATCTGGAAAGAGGATTTCCCGAAGATCCTGTCGGATTATGAGAAATGGAGCAGATACGAGCCTGAAGTCAAAGGATGCCTTATTCTGGTGGGATCGATATACGGAAATACCGAAAATGCCTCAAACATACTGGCCATGAAGCTGGCGGAAAAAGGTGTCAGGGATATAAAGATCAGAGAAGTCTGCAGTTATGGAGTATCGAACATCATTTCAGACGCATTCAGGTACAGTCACATAGTCTTTGCGAGCGTGACTCATGACAGCTTCCTGTTTGAGGCAATGGAAAACGTCATACACGAGATGACCACCCATAACCTCCAGAACAGGACGATTGGGGTAATCGAGAACGGCTCCTGGGTAGCCCAGTCCGGAAAGAGGATCACGGAGATGGTGCAGGCGATGAAGAACATGACATTGATAGAGGAGAAGGTATCCCTTAAGTCATCCGTCAAGGAGGAGAATCTTGCACAGATAGAAGCACTCGCAGACAGGATAGCTATTTCGATGAAACTCTGAAAGTCATAGTAATATGAAAGAGGTATGCCTTAAGACATACCTCTTTTCATATACTCATCATCTGTTGATCAGAATCGTCTGAGCAGGGAGGAGATCCTTTCCGCAGCCTCTGCAGTATCGGAGGAATTGGCAAAAGTTGAGAACCGGATGAATCCCTCTCCACAGCTTCCGAATCCGACTCCCGGGGTGCCTATGACCTGTATCTCGTTCAGGAGCAGGTCGAAGAAATCCCAGCTATTCAGTTCGCCCGGGCACTTCATCCAAATGTACGGAGCATTCTTCCCGCCATAGTATCTCACACCGAGATCGTCCAGCACCTTCATGAAGGATCTGCCGTTTTCCTTGTAATAGCGTATGTTCTCATTTATCTGCCGCTGTCCCTCTTCCGTGAAGACGGCTTCTCCGCTCTTCTGGATTATGTATGACACTCCGTTGCTCTTGGTGGTGCGGTTCCTCACCCACATGGCATTCAGGTCCATACCATATCTCTTAAGTTCCTTCGGAATGACGGTGTAACCCAGCCTAGTGCCGGTAAAGCCCGCTGTTTTCGAGAAAGAGCATATCTCTATTGCGCAATCCTTTGCACCGTCTATCTCATATATGCTGTGAGGAACAGAGGGATCCTCGATGTATGCCTCGTAGGCAGCATCGAATATTATCACAGATCCGTTCTCATTGGCAAAATCCACCCATTTTTTCAGCTGATCCCTGTCAAAGACTGCTCCCGTGGGGTTGTTCGGGGAACATATGTATATGAGTTCCGTCCTTAGAGAAGGGTCCGGAAGGGGAGTGAAGCCATTGAATTCCCCTGCGGGCATATGGACGATCCTTCTTCCGATCATGATATTGGTGTCCACATATGCGGGATAGGCCGGTTCCATAACAAGGACACTGTTTCTGCTGTCGAAGAGGTCCATTATAGCACCGAGGTCGTCGCTTGCTCCGGGGGAAACGAAAACTTCGTCGGGTGATATTTCCGTACCTCTGGAAGCATAATGAAGGCTCGCCTTCTCCCTGAAAGACGGGAGACCGCATTCCGGCATATATCCGTGGAAAGTACTGATATCAGCCTGCTCATCCACTGCATCGTGCATGGCTTTAATGACTGCATCACAAAGAGGCAGGGTAACATCGCCGACACCCATCCTGTAAATCTTTATACCGGGATGCTCCTTCTGATACCTTGATACCCTCTCTCCGATATCATGGAACAGATATGAATCCTTTAGATCAGAATAATTCATATTTGGAATAGTCATCGTAAGTCTCTCTTCCTGCTGTCCTTGAGTGCGGCTCCGATGAAGCCCTTGAAAAGGGGATGGGGCCTGTTGGGACGGCTTTTGAATTCAGGATGGTACTGTACTCCTATATGGAAATCCCTGTCTGACAGTTCCACCGTCTCGACCAGCACTCCGTCCGGCGATATGCCGCTGAGGGTAAGCCCTTTTTCTTCAAGAAGCTCTCTGTAGTCATTGTTGAATTCATAGCGGTGGCGGTGTCTCTCACTTATCTCAAGAGCTTCGTAGCAGCGCTCCATGGCAGAGCCCTTCTTTATGATACAGGGATATGCTCCGAGCCTCAGCGTTCCGCCCTTGTCTATCTCGTCCGACTGACCGGGCATGAAGTCTATGACCTTATTGGGTGTATCCGCATCGAATTCTCCTGAGTTGGCATCGGCTAGGCCGGCAACGTTCCTAGCATATTCTATTACGGCTATCTGCATACCGAGACAGATCCCGAAATACGGGATCCTATGCTTTCTGGCATATCCGGCTGCAACGATCATGCCTTCTATGCCCCTGCTTCCGAAGCCTCCCGGAACGATTATGCCGTTAAGGTTCCCCAGCATCTCATCCGCGTTCTCATAAGTGATCTTCTCGGAATCTATCCAGTGGATATTGATGTGCACGTTATGATAGAAACCGGCATGATGGAGGGCCTCCGCAACAGATAGATACGCATCATGGAGAGCGACATATTTTCCGACGAGCCCTATCTCCACAGTGCCGAGATTTTTTTTGTATATGCTCTCCGCCATCTTCTTCCATTCCGACAGGTCGGGAGGGGGAGTCTGCAGTCCTAGCTCCCTGCAGACAACCTCAGAAAACCCTGAGGCTTCCAGCATCAGAGGAGCTTCATATATGCTCGGGAGGGTTATGTTCTCTATGACACAGTCAGGCTTGACGTTGCAGAACAGGGCGATCTTCTGGAATATGGACTCTTCAAGATGACTGTCGCATCGAAGCACTATGATGTCAGGATTGATGCCCATTCCCTGAAGTTCCTTTACCGAATGCTGCGTGGGCTTGGACTTGTGTTCTTCAGATCCGCTGAGGTAGGGGACGAGAGTCACGTGTATGAACAGACTGTTCTCTTTTCCCGCCTCCAGGGATATCTGTCTCACGGCTTCGATGAAGGGCTGGGATTCGATATCACCAATGGTCCCGCCTATCTCGGTTATGACCACGTCAGCCCCGGTCTTCTTGCCTACCCTGTATATGAAATCCTTGATCTCGTTCGTGATATGAGGGATCACCTGGACCGTGGAGCCGAGGTATTCGCCGCGGCGCTCCTTGTTGAGCACGTTCCAGTAGACCTTGCCGGTGGTGAGATTGGAATACTTGTTCAGATCCTCATCTATGAACCTTTCGTAGTGGCCGAGGTCCAGATCCGTTTCGGCACCGTCCTCAGTCACATAGACTTCTCCGTGCTGGTATGGGCTCATGGTTCCCGGGTCCACGTTTATGTAAGGGTCCAACTTCTGTGCGGCGACCTTGAGGCCGCGTGCCTTCAGAAGACGTCCGAGAGATGCTGCGGTTATGCCTTTACCA
Organism: Clostridia bacterium; assembly: GCA_017439085.1. Taxonomy (GTDB): domain Bacteria; phylum Bacillota; class Clostridia; order Christensenellales; family Christensenellaceae; genus QANA01. The sequence continues at coordinate 4,010 of JAFRTU010000014.1, read as the reverse complement.
AGACCGGAGACGACTCCTCCGGTAACAAATACGTATTTAGTCATCATAAGTTCTCCTTTATTCCCATTCCACCGTTGCCGGGGGCTTGGAAGATATATCAAATACGACTCTTGAGATCCCGTGCACTTCGTTCGTGATCCTGCGGCTTGCAGTCTCGAGGACCTCATACGGGAGCCGTGTCCATTCTGCTGTCATGAAATCGTCTGTGGTGACCGCCCGCAGCGCTACCGTGTATCCGTATGTTCTGGCATCGCCCATCACTCCGACGCTCCTGGTGTCGGTCAGCACCGCAAAGTATTGTGCCGGAGCTTCCGGGAGGCATTCGCGGTCCACGGTCTCCCTGAATATCGCATCTGCATCCTGGAGCATCCTGATCTTTTCTTCAGTGATCTCTCCTATGATGCGGACCGCAAGGCCTGGCCCCGGGAAGGGCTGCCTTCTTACGAGCTCATCGGGGAGTCCCAGAAGTCTTCCTATCTCTCTTACCTCGTCCTTGAACAGGTCTCTTAACGGCTCGACTATCTCGTCAAAGGATATGACATCCGGGAGACCGCCAACGTTGTGATGGCTCTTTATTACTGCGGAATCTCCCTTGCCGCTTTCTATGACGTCGGGGTATATGGTGCCCTGGGCAAGAGCGTTCACGTGTCCGATCTTCTTTGCCTGCGCCTCGAAGACCCTTATGAACTCCTCGCCTATGATCTTTCTCTTGGACTCGGGATCGGATACTCCCTTGAGCTTTTTCAGGAAACGCTCCGATGCATCTGCCCTTATCAGGTTCATGCCCATCTCGTCCCTGAAGGTCTTCTCCACAAGATCCGCTTCTCCTTTTCTAAGGAGACCATGATCCACGAATACGCATATGAGGTCCTTTCCCACGGCCCTGTTGAGCAGCATGGCACAGACTGAGGAATCCACTCCGCCCGAAAGCCCAAGCAGCACTTTCTTTCCGCCGAGACGTCCTTTTAGTTCTTCTATGAGGGTAGTGGCATAGTCTTCCATCTTCCAGTCCCCGCTGACCTTGCAGACGCCGAACAGGAAGTTTCCGAGGATCTTCCTTCCGTATTCTGTATGAGTGACTTCCGGGTGGAACTGTACTCCGAATAGCATACCTTTTTCATCCCTGAATGCCGCACACGGACATCTGTCCGTACTGCCGGTGACGATATAGCCTTTGGGAACGCTCTTTATATAGTCCGTATGGCTCATCCAGCAGGTGCTCTCCTCAGGCACTCCCTGAAAGAGGATATCCTCCCTGAGACTTACCGATGCGTGCCCGTATTCGCTGGAATCCTTTGCGCCCGTCACAGTGCCTCCCGCCATATATGCGAGGAGCTGGGCTCCGTAGCATATGCCCAGTACCGGGATGCCAAGCGTGAGGAGAGCTTTGTCATAATGGGGAGAAGAAAGGTCGTATACGCTGTTCGGGCCACCCGTGAGGATTATGCCCTTATAGCCTTCCTTCAGAATCTCTTCCGGAGAGATCCTGTTATACGGATGTATCTCGGCATACACGTTTTGCTCCCTGACTCTTCTTGCTATGAGCTGATCGTACTGTCCTCCGAAATCAAGGACCAGTATCTTTTCCATCTCTGTTCCTCCTGTATCATCTGAGAATGCCCGTTTGATCCGGAACATATAAAAAAGGCGTCGATGAGAAAGACTCAAAGACGCCTTTGCCTTTAACAATGTTATTATCACTCTCAGTCCGTCCCTTGTCAACGGTTTCTGAAACTCTCTTACAGCTTTCCTTCATATATCGTTTCATACTAGCCGGAGTGATGGAAAAACGGCCTGTTTTTGGATATAATGGTCTCAGTTTTTGCAAAAATCATTCATGTCGTACAGGCTTTACGGCGTGAACGGAGGTATATTGTGAGATATTCATTTGAAGAGATACTCCAGTACGTCAGGGAAGAGGACGTGAAGTTCATACGCCTCACCTTCTGTGACGTCTTCGGAAAGCAGAAGAACGTTTCCATAATGCCGGACGAGCTCATGAGAGCCCTTACTTCAGGCATAGCATTCGATGCGTCCTCCATAGCAGGCTTCGGTGATGAGGTGAGGAGCGATCTCATGCTCCATCCGGATCCCGATACAATAGTGCCCCTGCCATGGAGACCGGAGAACGGACGGGTCATCCAGATGTTCTCATCCATATCATATCCGGACGGGAGACAGTTCGAATGCGATACCAGGGAGTTCCTGAAGAAGGCCGACAGGGAGGCAAGGGAGAAAGGGCTCAGATTCACGTTCGGGTCGGAGCAGGAGTTCTACCTTTTCAGGCTCGGAGATGACGGAAGGCCCACTGATGTTCCCCACGATCAGGCTGGATATATGGACATAGCTCCCGAGGACAGGGGAGAGAACGTGAGAAGGGAGATCTGCCTCACCCTCGAGAAGATGGGCATCAGTCCGGAAGCATCCCATCACGAAGCGGGACCCGGACAGAACGAGATCGATTTCAGATACTCCGATGCGCTAACCGCCGCAGACAACACCGAGATATTCCAGAGGGTCGTTAGGACCATAGCGGACAGGAACGGGCTTCACGCGGATTTCTCTCCGAAGCCTCTTGACGGACAGCCGGGAAACGGCTTTCACATCAATATCTCTCTCAAAGATTCAGAGAATGAGGAGGATTTCGGCCATATGATAGCCGGGATACTCGCCAACATAGCAGACATTACCGTGTTCCTGAATCCTTCGATGGATTCCTACAAGAGGCTCGGAAGCCATAAGGCCCCGAGATACATCTCCTGGTCGGAGCAGAACAGATCTCAGCTCATAAGGATACCTGCGGCAGAGGGTGAATATGTAAGGGCGGAGCTTCGCTCACCGGATCCCGGAGCGAATCCATATCTTGCATTCGCTCTCCTGATCTATGCCGCAATGGACGGGATAGAAAGGAAACTGACTCTTGAAGGGCCAGCCGATTTCAACCTATATACGGCTGAGAGGGAGGCGCTCAAGGACTACAGGAAACTGCCTGAGACCTATGATGAGGCGGTAAGGACTGCCAGAGGAAGCGACTTCTTAAGAAGGTACATTCCACGCGAGATACTCGAGATATACTGCAGGGAATAAGGAAGGGAGTCTGAATCGGAGAACGGTCAATGGAGCTCAGGGAAAGATCGTACAGCGTACTAGTGGTATCGGCTGCTGAAAAACTGAATACTGCCGTTTCTTCCATGCTGCTTGGCTCATGCTTCGGCCCTGTCCGGGTAGTACAGAGCGTGAGCGAGGCAAAAAGGGCATGGAACGAAAGAGGATACGATCTTGTTATCGTGAACTCTCCGCTGCCGGATGATCCGGGAGTGGGTTTTGCCATCGATGTCACCGCATCCAGGAGCTCCGTGGCGCTTCTCCTCGTGTCTTCAGACGTATATGACAGAGCTGCTCCAAAAGCCTCTGAATACGGGGTCTTCACTCTGTTCAAGCCCCTGAGCCGACAGATACTCGAGCTAGCGCTCAACTGGATGCAGGCCTCGTGCGAGAGACTGAAGAAGTTGGAGAGGAAGAGCATCACCGTTGAAGACAAGATGAAGGAGATAAGAACGGTGAACCATGCGAAATGGATACTGATCTCCAATAAGGGGATGGAGGAGCCCGAGGCACACAGATACATCGAGAAACAGGCCATGGACAGGGGAGTTTCCAAACTGGAGATCGCTGAAGAGATCATAAGAGCATATACATGATGAGGAACAAAAAATAATACCGGCAGATTAATATGTACCCCAAATCCTGGACAAAGGATTAAAAGATTTTAGGTCATCATGGACACCTTCCTGCACACAGCAGGAGGTGTCCATTTCGTTTTCTGCTGGATGCGTTCATTGTTGTAATAGTCTATGTAGTCATGGACCGCTTTGGCAAAGATATCAAACGAGGAATACTCTTTTTCATATCCGTAGAACATTTCCGCCTTCATTCTGCCAAAGAATGTCTCTATGATGCAGTTGTCGTAGCAATTGCCTTTTCTGGACATGGACTGTACGATTCCTCTG
>JAFRTU010000002.1 GCA_017439085.1 Clostridia bacterium | reverse complement strand
GACCTCGTTCTCAGGTGCAGTCGACAGATAGATCGTGTCCACACCGTTCTCTTTGAAATACTCGATGACCTCATGAAGTGCAGCCTGACCGTAGCCCTTGCCCTGTTCGTTTTTGTCAATCATAAAACGCCAGAGACAGTACCTGTCGACGGGGTTTTCATCCTCGGGGTCCAGGGCGAGCATACAGAAGCCAACAAGCTTTTCGCCCGCATAGATCGCAAACGGCCTCGCCGTGCCAGGCGCGTTGGCATTGACCTCATCGGCCTCGCTTAATGAATAATCGTTCGGCGCGACAAATAGCTGATCTTCACGCACAGTAAGCGCCAGCACAGCTTCGCGATTCGTATCGTTAATCGGTTCCAGTTTAATTTTCATATCCATATTGCATTACCTCTGCAAATATCAATTTGTCTATCTGTTATCGCTTGCTCCACAGCAGACAGTCGATTTTCGACCATTTACAGCAAAAACCATCTTGACCGATCTTGAAATCGTGTGCTAGATAGTCCCCAACCGCAAACTGGAATTTGTAATTGTTCGCCTCATGCATACTTAGCATGCGAATTAGAGGTTACAATCATGATGATAATAAATACGATTGTAGATCCTATTAAGCTGACCAACTGTATTGTTCTGATCATTCTGTTTCGGACTCCAAACAGAAATAGGACACTTGTTATAACACTGACAGCGGCAAGAACAATTTGCAGATATATCAGGAAGGACTGATCAGCAATACTAAGTCTTGTTATCGGGCTCCGATGCCATTCCTGTACCTCCCCGGTAGGCATCATTGCCCTGTCCGTATAGATATTCAAATTCAAAACAACACAATATACAGTATTTACGATGATGGAAAGAATCGTCATCAACATCTGTCCTCCGCTCCTTCTGCACTTAGTACTACTTCATTTTTTCTCCCAACTCCGACTTGTTATTCCTTTGAGATTCTTTCTTGATAATCTATATCTCTCTCTGATAAAACTAATAACACATTCAGATTCGTATCTCAACCATTTTGAAGAGCGAACCACTCTCAATAATATTCCTTAAATAATATGCTTTTACGGTAAACGGCCTGATGTCTTATATTTTATAGTGATTATACGCTCCGATGTTTTATACACCAAACTATCATGTAATAATATTAAAACAAAAAAACGGAGCTTATCGAAGACTTTATATGACCGCCTTATTGAACTAAAAGATGCTTCCTACCGGATATTTCAGATGAAACTCGTCCCCAACATTCCCTCGGAAACAATTCTCGGCGTTCGAACGCCTCAGATGAGAGCTCTGGCAAAAGAAGTGTTTGAAAACGACGAACGTGAGGCATTTTAATTTCTTTGCCTCATCAGTACTATGAAGAGAACCTGATACACTTCTTTATTCTTGCGATGATAAAAGACTTTGATGAATGTGTAAGAAAAGTAGAGGAATTCCTCACGCACGTCGATTGCTGGCCCGTATCGGATCAGGCTACTCCGAAAGCCTTTCGGAAAAATCACGAAAAACTTGTGCCTTATATCGAAACCCGGATTTCATCAGAACACGTCTATACCACCAGATTCGGTCTTTGAATGCTGATGAACGAATTTCTTGGGGATGATTTCAGACAGGAATATCTCGACCTTGCCGCATCAAATAAAGGAACGGATTATTATCTCCAGATGATGGTCGCTTGGTTTTTTGCGACCGCTCTCGCCAAAAGATACGACGAGACTCTCCCGTTCTTTGAAGAACGCTTACTAGATGAATGGATCCATAAAAAAGCTATTCAGAAGGCTCTGGAAAGCTACAGGATAACGGATGCCCACAAGGAATATCTACGATCTCTGAGATAGACAAGAAATCATATATCCAACAAAAAATGCGCAAGCCTGTTTTCAGACTTGCGTATTTATATCTAGAGCACGCTTACTTTCTGTCAGCCAGATCATCCTCCAGTTTCTTGTTCCAGCCTTCAGACACGGACATATCACAACGGAGATTACTTACAGCTTCTGAAACGCTTTCATAAAGGATCTGCGTTCCGCGTCTGTCAGCCTTGTAATTAGCTACACGGTCCCTTCTGATACCATATCTCCCGGCGGTCTCAACGGCATCTATATTGGCCCCTATGAAAAGGAACTCCCAGCCTGCTTCCTTCTGTCTTTCTATCATTGCCTTGATCTGATTGCTCGAATAATGTCTGGAAGCATTCTCCATACCGTCGGTGGTTATGATAAACATGGTCTTTTCGGGCACATCATCCTCCCTTGCATATTTGTGTATGTTGACTATATGATGGATAGCCCCTCCAATTGCATCGACCAGAGCAGTGCTGCCTCTGACGTAGTAATCCTTTTCCGTCATCAATGGTACGTCTTCCAACTTTATCCGGTCATGGAGTACCTCAGATCTGTTGTCGAACAGTACCGTGGAGACGTACACCTTACCCGGCTCTTTCTTCTGTTTTTCGATCATGGAGTTGAATCCACCTATGGTGTCTGACTCCAGCCCGCCCATGGAGCCGCTTCTGTCAAGTATGAATACTAATTCTGTAATACCGTTTCCCATTAATAAAACCTCCTATGCTGAACTGTTTTCATGTTCAGTATAGATAGCCGATTCCTTTTCAAGGTCGCGTCTAAAGCGACAAATAAAAAGACTGTCATAAGTATTCTTACGACTCGGTTCCAGTATATGCACCGCTCTCCAGTGATATGGCTTTGACACTCAGATCATTGGTATAATAATATGGAAATTGGAAAAAGAAAGATTCAGAGGCGATTTATGAAATTACTTTGGAAGCTCAGTAAAGAGGCTATAAGGTACAGAGGACTATATTTTCTTTCAATTTTAGCCACTTTGTCTCTTACATTCGTCAATCTCGCAGCTCCGAAAGTCCTCTCGGCAATGACGGGAATAGTACAGCGTGGAGTAACCGAGGAAGGATTGGCTACGATCTGGAAGCTCACTATCATACTTATATGTCTGTATCTTTCAAGAATCTTGTTCCGATTCCTCAGCAACTATATGGCACATAAGGCAGCATGGTATCTGGTTGGCGATCTCCGTACGAAGACATATGATAAACTTGAAAGGATGCATCTTGGGTTCTTCCATGATAAGCAGACCGGAGATCTCATGAGCAGAGTCGTAAATGACACAAGAGACTTCGAGCTTCTGTATGCTCATATTATTCCCGAGACTATCACAAATGTCGTGACTTTTCTCGGAGTGCTCATCATGCTCCTCACCATAAATCCCAAACTAGCCCTCATAACATGTGCACCTATACCGCTTATACTGATATCGGGCATCATCTTCTCAAAGAAGGTCCGACCCTTCTTCGGTATATCTCAGAAGAAGATGGGTGAGCTTAACGGAAAGCTTCAGGACAACCTCTCCGGCATCCATGAGATACAGTCTTTCGGAAGAGAGGAATATGAGACCGAAAGAGTGGATGAGAAGAACTTCGGTCATGTAAAAGCCATGCTTCAGGCACTGAAGGTAAGCGCTGTATTCCACCCTTCCGTAGAGTTCATATCATCGATAGGTACTATTCTCGTAGTAGCCGTCGGTGGTTTCCTTGCATATAAGGGAAGTCTAAATGCCGAAGACATCGTGGCATTTCTTCTGTATCTCTCCCTGTTCTATACCCCGGTGACTGGACTCGCTACTCTTCTTGAGAACATGCAGCAGTCCCTTGCCGGTGCGGAGCGTGTAATGGCTATACTTGAGGCGCCTTCAGAAATACAGGACAAACCCGGTGCTGAAGAGCTAAAAGATGTCGAGGGCGAGATCCGTTTTGAAGACGTCAGTTTCTCATATATCGACGGTATCCCTGTCCTTGAGGATGTTTCTTTCGAATGTCCTCCTGGCCAGATGCTCGCCCTGGTAGGACCTACGGGTGTGGGAAAGACCACAATAACACAACTGATTTCCAGATTCTATGAGCCCCAGAAAGGCAGAATACTGATAGATGGACACGATATCTCTGACATAACCATAGAGAGCCTGAGGCATAATATATCAACGGTACTTCAGGATACCTTCCTCTTTAACGGAACCATTTCTGAAAACATAAGTTATGCAAAACCGGATGCCACGTTAGAAGAAATTAGAAACGCAGCCAGAGCTGCTGATATTGACGATGAGATTATGGCAATGCCTGATGGTTATGATACCGTTACCGGCGAAAGAGGAGTTAAGCTTTCCGGAGGCCAGAAACAGAGGATCGCCATAGCTAGGGCCATTCTCAGAAATGCTCCCATAATAGTTCTCGACGAGGCTACAGCATCGGTTGACGTTGAGACAGAACAGAAGATAAGAAATGCGATAAACAGCATAACCGGAAAAAAGACCATAATCGCCATTGCCCATAGACTTTCCACGATCAGAAATGCGGATCAGATACTGGTAGTCGAAGAAGGAAGGATAGTGGAAAAAGGAACTCATAACGAACTCATGGATCTGAACGGAGTCTATGCAAGAATGAATAGGATCCAGAACAGGGAAGAAGTAGATCAATAACTTTAACTTTGTATTACTAAAAAAGCTCATGTTTATCATGAGCTTTTTTCATGGTTTTGGGACATTTATTCAAGCCATCCGTAAGCAACTATATTGGTCCAGTTCTCTATTGCTACGAGAGCTCCGTTATAGTAGAGCACCTTTCCATCATGTTCCGCTATGAATTCTTTCAATGTGTTTCCGAAGATGTCCTTTATAAGACCGAGCCTGTCTCCTTTTTTGAACTCTGTATCCAGTTCTATCTCAGGATACCAGAAACCGGTAACGTCCGTTCCTATGTATGAAGCATGTTCGAAAACCGTCTTTTTGGCACTTACCGGCTCATATTCCCCATTCAGGAGCCCGAAATATATAAGTATGTTCTTTAGGTCTCTCTTGTACCCCTCAACATGGAAAGGATCGCACTCTCCATGTCCGCCTCTTTCAAGTATCATTCCCGGAACACCATGATGGCATCCATAACTGTACAGTCCGTCCGATGCTGTAGATGCTACCAGATAAGGTATGTCAATATGCTTGCACACATCAAGGACGAGTTCCCTCATCTCCTGCCCGCATGCCGCAGGGAAGAATACACAGCTTGAAAGGGATTCATATGCTCCGCCGCTGTGAAGATCCGCAATGAATTCCACTTGTGGATAAATCTCCCTTACGATGAAATCCCTGATCCTGTCAGTGACGGTCCCTTCCGGAGATCCGGGGAACTTCCTGTTAATATTTTCCCCGTCTTCCGGAACTACTGCATCATACATGCCAGTCATTCCGGAATAATTAAGACAGTTTGTAAATATCACAGCTCCGCTGACCTCCTCAGGTGAAAGTTTCGAGGAGACCTCGGAAACTGCTGCCACTCCGGGATACTCTCCTCCGTGCACTCCAGTAGAGATGTATATCGTCCTTCCGTCTTGTTTTCCATTTACTATGGTAACCGGCGTTTTGTACTCCGTTCCAGGTACAGTTATAAAATCCTGAAATTTCTCTCCCGGCATCACTTCGATCCCTGCAAGCCTTATGATCTTTCCCATTTTATCGCTCCTTTTTCTTTCTATATTCCGATGATTATTATAAGTTATCATAGGGTAACTCATCAAGCCAAAGCTCATACGTTATTGAAAATAACATAGGCTTTGGATATAATCTATTTGTAGAAATTTGCGTAAAATAATCTCTTTTGAGATATGAAATTTTAGGGAGGATGATTCAATGGAATTACCAAAAACACACAAGTTTTCAGCTATCCTGGCAGACAGGACAGACGAGACTATCGGCGGAAAGGTTAGAAACGTTCATGTAGCCAAGGTCTTTGAGGAACCGCTTCCGGAGATGGGACCTGAGGACGTCGTCTTAAAGATGGAAACATGTCAGATCTGCACAACAGACTATCAGCAGTGGCTTGGCCTCCGCGAGCATCAGGGATTCCCGATGGCAGGCGGACATGAGTGGAGCGGTGTTATAATCGCCAAGGGAGAGAACGTACACGGATTTGAGATCGGCGACAGAGTCGGCCCTGTACACGGAGGATGCGGAAAGTGCATCAACTGCAGAAGAGGACATTCCTTCGCTTGCACGAACAAGGGCGGCGGATGGAAACTGAGAAACGGTTTCTATGGAAGTAAGGGCTTCTCCAATTATTGTGTTGAACCATTCACATCAATCGTAAAGCTCAGCAATGACCTTCCTGCGCCAGTAGCCGGATTCGTTGAACCGATCGCCACTTGCGTTTGCGGTATGAGACGTCTCCGCGTTCAGCCGGGTGAGACCGTGGTCATAATAGGCGCCGGCACGATGGGAATCGCCAATGCTCAGGTCGCTCATGCATTCGGTGCAAGAGTAATAATCACCGAGCTTTCCCAGAAGAAACTCGAAAGAGCACGCTCCATGGGATTTGCTGACGTTATCGACTCAACCACATGTGATCCTGTTGAAGAAGTTTTCAAGCTCACTGACGGATATGGTGCAGATGCTGTCATAGCTGCTGTCGGTCTCGGTTCCGCATATGAGCAGGGCTATAAGATGCTCAAGAGAGTTGAAGGAAGATTCCTCCTCTTTGCAGCAGGATATCCTGTTCCTGAGTGGCAGATCAATCCTAATGAGATCCACTACAGAAGGATCGAGATCATAGGAACCATGTCCGGAGACGTTGCAGATTTTGCCGATGCAGCATATCTCATCTCTCACAAGCTCGTAGATCCTTCGTTCTCGCTCGAAGGAAAGCTCATTCCGTTAAAGGACATTCAGGAAGCATTTATTGCTGCAGCTACTCCCGATGCATACAGAGTGACTGTCGACCTTCAGAACGTCTGATCATGAAAAACTGTGATCCTCCCCTTTTCCGGGGAGGATTTTTTATGAAACAGAATATTAACAAAAAATATCTTGGTGTGAAATATTCCTGCTCTATAATTATCTTTAGTATTTCTAGGTGGAGTAAAAAGACATGAACAGCTATTATTACAACAATAATAACAATTATAATAACAACAGAAAGTCCCAAAACGGCGGAAAAGTTTTTATCATAGTCCTTTTGGTAATGGGTTTAATTGCCCTCACCGCTTTATCTTCTGTCGGAATCTATGAATATATAAAGAGCAGAAATCCCGGGAACGACACGGTTCCGTCTTCTTCCATTGATAATGAAGATAACACCGAGAAGGATACCGAGTCGGTGATGTCTCCGGCAGAGGTGGCAGAGAAGACCATTCCATCCGTAGTTTGCATACAGAATTTTAAACTGTCCCAGGGTTACGGATATGGTGCGCCTCAACCCGTTCTGGCGGGAGAAGGATCCGGGGTTATTTATTCCTCCGATGGATATATCATAACAAATGCTCATGTTGTCAACGGAGCCTCTCTAGTTAAGGTCATGCTTACCGATGACGATATTTATGAAGCCCAGATTATCGGAATCGACAAAGAGACCGACCTTGCAGTAATAAAAATCGACGCTGATAACCTTAAGCCTATTGAGATAGGCGATTATTCTGCCCTCAGAGTAGGAGATTATGTCATGGCTGTAGGAAACCCGGGCGGACACGAATTCTCAAGTTCAGTTACACTTGGAATAGTCTCAGCAAAAGACCGCCCTCTTGATGTTGAAGGCGGATATACGATGAAGACAATTCAAACGGACGCTCCGATTAATCCCGGTAACTCTGGAGGCGCTTTAGTCAACATGCAGGGACAGCTCGTGGGTATCAATTCTGCCAAATATGTAGCCTCCGGTTTTGAAGGCCTCGGTTTCGCCATAACAACAGAAGAAGCTATGCCGATCATAGAAGACCTCATCAAATTCGGTGCTGTCAAGGGAAGAAGCCTTGTCGGAATAACCGGCTTCGTAGTCGATCAGCTACTGGCAAAGAAATACAATATTCCGGAAGGTTACTATGTTGATAAGTTATATAATGAGAATGCAGGTACCTTGAAAGTGGGAGACATAATCGTATCCATAGACGGTATCAAGATCACCACAGCATCTTCCATTAAAAATGCCCTTAACAAAAAGGAACCCGGAGATAAGATTACGGTTGAATACTACAGATCGGGAAATACATACAAGACGGAAATCACACTGATTGGTCAAGACTGATAAAGAGCCTCAAAATGAACTGACCCCCAAAAGTTGGACCAAAAATCTAACTTAGGGAGGTCAGTTTTTGTATGGCAAAGTATAGCTTTGAATTTAAACACAAAGTGGTCATGGAGTACCTGAATGGCGAAGGTGGCTATGAGTATCTCGGAAAGAAATATTCTACGCGACATTGCATTATCGAAAAGTGGGTTGCGAATTACAAGCAATATGGAGATGAAGGACTAAAACGGGTCCGACGGAATCAGTCTTACACTTTCGAATTCAAACTTCATGTGGTAGAGTTGTATTTAACAAGTGAACTCTCCTACAAAGAGCTTGCGCTTCAGGTCGGAATGACAAATCCTGCCCAGATCACCAGATGGGTCCTGGATTACAGAGCTGTCGGCCCCGAAGCCCTCAAGCCAAAGAAGAAAGGCCGAAAAAAATCTATGGATAAGGATAAAATCATCCATGACATTGAAAATGGCGATTCTGAGGAACAGAAGGAACTGCTAAAGCAGTTGCAGGATGAAAACCTAAAACTCAGGATCGAAAATGCATTTTTAAAAGAACTGAGGAGGTTGCGTTTAGAGGAGGAAGCTCATCTGAACGAACTGCGGGAGTCGTCCACAGCCTCCGAGGAGAATTCAAACTAAAGGACATTCTCGCTGTGATCGGATTCCCCAAATCCACGTATATGTACTGGCAAAAGCGGTTTGATCGAGAAGATCCAGACGCTGAAATTTTGAAAAAGATACAAGATATCAAAGCAGAGCATAAGGATTATGGATATCGCAGACTTTGCGGTGAATTGCGAAAACAAGGTTTGAAAATCAACAAGAAATGTGTACAACGAATAGTCCGAAAATATGGAATGCAAGTCACTTCATACACTAGGAAAAGCCGAAGATTCAGTACATACAAAGGCGTAATCGGAAGGATCGCCACTAACAGGATAAACAGACGATTTAACAGCAGTGTTCCTCATCAGAAGATCACGACCGATACATCTGAATTCAAATACTACGAAACCGACAGCAAAGGTCGTGTGACGATAAAGAAACTTTATCTTGACCCATTCATGGACCTGTGGAATCTGGAAATACTCAGTTACGGGGTGTCGGAAAGGCCTTCGGCAAAAAGCATTATGGATGCACAACAGGAGGCAATTGCTGCTACAAGCGATTGTAGATACAGAAGAACTTTTCACTCGGATCGGGGGTGGGCATATCAAATGCCGGCTTATCGATATGAGTTAAAAAAGAATCATATCTTCCAAAGCATGTCACGAAAGGGCAATTGTTACGACAATTCACCGATGGAAAACTTCTTTGGGATCATGAAGCAGGAAATGTATTATGGCAAGGTTTACACCAGCTATGATGAACTTAAGGAAGCAATAGATAAATATATACGTTACTACAATGAAAAGCGAATCAAAGCATCTCTTGGATATCGAAGCCCTGTGGAATATCGAGAATGCATGATGACAGCATAGAAAAATCCCAGTGATTTCTCACTGGGATAAAAGTCTAACTTTTGGGGGTCACCTCAAAATGAGGCCCTTTTTTATTTGTCAAATAAGGCTCTTTGAGATATAACTTCTCTTTTAAAAAAAGGTAAAATTGGTTATACTTATATAAGACTTAATGTTCATTTAAAACGCATTAATTAAGCCAAAAACAGGCAAAAAGGAGATTAGTATGATTAAGTTTGCAACGGTTGGAGCTGGTTGGATAGTTGACTCTTTCCTCAAAGGCGCTAAAGAGAATGCTCCAGATTTTGTCCATTCTGCTGTTTATTCATTCAGCGAAGCAGAAGGAAAGGCTTTCGGAGCAAAGCACGGGATTACCGATTTGTATTTTGATCTTGATGATTTAGGAAACAGTGATATCGATGCAGTCTATATCGCTAACCCGAACGCTTTCCATTATTCCACAGCCAAGACACTTCTTGAACACGGCAAAAACGTCATCTGCGAAAAGACCTGCGTTCCTACCACAGCTCAGCTCGAGAATCTTTACAGAATAGCCGATGAAAAAGGCGTAATCTTCATGGAAGCTATGAAGGGTCTTTATCTTCCGGAGATTCATCAGCTTACAGAAGCTTTCAAGAAGCTCGGAAGCATCCATATGGCTAAGTTCGACTTCTGCAGATATTCCTCCAAGATGCCGGCTCTTAAGGCAGGCGAATTCCCGAATATCTTCAATCCAGCAATGGCTGCAGGCGGACTCATGGATATGGGTATCTATCTCGTATATCCTGCACTCTACTGGTTCGGAGTTCCTAACAAGATTTCTGCACAGGCTACGATGATGTCCACAGGATGCGATGCATGCGGTACTGTACTCTTCGACTGCGATCCTCTTGAGAAAGACGGCGTATTCAAGAACATGCAGGTTACCATCAGCTACGGCAAGACGAGCACATCAAAGCACGACAACCTCATCATGGGAGACCTCGGTGTCCTCCACATCGATACGATGGAATGTTTCGACAACAGCTATATCGAATATGTTGACGGGACAAAGGAAGTCGTTACAAAGAGAGATACCTCGTTCTCCAACATGGGCGGAGAGGCTCTCCAGTTCTATAAGTTCATAACCGACAAGGAAGGAACAAAAGAGCGCTATGAGCAGTCCAAGACCCTCACCAGACAGGTCATCGCCACAATGGAAAAGATCCGCGAAGAAGCCGGAATCACATTCCCCGACAGAGTATACGAAGTCTGAGACAAGGAGAAATAGTTATGCCATTCATAGGATTAAAAACATCCAAGAAGCTGACTCCTTCACAGAAACTCGAAGTTAAAGAGGGATTTGGAAGAGCTATAGAGCTCATTCCCGGAAAGCTCGAGGAAAAGATGATGATGTCTATCGAGGACGGAGAAAACATGTTCTTCAGGGGCATCGAGAAGGAAGCATGCGCTTATGTACAGGTCCATCTTAAAGATAAGGCTGAGTTTGAAGACAAGGCTAAGATGACCGAGGCTATTTACAACACTCTTGAGGAAAAAGCAGGAATCGATAAAAACGACTGCTATCTCTCGATCCTTGAATTCGAAGAATGGGGATCAAGGGGAGTTCTCAAGAAATAATGGATTACTCATTATTATAAGACACAGGGATGCCACAGAGTGGCATCCCTGTTTTATGTATGATCAAACAAAAAAAGAGGTCGTGACATCATAGCCTGACCTCTTTCATCAAATGCATTTCTGTTTAAGGATTCAAATCCATGACTCTTATGAGCTTTCCGTCCATATCCTTGATCATGAAGACACCGTCCTCGTACATCATGTAGCTTCTGATATCATCATCCTTTGGAAGTGATACGGAACCCGGATTGATGTATATGAACTCTCCCCTGTCTTCCATGATTTTCAGATGAGTATGGCCATGGATCAGAATATCTCCCTTATGTATCATTGGCAGATTATCTTCATTAAGTGTATGTCCGTGTGTGACATATACCATCCTGCTTCCGATATAGAAAATGGCATATTCGGCCATTATCGGAAAATCCAGAACCATCTGATCAACTTCCGAATCGCAGTTTCCTCTGACACAAAGGATCTCGGATTTGATGGAATTCAGCATGACTGCCACTTCTGACGGCATGTAACCCTCAGGAAGGGGATTTCTTGGTCCGTGATATAGAATGTCTCCCAACAGGATCACTTTTTCAGGGCGTTCATCCTCATATCTTTCCATAAGTTTTCTGCAATAGAACGCAGAACCATGGATGTCGCTTGCGAAAAGAAGCTTCATTCTCAGTCCTCCGACACAAATCTTTTCAGATTATCAAGAGAAGCCTCCAGTCTCTTAAGCGTCTCTTTACGGCCAAGAAGCTCCGCTATCTCTGTAGCTCCTCCCGGAGTGACGGAAAGCCCTGTTATGGCTATCCTTACCGGCCAAAGCACTTTTCCGTTCTTGACTTCATTCTTCTCAGCGACATCAATGAGCGCCTGATAGAGGTTATCATTCACAAAGCCTTCTTCGGGTATGTCAGAGAGTGCTTCTATTGCAGACTCAATAAGCGGTATGGAATTCTCTGGCGTGGTCTTGTTCTTCTTATTCGAATACAGTTCTGCATCAAAGGCTGCCATTTCCCGTAAGAACGCTATCTTTTCATCTATCTGAGTAAGAGTCTCTATCCTTGGCTGAATCAGACCGGCTATCTTCTCTATCTTTACGGGATCATCAGTGCCCCAGTCCGTGAACCTGCTTGCGCGTGTGATAAAATCTTCTTTTGAAAGAGCTCTTATGTATTCTCCGTTCATCCATGTCAGCTTTTCTATATCAAAAATGGCTGATGATTTACTAAGTCCCTCAAGAGAAAACACTTCCGCAAGCTCCTCAAGAGAGAAAATCTCCCTTTCTCCTCCGGGATTCCATCCAAGAAGAGCTATATAGTTGATTATCGCCTCTTTCAGATAACCTTTGTTTATGAGATCCTCGTACGATGCATCTCCGTTTCGTTTAGAAAGTTTCTTGGTCTTATCCTTCATTACCGGAGGAAGATGAACATAACTTGGTCTTTCCCAGCCAAGCGCATCATACAGAAGATTGTATTTCGGTGTTGACGAGAGATACTCTATTCCTCTTATAACATGGGTGATTTCCATAAGATGGTCATCTATGACGTTTGCCATATTGTATGTAGGCCATCCGTCGGATTTTAGAAGAATATTATCCTCCATGTCAGACATCGGAACCTTGATCTCCCCATATACGTTGTCAAAATATGATGATTCTCCCTCAAGAGGGATGTTCTGCCTTATCACATATTCCTCTCCGGCATCAAGTTTTGCCTGAACCTCCTCTTTGGAAAGTTTTAGGCAGTGCTTGTCATATTTGAAGACCTTTCCCTCTTTTGCGGCCTCTTCTCTCAATGCGTCAAGTCTTTCCTTGGTGCAGAAACAATAATATGCTGCGCCTTTTTCAACGAGTATCTTCGCATACTTTCCGTATATGCTCTTTCTCTCGCTCTGGATATATGGGCCGTAGTCTCCTCCTACATCCGGTCCTTCCGAATAAGAGAGACCGGTGTCTCTTAAAGTGTTATAGATGATATCACAGGCATTGTCCACAAGACGATTCCTGTCGGTATCCTCTATCCTGAGGATAAAATCTCCTTTGTTCTTCTTTGCAAAGAGCCAGGCATAAAGTGCTGTCCTGAGATTTCCTATATGCATATAGCCCGTAGGGCTTGGTGCGAATCTGGTCCTAACTTTCATATATTCACTCCATTATTCATCTTATAGTCTTTGAGAACGTATCCCTGAGACCGGTGGTCATGTTGAGGACAACATGTCCTTCCTCATGATCTTTGTTATCAGTGCAGAAATAACCTCTTCTCAACAGTTGGAATTTAGCTCCCCTGCCGGCCTTAAGTATCTCCTTTTCTATAAACCCGTGTTTAACTTCGAGAGAATCGTCTGACAGCCTTTCTATGAAGTCTCCTTCTTTCTCATCATCCATCAGCGGCCCGTATATTCTGTATTCAGCCGGCAATGCCGTCTTTGCATCCGCCCAGTGAAGCGTCCCTTTTACTTTTCTGGAAGAATTGACATCACCTGTCTTGGAAAGAGGATCATATGTACAGATGATCTCTTTTATCTCTCCGTTTTCACCCTTCTCCACTCTTTCGCACTTTATGATATATGCGTTCTTCAGTCTTACCTCTCCTCCGACATAGAGCCTGAAATATTTGCTGTTGGGCTTTACCTCCATGAAATCTTCCTTCTCGATATAGAGTTCCCTAGAAAAAGTGATCTCATGGGTCTCTTCGCTCCCGGGCAGATCTTCTGCCAACAGTATCTCGCTCTTGTCCTCGGGATAGTTCTCGATAACGACCTTTACGGGATCTATGACTCCCATAAGCCTTTTGGCTCTGAGGTTCAGATCCTCTCTCACGCAGTGCTCCAGCATGGCAAAATCTATCACGGAATCCGCTTTGGCGACCCCTGCCCTGGAAAGGAAATCCTTTATTGCCTCAGGCGTATAGCCTCTCCTCCTCATTCCGCAGAGAGTTGGCATCCTGGGGTCATCCCAGCCCGAGACATGTCCTCCCTCAACGAGAGCCCTGAGATATCTCTTGCTCATGATGGTGTCCGTTATGTTCATCCTCGCAAACTCTATCTGTCTTGGTTTATGTTCGAATTCGCACTGATCTACGACCCAGTTATACAAAGGCCTGTGAGCCTCATATTCAAGAGAACACAGAGAATGTGTGATCCCCTCTATTGCGTCCTGTATCGGATGGGCGAAATCGTACATGGGATAGATGCACCACTTGTCACCGGTCTGATGATGCGAAAGATGCAGTATCCTGTATAATGCTGGGTCTCTCATGTTGATGTTCGGGGACGCCATATCTATCTTGGCTCTGAGAGTTTTTTCCCCGTCTTCAAATTCCCCGTTCTTCATCCTCTCGAAAAGATCCAGATTCTCTTCAACAGATCTGTTTCTGAAAGGGCTGTTCTTTCCGGGTTCCGTAAGGGTCCCTCTGTATTCTCTCATCTCATCTTTTGAAAGATCGTCTACATATGCAACACCTTTCTTTATGAGTTTTACGGCCAGCTCATAGCAGGTATCAAAGTATCTGGAACCATAGCAGAGAAGATCCCAGTCATATCCGAGCCAGTGTATGTCTTCCATTATGGCGTCGACATATTCCTCGTCTTCCTTTGCGGGATTGGTATCGTCAAAGCGAAGATTACATGTCCCGCCGTATTTTTCTGCCGTGCTGAAATCTATCCAGAGCGCTTTGGCGTGACCTATATGGAGATATCCGTTAGGTTCCGGCGGAAATCTCGTCTTAATGTAGTCCACCTTGCCTGAAAGGATGTCTTCGTTTATGAATTCCTGTATGAAGTTGTCTGCCTTTGTCTCGGCTATCGCTTTTAACTTTGTATCCATTTTCTATTCTCCGGATTATTGAGTCTGATTTAGATAATCATATTATATTATAATAAGGTAACAAGCAAACATAAACATGGACAGGATCTCGTTTTGAATTTAAAAAGGAAACATGCTCTGTAAAATGGATACTATTCGGGACAATAAAAGCTTTTTGATCGTTCTTTTCCTGATATCAGCGATTCTGATCATATCGGGTTCCTTTTTCGACCTCTCCTTTTCCGAGATGGTTTTTGTCGAAAACCAATGGTTCTCAGTACTTATGGAGGCCATCTGCTTCATTCCGATATATCTGCCGATAACACTGTTCTTCTTCCTTCTGTCCGTCAAATGCAAAAAGACATGGCAGACCTGGCTGTTCGTAATCCTTACCGCACTTTCTGTTTCCGTAGTCGTCACGGTGGGTTTCTCCTATGTCCATAAAAGAGGGATCTTCAAATGGCTTTCATTTCCCGTCTACTTCCCTCTCGAATTCCTTGTATTCCTGTTTCTGTCTGAAAAGATGAGAAGACATCATATGTTCATGAAAGATTCCGTTTTCTCCGGTCTTTTGATAATCAGTATCGCAGGGATAATGTATCTTCTTTACGAACTGGCGGTAGTCCATCTCCTGAAAGCCCTTGCAGGCAGACCCAGATATTCGGAGATACTTATGGACGGAACTCTTTATTTCGTTCCATGGTTCGATTTTTCAGGTCAGGGTGGAAGTTCCTTTCCATCTGGGCATACAGCCCAGTCATGTGGAATAATGCTGCTCCTTTTGATACCTCTGATATTTCCTGAGAAGGCCTTGAGAAGACCTCTGTATTCCGTTATTTCCGTACTCTGGGTACTCATCACGTCTTTTACGAGGATAATCGTAGGAAAACACTTCCTTAGCGATACCGGATTTGCCATACTGATCATGGAGATAGGACTGATGCTCCTGTTCGTATTCTCTGAAAAAATAAAAAAGCGGATCGACGGATCCGCATACATTCATTTGTGATATGTCTCGTTGTTGATTATCTTGAATCCCCTGAACATCTGCTCCAACAGTAATATCCTGGCCAGTCTATGGGGAAACGTCATCTTGGAAAATGACATTTTTTTATCAGCACTCTTTTTCAAAGCTTCAGCCAGTCCAAGAGATCCTCCGATTATGAAAGTGATATCACGGCTGTGATCCTGTTCGTTCTTCAACATACCCGAAAAACTAACGGAATCGGTCTGTTCCCCCTCTATCGCCAGGACTATCATGGTGCTGTTCTTCAGGATATGTCTCTCTATTCTCTCTCTTTCCTTTTCCAGTATGATCTCGATATCCCTTTCACTGGGATCGACCGGTATCTTTTCGTCCTGGACCTCTATGATTTCTGTGGTGCAGAATCTGGAAAGCATCTTCAGATACTCATCCTGAATGGCTTTATAGTATTTTTCTTTTATTTTACCTACGGATATGAGCCTTATCTTCACTTATCTGACCCCACTTTGAAAGTCCCTGTGACAGAAGTCCTGTTTGCACTGATTATAAACAAATCTTTGTTGATCTCAATTCCCTGTTTCTCGCAGAAACCCGCCACGGTCCTGAATGCCAGGATTTTCTTGTTGTTATGGCTGCTTATATGTCCCAAAATAAGGCCCCTTACGCCTCTCTTATACAACTCAAGTGCGGTTCCTGCAGCAGTCATGTTGGACAGATGTCCTTTATTTGACATTATCCTCTGCTTAAGGGCATAGGGATAAGGACCATTCCGGAGCATCTCAATGTCATGATTCGCTTCCAACACGACCAGGGAAGAGCCTTCTATGGCATCCAGCATATTTTCAGTCACCTTTCCGGTATCGGTAAGTATGCTCACCCTGTTATTCCCTGAACCAAGAGAATATCCAACGGGATCAGCAGCATCATGACTGACTGAAAAAGGCATTATACAGAGATCCTTAATGAAGAAATCCGTTTTGTCAACCACCCTCTGGTTCTTAAGGGCGATGTTCCCTACCTTATCCTCCATCTGTTCCCACGTCAGAGCATTTGCATATACGGGTATGTCAAATTTCCGGCTCATGACACCCACGCCTTTTATATGGTCTACATGCTCGTGAGTTATTATGATCCCGTTTATAGAATGCGGATCTACGGAGACTTCTTGAAGAGCCTGTGTCAGCTGTGAGCCCGTGACCCCCGCATCCACCAGTATGTTCGTCTCTCCTGCACTGATAAGATATGAGTTGCCGGAGGAACTGCTGAATAGAGGAGTTAGTCTGATGTTCATATTGTCTATATTATCACAATGTCTTCCTTAAGCATAAAAGAAAAAGCCGGAACCAAACAGGTAGGTCCGGCCTTTTCTCAGGATACTCTCCCGATCATTTATCTTTCCGTCAAGCGTTGATTTTCTCTTCGATCAGTTTTACGAGGTCTCCGACATTGTTCAGAGCTTCGGAATCATCCTGGATCTCAATGCCGAATTCATCCTCGATGTCCATAAGGATGTCGATGGCATCAATGGAATCAAAGCCAAGATCCTTAAAGGTGGTCTCATCGGTGAGTTCTATATCTTTCTTTCCGGTTTCCTTCATTATGATTTCTTTAAGTTTTTCGAATGTCATTTCATGTTCCTTTCTTAGCTTGTTCTTAAATTGAATTGTATCATAATGATACGAAAGGTCAATACTGGAAGGAATGACGCCTCGTTCTGCTTCGTTTTCAAATACTTTAGCTTCAAGCTGCTTTAATTGTTCTGAGCTCATATTTTACAATTGATTTATTTCTTGCGTTTATTTATACTGAAGTCAAAAGATTTCTTAATAAAGGAGCTTATCAGTTATGGGAAAATTTGTAGTTCGTGCCACCAATACAGGCACCAAATTTGATTTAAAGGCAAAAAACAGCCAGGTTATATTATCCAGCGAAGTCTATGCTTCCAAGAATTCCTGCTTAAAGGGAGTGGCTAGCGTCCAGAAGAATGCTCCCAAAGCTGCTGTTGAGGATCAGACAGTAGATGGCTTCAAGGTCGAGAAACATCCAAAGTTCGAGATCTTCGAGGACAAGAAAGGTGAGATAAGGTTCCGTCTCAAGGCAACCAATGGTCAGATCATCGGCGTAAGCGAAGGATACAAGTCCATGGCTGCATGCAAGAACGGAATCGACAGCGTAAAGACAAACGCCGCTGATTCTACTATAGAAGATACCACTATCTGAAAGATCAAAAAAATCAAAGGCCGAGACCTTTGATTTTTTTTGGCCCTTTTTTCTCACTAGGGGTTATCAACAATTGTTGATAACCCTGTTGATTACTTACAGATTCTTGGTCCAGCACCTTCTTCTTCTGATCTCATAATCGGTTCTGAACTTCTCCCACATAGTCTGAACATTCGTGTTCAGTTCCAGTTCCGGTCCAGTCTCTGCAAATTCGATATCATCGGCTTTAGCACGCTTATATATATCCGTCATGAGTATGGCCGGCACTCCTGCTTTTCTGTATTCGCCTTTGACTGCGACCAGATACATATCGAGTATCCTAGGCTTTCTTATGTCTTTGAGCAATCCGATCCAGCCTGTCGGGAACAACCTGCCGTTGCACTTCTTCATTGAATCAACAAGGCTCGGAGCCAGGATGCCCAGTGCAACAAGCTCATCATTCTCGTTGACCACGATGGATATATATCTCAGATTGATCAGGGAAAGGAACTGTCCGGCATAATACTTTATCTGTTCTTCTGTCAGCGGAACAACTCCGTACAGTTCTTTGTATTCGCTGTTAAGGAGTTCGAAAATTCTTGGGATATATGGTTTCAGATCCGCTTTTGTTTTAAGCTGCAGGACCCTGAAGTTATTCTTCGTTGCGACTCTTTCTGCTATCCTGTCGATTCTGTCTATATCTTCGCACTCGATATATACTTTATGCTCAGTCCAGTCGACGGCTTTTTCGAATCCGTATCTCTCCATGAATTCTGCATAATACGGATAATTATAATAGGTTATAAACATGCCCTGCTGATCAAAACCATCTATCAGCATGCCCTCTTTGTCAAGATCACAGAATCCGATAGGTCCAATCATGGCACTGAGGTTTTCTTTTCTTCCCCACTCCTCTATAGTCTCTATCAGTTTTACGAATACTTCGTAATCCTCGATGAAATCCATCCTGGTGATCCT
Source organism: Clostridia bacterium (assembly GCA_017439085.1). Classification (GTDB taxonomy): domain Bacteria; phylum Bacillota; class Clostridia; order Christensenellales; family Christensenellaceae; genus QANA01. Next base: position 49,841 of record JAFRTU010000002.1, on the reverse strand, counting down.
TATCTGGCTGGTATTCCAGATATTGTTTGCCTTGTGACTTATAATGCCTCCGATTCTTCCTACAGTCTTTCCGTTCTTTTCTGCCAGGAAGAATCTCATGTCACAATATGAGAAAGCAGGATTCTTCTTCTCATTGATATTCGCCATCTCATCCATCACCATACATGGCACGTATTGAGGGACATCTTTGTACATCTTATTCGGGAATTCCACATATTCCAGTCTGTCTTTTCTGGTTTTCACTTCCCTAATAATAACCATCACAATTCTCCTTTAAAAAAGAGGATCTTTATAATAAGATCCTCTCATTATTTATTTAATTATACTTCTTTTCAGGCAATAGTTGCATTCTGTTTCTTTGATTTTCTTCTGGAGATTATTTTTACGATTACTATTATTATTATCGCTATCACAGCTATGAGTCCAAGTACTGGAAGCGATGATACAAACAGCACCAGTATGTCTCCCATGTAATCCACCATGTCATTGAATGTTGAGGATATCCCGTTTGCCATTCTATCCCATATGGTCTTCTCATCATAAGCATTGATAGCAGAAGATTTAGCTTCATTGAGAGTGATGTTGACAGTGGAAAAACGGACCTTATTCTCTATTCCTTTTTTCTCCCCCTTGAGATTTTCAAGCTGATAGATGATGTTGCTCATCTCTTCCTCGATGGTTATGATATCCTGCATCTCCGTTGCGGTCTTGAGATACTCTTCCATCTTTCTGTATCTGGTTTCAAGAAGGTCGATCCTGCTGGCTATGTCATAATATTGATCCGTAGTATCTTCTACATTGATCCTCTTGGAGGTTACCTTCATTTCCTTATCAACTCCGTTGACAAACTCATCAAGATTCTCCACCGGGATCTTTAAGACCAGTGATACATATCTCAGATCATCTGAGCCTTTCGTACCCGAACTATATTCCGTATATACATATCCTCCAAGTTTTGAAAGCTTCATCTTTATAGAAGCATAATCCTGATCATACTCTTCTGTAATGATGCTCATGTCCACCATATATATGAGCATCTGTCCCTCTACCGTATTCTGTACTATATTCTGATATGACTCTTCTTCAGAGTCAGTAGGTGCTGGCATAGGTTGAGGTTCTGCCTCCGGAGAAAGATAGTCTTCCTTGCCCTCATATCCGATGTGATCTGACTGCTTACCACAAGCTGCAAAAAGAATACATATTACGATTATTACGGCAACTATACCGGACAACTTTTTCATTTATTTTTCCCTCCGTTTTTTGTTTTCATACATTATGACGCTATCATACTCGGAAAAGTTCCACTTTCCAGTTCTATTATCTCACAATATCGCTGTTCTCCGCTTTTTATTGCCAAAGTTTTTTCCATAGTATAAAATTGATTTTTGGAATTTTTTAAGAAGGGAGCAACCGTTTTGATTAGAGATGATTTGAGAAATATCGCCATAATTGCGCATGTTGACCATGGAAAGACCACACTTGTCGATGAGATGCTGAAACAGGGAGGCATATTCCGCCAGAATCAGGTCGTGGAAGACAGAATCATGGACAGCAACGACATAGAGCGTGAAAGAGGGATAACCATACTTGCCAAGAATACCTCTGCCTATTATAAAGGCGTAAAGATCAACATAGTGGACACTCCCGGACATGCTGATTTCGGAGGAGAGGTGGAGCGCGTTCTCAAAATGGTGAACGGAGTCCTGCTCCTGGTAGATGCTTATGAAGGACCTATGCCTCAGACAAGATTCGTTCTCCAGAAAGCTCTGGAGTTGAATCATAAGATTATCATTGTCATCAACAAGGTCGACAGACCCGACGCCAGATCTCTTGAAGTCGTTGACGAGATCCTTGAGCTTCTCCTGGAGCTTGATGCAACAGATGAGCAGCTCGACAGTCCGATCATATATTGTTCCGGAAGAGCAGGAACTGCATCCACAGATCCTGATGAGCCTGGAAAAGATCTTGCTCCTCTTTTTGATGCCATCCTTGAGCATATAGATCCTCCCAAGACGGATCTCGATGCCCCTCTTCAGATTCTTGTTTCATCGATAGAATACAATGACTACGTAGGAAGACTTGCTATAGGCAGAATAGAAAACGGGATCATTTCTAAAAATATGGATGTTGTTCTTACGGATTATCATGATAAAGACCTGAATGAAAAAGCACGTATTAATACGATTTATCAGTTTTCGGGTCTTACAAGAGAACCGGTAGATAGTGCATCTGGCGGAGATATCGTATGCTTCTCAGGAATATCAGATGTCAACATAGGCAATACGGTATGTTCGCCTAACTTCCCAGAGCCGATACCTTTTGTCAAGATATCAGAACCAACAGTAGAGATGACATTCTCTGTTAACAACAGTCCCTTTGCTGGTAAGGAAGGAACCTACGTCACCTCCAGGCACTTAAGAGACAGACTTTTCAGTGAGCTTAAGAAAGACGTATCACTAAGAGTTGAGGAAACTGATTCCCCTGACTCCTTCAGAGTACTTGGAAGAGGAGAGATGCATCTTTCCATCCTTATAGAAACAATGAGACGTGAAGGATACGAGTTACAGGTAAGCGCTCCTAAAGTCCTATACCGTACCGTGAACGGAGTTCTTGAAGAGCCAATGGAGAGACTTGTTTGTGATGTTCCTCAGGAGTGTTCTGGAAGTGTAATTCAGAAGCTAGGTTCCAGAAAGGGCGAAATGGTCGAAATGCATCAGATCGGTGACAGAGTTCGTCTCGAATTTATCATTCCATCCAGAGGCCTTTTCGGTTATTCAAATGACTTCATGACCGACACTAAAGGCGAAGGAATCATGAGTACTATCTTCGAGGGATATGGACCTTTCAAAGGCACTATCATTAAGAGGAATCTTGGTTCTCTTATCGCACATGAGACTGGTGAAGCTGTTACATACGGTATCTTCAATGCTCAGGACAGAGGCACAATGTTCATAACTCCCGGTACAAGTGTATACGCAGGCATGATAGTCGGCTGTTCTCCAAAGATGGAAGATATAGTCGTTAACGTCTGCAAGAAAAAGCACGTAACGAACATGAGAGCTGCCGGAAGCGATGAGGCTCTTCGTCTCACTCCTCCTAGGATCTTTTCTTTGGAAGAATGTCTTGAGTTCATTGATGATGATGAACTCGTGGAAGTTACTCCTAAGAGTCTCCGTCTCAGAAAAAAGATACTTGATCACGCCTTAAGATTAAGAGAACAGTTTAAAAAAAGGAATCAGGATAATTCCTGACTGGATATGACTAAAAGTCCCGTTCACATCTTTGTAAACGGGACTTTCCTTTTGTTCAGATTCTTCATTAGAATACTATCTCATACTTATAATAATCGTATCCGTAATTTGATTCTCCCTGACCGCAGTTAATGAAGCCTGCTCTCTCATACATCTTCATGGCAGATGCATTCAGTGTGCATACATGGAAGTGCATTCCGTCAGCACCCATTTCCTTTGCCTTTTCCATAAGTAAGCATACGAAATATGTTCCTACTCCTCTACCCTGCCATTTAGGATCCACGCAGATCCTAGCAATTCCTATCGGCTTATCAAGACGGTTGCTCCAATTTTCTGCTTCATTCTCGTATATACCAAGGAAACTGACCGCTATGATATTATTTCCATTTTTCAGAACATACATATCTCCGTTCATGATATCCTCCATGATCAGATCCCTGCTTGGATAATTGTCATCCCATGTTGTAAATGTAGTACGTATCACTTCCTGATAAAGATCAAATATCTGATCAATATCCTCTTTTATTGCCTTTACAAACACTAGTTCCATTTTCCATAATTTCCTAACTGTCTCTTTATTGTAATAATTTGTTATATAAGTCCTAATGCACCTATATATGAAAAAGAAGGCCCGATAACCGGTCCTTCTTTTTAAGGTAATCGTGGCGGAGAAAGAGGGATTTGAACCCTCGCTACGCTATCAACGTACTACTCCCTTAGCAGGGGAGCCCCTTCGGCCTCTTGGGTATTTCTCCATGGTCGAAATCTACCTATATTATAAAAATGGCGGAGAAGGTGGGATTCGAACCCACGGTACCTTTCGGTATCACTAGTTTTCAAGACTAGCTCCTTAAACCGCTCGGACACCTCTCCACTCCAAGTTAGCAAAAAGAATTATAACAGAGCGGAAAAAGTATGTCAAACACCTTTTCCCGCCCTGAAATTCTTCTGGAAACAACTATTAGTCCTCGTTTTCCTCTTCCTCAGAGAACTCTTCCTCATCTCTGTCAACAACTGCAGCACTTATGATCTTTTCATCATCCTTGAGCCTCATTACTTTGACACCTTGCGTGTTTCTTCCTGTAACAGAGATATCTGTAACACTGAATCGCTCCATGAGATTGTTATTATTTATGATCATTATATCCTTGTCCTGATCAACCGCAAGGATTCCTATCATTTTTCCTGTCTTTTCTGAAAGTCTCATGGCTCTGACTCCATAACCTGCTCTTCCCTGTTCAGTATATGTATCACTGTCTGACAGCTTTCCGAATCCGTTCTCCGTGAGAGTGAGTACATGAACGTTGTCAGATATGACAAGTGCTCCAACTACGAAATCCCCTTCTCTTAACTTGATACCAATGACCCCCATAGCAGTTCTTCCGAGAGTACTTACGGTATCCAAATCAAATTTGATCGACTGACCGTTGCTGGTTCCTATAAGGAGTCTATCTCCATTAGTGGATTTCAGGACATCTATCAGTTCATCATCTTCCCTAAGGGTGATAGCTCTGATTCCCGTCTGCCTTATCTTGGTAAAATCGGAAGGCCTTGATTTCTTGATGATTCCTTCTCTTGTCACCATAATAAGGTTATCATGGTCTTCATATCCTCTTACCGGCATTATGACAGATATCTTCTCTTCATCTTCAAGAGGTACGATATTAACTACAGGAATTCCTTTCGTATATCTCTCGAAAGCAGGAATCTGATATGCTTTCTTTACATATACACGGCCTTTGTTCGTAAAGAATAGAAGGCTGTCATGAGTTGAACAGGTAAGAATATTCTTAACTTCATCCTCATCCTTTGTCAGTAACCCGGTTATTCCCTTTCCTCCTCTTCTCTGTACCTTATAATGACTGCTGAGGGTCCTCTTGATATAACCATGTTGAGTCATAGTAATGACTATATTCTCCTCCTGGATCATACTTTCGATATCAGTGTCGTCTTCCGAATACTCAATGGAGGTCCTCCTGTCATCACCGTATTTGTTCTTGATCTCGGTAAGATCATCTTTAATAATGCCGTACACAAGAGCTTCATTACTGAGGACATCCTTAAAATAGGCTATCTGACTCATAAGGTTGTTATACTCATCAGTGAGCCTGTCTCTTTCAAGTCCTGTAAGTCTCTGTAGCCTCATATCGAGTATGGCTTGCGCCTGTACTTCACTGAGGTCAAAATTCTTCATGAGAGCGTTTCTGGCATCATTTCCATCCCTGGATGCCCTGATGGTAGCAATGACCTCATCAATAACATCAAGAGCCTTCAGGAGTCCTTCAACTATATGTGCCCTCTTTTCAGCCTTTTCAAGGTCAAAGCGTGTCCTTCTCTCTATTATCTCCTTCTGGTATTTGACATATTCGGATATAGTATCCTTTATTGTGAGAATCTTTGGTTCAGTATCTACCAGAGCAAGCATTATGATACCAAAACTTGTCTGAAGCTGTGTGTGCTTGAAGAGCAGATTCAGGACCACATTTGGATTCGTGCCTTTCTTCAGCTCAATCACTACTCTCATTCCATTAGAGTCAGACTCATCGTTTGCAGAAACGATACCATCTATCTTCTTATCCTTTGATAGTTCTCTGATGGTATGAACGAGAAGTTCCTTATTGACCTGGTAAGGAATCTCGGTTACAACAATGTTCTGATGATCCTTCTCATCTTCTATCTCATATTTTGCTCTGACAGTAATGATTCCCCTTCCGGTCTCATATGCCTTCTTAATCCCTGAAAAACCTATGATCTGACCTCCCGTAGGAAAGTCAGGGCCTTTAATATACTCCATGATTCCATCTATCGAAATATCAGGATCATCGATATATGCTATGGACGCATCTATGACCTCTCTGAGGTTATGAGGAGGAATGTTCGTTGCCATTCCTACTGCGATTCCTCCTGATCCGTTGACCAGCAGATTTGGGAATCTTGAAGGAAGCGTTACCGGTTGTTGCAGAGAACCATCGAAGTTCGGATAAAAATCAACGGTATCCTTATCCATATCCCTTACCAGTTCCATGGAAATCTTACCGAGTCTGGCCTCCGTATACCTCATGGCCGCAGCTCCGTCTCCATCTACCGATCCAAAGTTTCCGTGCCCGTCCACAAGAAGATATCTGGTCGAGAAGTCCTGCGCCATCCTGACCATACTCTCATAAATAGCCGTATCACCATGAGGATGATATTTTCCTAGAACATCTCCTACTATACGAGCGCTCTTCTTATGCGGTTTATCCGGCGTTATCCCCTGTTCCGCCATGGAATATATTATCCTTCTGTGAACCGGCTTAAGGCCATCTCTTACATCAGGAAGCGCTCTATTTATAATGACAGCCATTGCATATGAAATGAATGATTTTTTCATCTCTCCGCCGAGCTCGAGAGGTATGATCCTGGTTTTATTGTTTATTTCGTTCTGATCTAATTCTTTACTCATTTCTTTACCTCTTAACCTCAGATATCAAGACTGTCTTTATCTACCAGTTTTGCGTTTTCTTCTATAAACTCTCTTCTCGGCCCGACATCCTCACCCATAAGCATTGTAAAGAGTTCATCTGCCTCCATTGCATTATCGAGAGTAATCTGCATAAGTGTCCTGCCGTTAGGATCCATTGTAGTCTCCTTAAGCTGGACAGCGTCCATCTCTCCAAGGCCTTTATATCTCTGAAGCTCATATCCTGTACCCGGATGAGTCTCAAGATACTTAACTCTCTCTTCCTCACTGTATGCATAGAATACTTCTTTGCCTCTTGATATCCTGTAGAGAGGTGGAAGAGCAGCATATACATGGCCCTGATCGATTATAGGCCTGAGATATCTGTAGAAGAATGTAAGCAACAGTATCCTGATATGACTGCCGTCAACATCAGCATCTGTCATGATTATTATCTTGTCATATCTGAGCTTTGAAATATCGAATTCAGAACCATACCCTGTTCCGAATGCAGTTATCATGGCTCTTATTTCAGCATTATCAAGAGCTTTGTCTATCCTTGTTTTTTCAACATTAAGGATTTTTCCCCTCAGAGGCAGAATTGCCTGGGTCTTTCTGTTTCTTCCGCTCTTTGCACTGCCGCCTGCGCTGTCTCCCTCAACGATAAAGATCTCTCTTTCGCTTACATCTTTGCTTGTGCAGTCTGCAAGCTTGGAAGGCATAGAGAAGAGCTTAGAATTTTTCCTTGTGGATTCCTTTGCCTTTCTTGCTGCTTCTCTTGCAGTCCTTGCAAGAATGCATTTTTCAACTATCTTCTTGGCTTCTCTTGGATTCTCTATGAGATACTCACTTAAACACTTTGTTACAACGCTTTCAGTAAGAGACCTCATAATGGAGTTTCCGAGCTTGGTCTTAGTCTGTCCTTCAAACTGGGGTTCAACTATCTTTACGCTGATGACTACCACAAGCCCCTCTCTAACATCATCTCCGGAAAGGGATTCATCTTTTTCCTTCAAGAATTTATAGGACCTAGCATAATCATTTATGACCTTTGTAAGTGCAGACTTAAAGCCGGTCTCATGCGTTCCGCCTTCAACAGTATGTATGTTGTTCGCAAAAGAAAACGTCATATCATCATATCTGTCGTTATACTGCATGGCTACTTCGACGACGTTGGTATCTACCTGATCGTACATGTAGATTACTTTATCGAGAAGTACTTGCTTGTTTTTATTCAGATACTCTACGTATTCGATTATTCCGCCTTTATAACAATAAGATGCAGATTTTACAGGATCGGTCCTTTCATCTGTAATGGAAATATTGAGGCCTTTGTTTAAAAAAGCCATTTCTCTTAGTCTGACCCTTAAAGTCTCATAATCAAAATGAGTAGTCTCAAAGATCTCAGGATCGGGGAAAAACTCGATTATTGTTCCTGTTTTATCAGTAGTTCCTATCTCCTTGACATCTGAAAGTGGATTGCCTCTCTCATATTCCTGCTGATATATGATTCCGTTTCTGTGAACTGTAGCTATCATATGTCTTGAAAGAGCATTTACTACGGAAACACCTACTCCGTGAAGACCTCCTGAGACTTTATATCCTCCTCCGCCGAATTTACCCCCGGCATGGAGCATGGTTACGGCAACTTCAAGTGTTGATTTTCCGGTCTGTTCGTTAAGACCAGTTGGAATGCCTCTTCCGTCATCAGTTATTCTTGCACTTCCCTCCTTCGTAAGAACAAGGGATATATTTTCACAGAATCCCGCCATTGCTTCATCTATGGAGTTATCTATTATCTCATAGATCAGATGATGAAGACCTCTTACATCAGTGGAACCGATATACATTCCTGGTCTTCTTCTAACAGGATCAAGTCCTTCTAGGATCTGTATCTGACTTTCATCATATACGGATGCATTAATATCCGGCATTTCATTCTCCTTTTTTCCAAAATACTAAACTTTCTACATTATTATATATTATACATCAATATACCCCCAAATTAAACCTTCGTCTCTGCTTCGAAACATGTTTTCCCCTACCTTTTCTTATTTCGCTTTTTACATACGAAAAAGCCTCTTTTGAGAGATCGATAATGATCTCAAAAAGAGGCTTTTCTATTATTTCATAGCATTAGGCTCCGATAATCTGGCCTTCTTCTATTCTGTAATGTGATATATTCCCTGGAAACTCTTCTTTTTCTGTTGTAGTAATAAACACCTGATTTCCATCTATCATTTCTATTAGACTGTTCCTCCTGATGATATCAAGTTCTGAAAACACATCATCAAGTAAGAGAATGGGTTTTTCTCCGGTTTTCTCTTCAGCTATCTTGAGTATTGAGAGTTTTATTGCCAGTACACTGGTCCTCTGCTGACCTTGAGAAGCATATATCTTTGAATCCTTACCGTCTATCAGTATTTCAAGATCATCTCTGTGAGGTCCTATAAGACTTTGACCATAATCTCTTTCTCTTTCGATACCATTCATAAGTGCAGACATAAAAGTATTTTCACTTATCTCGCTTCTTTTGAGAAAATGATCATACCTGAGAGATATAATCTCTTTTGCAGAATTAAACTTGTTATAGAATACCGATACTTCATTTTCCATATCCGAAATGAATGAATCTCTCTCAAGCATTATTTTAGTTCCATATGATGCCAATTGCTCGTTATAAGTCTCAACCATCTTTTCATCGAGTTGGTTCATCTTGAGGACTCTGTTCTTCTCTTTCAAAACAGCCGTATAATTTTTCAAATTCATATAATATGATGGACTGATCTTACTGAGTTCTATGTTAATGAGACGCCGTCTCATTCCAGGAGACTCTTTTACTATCTTAAGGTCATCGGGAGAAAAGACTATTGTATTTATGTTTCCGAACAACTCAGACATTTTTTTCACAGGAAGACCATCAACCCGGATACTTTTTTTGGAATCTCCTATTATCTTAATCTCTATTTTTCCAGAGAAGTTTTTCTTTGAATAATAGCCTCTTATTTCAGCATGATCCTTACCATCGCATATAAGCTTCTGATCTGATACGTTTCTGAATGATTTTCCATAGGAAAGATAGTTGATAGACTCTATGAGATTCGTCTTTCCAACTGCATTCTTTCCGGATATTATGTTTATTGATTCATTTATATTATCAAAAGTTAGTCCTAAAAAATTACGATAATTCTTTAGGACTAATTTATTTAAGATCATTTTTATATTATCTTTCTGATGTATTGATAGGAACTACCAGATAAAGGAACCTGTCTCCTTCCACAGGTTTTATCACACATGAGTTCATTCTTCCGTTGAATTCTATAGAGACATTTTCATCATCTATTATCTTGAATACATCCAGCAGATATTTTGCGTTATATGAAATCACAAGGGAATCTCCGACCATTTTTACAGGAATCTTATCCTTTGCGGTACCATATCTTGAAACAGATCTCATTTCTATGCTTGAGTTTTCTATGCTCATATGAATAACATTAGAACTGTCTTCTCTTGCAAGTACCATCATGAGTTCAAGACTTTTTTCAATATTAGCAACATTTGCAATTACTCTTGTCTTATATGAATTTGGAATAAGCTGCCTGTAATCCATATAATTACCGTCGACCAACCTCGTAAACACATCTATGTTGCTGTTCTTCATATAACAGGAATTATCAGAGAAATAGAGTTCAATATCCTCCTCATCATCAAATATTCTGACGCACTCTTTCATCATCTTGGAAGGAACTATTGCCTTAACTTTAGTATCAGCTGGGATTTCAATTATGAATCTGGCCATCCTTACTCCGTCAATGGCTACTATGTTAAGTTCTCCGTTTCCATTCGACTCGAAAAGAAGACCTGTAAATATAGGTTTATCATCCCCCGTATATACAGAGAATGCTGTCTTATCTATAGCTTCCTTAATGACTTCCGGTTTAAGAGTTATCATATTCTTTTCATCTTTGAACTCAGGAAATACAGGAAACTGCTTGGCATCCATTTCAGAAAGGTTTGCTGATGAGTCTGCTCCACTTATATTGATGTAATTTCCCTGTCTTTCAAAAATGATCTCTCCATCCGGCATCTTTGAAACAATCTCCAGCATCACTCTTGCAGGAATAGCTGTTTCTCCCTCTGCTTCTATAATGGAAGAAACCCTTGTCTTGATAGCTGTTGTCATATCAAAAGCATCCATTACTATTTCATTATTAGCTGCTTTAATATGGATACATTCAAGTATTGACTGCTGATACTTGCTGTATGCAAACCTGTTAACTATGTTGAGGCCTTTGATGAAATCAGCCTTGTTGCAAATAAACTTCATTTTTACATCCATCTTTCTTTATATTTATATTCTTTTTATTTTATTTATAGTAATGGTGTTGATAATGTTGATAACTATGTTCATAAGCATTATTTAGGGAAATTCTCAGCATAAACAGTGTTAATAACCCGTTGGTTTCCCATTAATCAATTGTTAATTGATCAGCATCATTGTTGATATTAAAAACCTGAAAGGATAAATTGTGGGATGCAAATCACAATAATGATGATATGACCCAGGAATAATCAACAAAATGCCATCATGTTTTCAACATATTCTCATCACCGATATTAACATATTATCATCATTCTCTGATTCTTTGTGTTATATCATTAACTGTATTCTTCAGATCCTGATCTTTTTCTATATCGCTTGCTATCTTATTGCAACCATGTATAACTGTGGAATGATTGGTTCTTCCAAGATATTCCCCAATCTTCTGGTTTGTAAGCCCGGTGAGTGATTTGAGAAGATACATTGCAATCTGTCTTGGATAAGCTATATTTCTGCTCTTTGTCTGGCTCTTCAGGTTCTCCTCAGTAATATCATAATAATCACATACCTTTGAAATAACGAGTTTAGGTGTGATGACCTTATTTGGAGAAGAAGTGAAAAAATTATCAAGAGCATATGTCGCTACATCGAGAGTGATTATCTTCAGGCTTGGATCTAGCTGAGCACTAGCGATGACTCTCTTGAGAGCGCCTTCCAAATCTCGAATGTTGGATTCATCCTTTGAAGCAATATAGGAATATACGTCATTGTCTATATCGAGAGTACAATGAGTCAACTCTTTGATATATGGAGCTTTCTTTTTCAGAATGGCAACCCTTGTCTCATAGTCCGGGAGCCCTATATCTGTGGTCAAACCCCATTTAAATCTGGAAATAAGACGTTCTTCAAGGCTTGGGATTTCTTCCGGAGGTTTATCCGATGAAAGAATTATCTGTTTGTTTTGTTCCCTTAAAGTATTGAACGTATGGAAAAGCTCCTGCTGTGTTTCTTTTGCCCGTGAAATAAAGTGGACATCGTCTATAAGAAGAACATCAACTTTTCGGAACTTGTTCCTGAATCCTTCAGAAGTATGTTTCTGAATGGAATCTATGAATTCATTGATGAATTCTTCCGTAGTTATGTAGATTATATTGGATCTTGGATTCTTCTCAAGTATCTTATTCCCTATTGCATGCATCAGGTGGGTCTTACCCAGTCCGCTTCCTCCGTATATGAACAGAGGATTATATGCTATACCGGGATTATTTGCAACGGCAAGAGAAGCAGCATGAGCCAAATTATTAGATTTACCGACAACAAAAGTGTCAAAAGTATAGTATGGATTAAGAGTGACATTACCTCCAATCGGTCGGTTCGTTCCCTTATTCAGCTTATACTTTTCTATCTCATCTGGAGTATTAAAAATAATCTCTATAGCATGATCTTCACCATTGATCTCGACAAAACTGTCTTTCATGAATTTAAATATGATTCCATGAAATCTTTCTTCAAGCATCTCTTTATCGTAATCATTGGATACACTGAAGAAATAACGCCCATTTTCCTCGAATTCCGGTGTAATATTACGTATATATGTGTTGAAGACATGTATATTTCCCTCCTGGGAAAAATAATGCTCAAGCTTATCTAGTGTGTTGTTCCATAATATGTCAAATGAGTTCATTGCTGTGCCTGTATGTAATATTTTTGCTCAATAATTATAGCATAAAGAGGGAAAAGCCTTTATCTCGAGAAGTGAATGATAATAAAAAAAGAATAACTGTGATTCTGCAAAAAGCATCTGTTCTTGTCAACATTTTTTGAAAAGATATCAACATTTTGTTGATAAGCAAAAAATTGTTGATATCTCATAAAAAGGGAAAAAAAGTGGAAAAAGTATTAGAATCTCACTAGAAGTTATCAACAATTGTTGATAACTTGTGTAAAAAGGACGCTAGTTATCAACAAAAAGCAATTTTGCGTATATTTTTGACATTCTGTCCTTTTTTGTGCGTATATGTTTTGCCCGCCATCAAACTTTTCGTAAAACAAATAGAAAATACACGGGTTCTTTGTCAGAAATCTTTATTTTGGTGTGTTCTGAATGACATTTCCCGAATTTTACATTTCATTGACACCGCATATATTTTTGAATATAATAAATTCGCTTTTCTATGAGTAAAAAAGGATTTTAATGAATATAGAGGTATAAAAATGAAGAGAACATATCAACCAAAGAAACGCCATCGTAATAAAGTACATGGTTTCCGTAAGAGAATGGCAACAATGAACGGCAGAAACGTTCTTAAGCGCAGACGCAACAAAGGCAGAAAGAAACTGACAGTCTGATCTTGAACAGAGAGCACTCTTGTTTACTTGATTATTTACTCAGTACTAATTGGAAACTGAAGCCTGATATTTCAGATTCTGCCATAGTTGACGGATTCTTATTGGAATAAAGTATGTCCCTGATAAGTTCTGTAATGGGTAGGAAGGGATTTACTGAAAATGGAAACGAATAACAATAAGCTGGTGACATTGAAGAAGAACAAAGAATTTACTTTTCTTTATCATAAGGGTAAGTCTTTGGCCAGGGGAAGTATTGTAGCAATTTATCATATTAATAGATATGGTGGTTACAGATTCGGTTATTCCGTCAGCAAAAAAGTAGGTCATGCAGTGGTTCGAAACAAGATCCGCAGAAGATTGAAAGAGGCGACCCGTCTTGCTATAGCTGACGGATTAAAGGCAAGGCATATTAGCATAGTCTTTGTAGCCAGAAGTTCCATTGTGGATTGCTCTTTTTTACAGCTTACTGAGGATGTCAAATCTATACTGAACGGTATCAAATGATATGAAAAGAATAGTGCTCTGGATAATTAAGGTATATCAAACCGGGATATCTCCGTATTTTCCGAGAAGATGCAGATTCGAACCCACATGTTCTCAGTATGCATATGAATCCGTGACAAAGTATGGAGTATTGAAAGGCGGATTTTTAGCCTTTAAAAGAATATTAAGGTGCAATCCGTTTTCCAAGGGGGGATATGATCCCGTTCCTTGAACAAAATGTGATATTGGAGCAGTAGAATGGGTTTCTTAAACGATAACTTTATAGCTGACTTTTTCTATATAGTCATTCAGTGGCTGTATAAATTCATAAACGAGTATTCATTAACCATAATTCTGGTTTCACTTGCAGTAAGGCTCTTTTTGTTCCCGATGGATTTCAAACAGAGAATAAACAGCAAGAAGATCGCAGCACTTAATCCTCAGATCGAGGGAATGAAGAAAAGATATGCAAATACTCCTGATCAGCTTAATGTTAGGATTAATAAGCTCTATAAGGATAATGGCATTAGTACATTTGCTGGATGTCTTCCTATGGTATTCCAGATTGTATTTCTCTTTGCTTTTTATGGAGCATTGAGACGTATAGCGAGCAAGGAGACCATTTCCCTTATCTTAAATGGTATAGAAGATGGAGCAGAAAATGTTAAGATAACTCGGTGGCTGTGGGTAAACAATCTTTGGCAGCCGGACTCAGGTTTTGCTAAAGTCCTTCCTACTGCAAAAGAGTTTCTTGCTTTTATTCAGAACAATATCAATAATATCTCGGCACAGACCCTAGGTATTTTGCAAAAACAGAATATTCTGGTTTTTGCAGACAATGTAATGAGTATCAATGAAGCAACCTATACAACACTTACTGATGCGATTATTTCCGCAAACGGATACGAAGGAATTAACAATGGATGGTTCATTCTTCCTATTCTTTCCGGAGGAAGCATGTTTTTGCAGCAGTGGCTCTCAAGCAAGTTGAATCCAAATCCTCAGATGGAACAGCAGATGGCATTAATGAAATATATGTATCCTATAGTCTCTTTCATCGTTTGCTTGAGCAGTAATACAATGTTTGCTATCTATTGGACATTTACCAGCATATATGGTATGGCAGTGGATCTGATATTCAATCTGTATTATAAGAGAAAAGAACAAAAAGAACTCGCTAATTAACATAGTTGAAAGGATTTCGTAAATGGCAAATTTTATCGAAGCGAAAGGAAAAACCCGTGAAGAAGCATTGCTCAACGGTCTTGAGCAGCTGAATCTGTCAATTGATCAGGTCAATATTGAAGAATATATTGAAAAACCGGGATTTCTAGGGCTTGGAAAGTCTGTAACCGTAAGGCTTTCCGTCAAAGAGGAAAATTCCCTTCTCGGAGCAGAAGATTTTCTTACACAACTCTTCTCTAAGATGGGGATTACTGCTACTGTGGTTGTTGAGGAAGATGATAAAACCGTCAAAATCAACATAGTCGGAGATTCCTCTGGAATATTAATTGGAAGAAGAGGAGAGACGCTGGACAGCATACAGTATCTGACCAGTTTAGTGGTCAATAAAAACAAAGAGAATTACAAAAAGATTTATATAGATACTGAAAATTACAGACAGAAGAGAGAGGACGCTCTGGTAAGTCTGGCAAACAGAATAGCAGCTAAGGTCAGTAAGACTGGCAGAAGAGTCGTTCTCGAACCGATGAATCCATATGAAAGAAGAATTCTGCATTCGACTCTGCATGATCATCCAACCGTGATGACAGTTTCTGAAGGAGAAGAGCCTTACAGAAGGGTAATCATTAAGAAGAAGAGAAACAATTCCTCGGATAATCGAAAGAGCATGTAACATGCTCTTTTTTACATAACAGGTCTTTAGGTATGATAAACGATACTATTTGCGCACAGGCGACAGCGGTCGGAACAGGCGGCATATCGATAATAAGAGTCAGTGGCCCTGATGCTCTAAGAATATCCCGAAAAATCTTCAGATACAAAAAGATGGAAATGGCTCCAAGGTTTATGTATCTTGTAGATATCTATGAAAAGGACAGATTCATTGACAAGGCTTTGGGAGTTTTTTTCAAAGCTCCTTTTTCCTATACAGGCGAAGATGTTTTCGAATTTCATTGCCATGGCGGGATTATGGTATCAAAGTTGGTACTAAGGCTGCTTATAGAGAATGGTGCAAGACCTGCAGAACCCGGAGAATTCACAAAGAGAGCTTTTTTGAATGGAAAAATCGATATGTCCGAAGCAGAAGCCATATCTGACCAGATAAGTGCATCTTCTGATGAGGCGGTCCGAAATGCTGCTTTGCAGCTTAGAGGAGATCTTAAGAAGAGGATTTTTGAAACGCAGGACAATCTTACAGATATTCTTTCCGAGATAGAGGCGGGTATTGAGTATCCTGAGGAAGATCTGGAACCCGTTATTTCTGTTAATATAGCCCCTAAAATTGTAAAAATGGCTGAGGATATCTCTGAGTTAGCAGAATCTTTTAATAAAGGAAAACTGTTGAAAGAAGGAACTCGTGTGGCAATAGTCGGTAAGCCAAATGTAGGAAAATCCTCTCTGATGAATGCTTTTTTTGGAGAAGATAAAGCAATAGTAAGCAGTATTCCAGGAACGACAAGAGACATAATTACTGATTCGTTTGTATACAGATCATTGCTTATCCATTTTTTTGATACAGCAGGCATAAGAGATACGAATGATGAAATAGAAACAATCGGTGTTAGGAAGAGCCTGAGTGCTATCTCAAATGCAAACATTTGTCTTTTGGTATTTGATTCTTCAGAGAAACTGACTGACGAAGATCGGGATATCATACAATATGTAAAAAACAGCAATGTCTCACCGATAATAGTGCTTAATAAAAGCGACCTAACGGAAAAACTTGATGACAATACCCTGCGAGAGTTGATAGAGGGCCCGGTCATTAAAATAAGTGCAAAGGACAGAACCGGGATAGAAAATGTATTTGAAGCTATATTTGAAAACATAACATCCAGTTATACCGCGCAAGAAGGAGTCGTTATTACCAACCAACGACAATATTATGCACTTATTAATGCTAAGAGAGCATTGAATGATGCCCTAAAGGAATTGGAAGAGCACCTGGATCTGGATCTTGTGGCGATAGATCTTAAAGATGCATGGATGTATCTGGGAGAGATAACAGGGAACACGCTAAATGAAAGCATAATCGACAGGATATTTGAAAAGTTTTGTTTGGGTAAATAGTATGAACTATTATGACGCAGGATATTATGATGTGATAGTCGTCGGAGCAGGTCATGCAGGAATAGAAGCAGCGCTGGCTCCGGCAAGAATGAATAAGAAAACATTGCTCCTGACACTGAATCTGGAAAGTATAGGGTTTATGCCATGCAATCCTTCTATCGGGGGCACATCGAAAGGGCATCTTGTAAGAGAAATAGACGCTCTTGGAGGACAGATGGGGATATCTGCGGATGCAACATTTATCCAAATAAAGATGCTCAATAGAGGCAAAGGCCCTGCCGTTCATTCTCTTAGAGCTCAGATAGATAAGAAGCAGTATCATCTTTATATGAAAGGTGTACTTGAGAATACTCCAAATCTTGACATCAAAATGGACGAAGTTACAGGATTGTGCATTGAAAATGGAAAGATCTCCGGCATAACCACCGCATATGGTGCCAAAATCGGATGTAAGGCAGTCATCCTTTCTACTGGTGTCTACCTGAAAGGAAGAGTAATAATAGGGGAATACTATCATGAGAGTGGACCTGCAGGGTTTCTTGGAGCAAATGAGCTGAGCAGAGACCTTTTGAATCTCGGATTCAAGATACAGCGATTCAAGACAGGGACCCCCGCTAGAGTTGATAGAAGGACGATTGATTTTTCGAAGGTCATTCCACAATATGGAGATGAAGATATAATTCCGTTCTCTTTCATGTCAGGAGAGATCAATAGGAATCAGGTCCCATGTTATCTTACATATACCAATGAAAGAACGCATGAAATAATTCGAGCAAATATTCACAGAAGCCCTTTGTTCAGTGGCATGATCAAGGGAACAGGGCCGAGATATTGTCCATCTATAGAAGATAAGGTCGTTAAGTTTCCAGACAGGGAGAGACATCAGCTGTTTATAGAACCGGAGGGACTTAACAACAACGAGATGTATATTCAGGGAATGTCTTCCAGCCTTCCCGAGGAAGTACAGATCAGTTTTTACAGAACAATACCCGGCCTTGAAAATGCAAGATTCATGAGAACTGCTTATGCAATAGAATATGATTGCATAGATCCTACACAGGTAAAACTATCTCTTGAGTCAAAAAGCATCGAAGGACTGTTTTTTGCTGGGCAAATCAACGGCTCTTCAGGGTATGAAGAGGCTGCAGCACAAGGAATAATGGCGGGGATAAATGCGTCTAGGTTTATAGACGGGGAGGAGCCCGTGATACTGGGAAGAGATCAAGCATATATTGGGGTACTAATAGATGATCTTGCAACAAAGGGAACAAATGAGCCGTACAGAATGATGACCAGCAGAGCAGAGTATAGGCTTATTTTGAGACAGGACAACGCTGACATGAG
The DNA here is from genome assembly GCA_017439085.1 of Clostridia bacterium. Taxonomy (GTDB): domain Bacteria; phylum Bacillota; class Clostridia; order Christensenellales; family Christensenellaceae; genus QANA01. The sequence goes on along the minus strand of JAFRTU010000002.1, from coordinate 31,402 downwards.
ACTTACTCAGATAGGAAGGAACATAGGACTTGTAACAGATGAGCGCTATGACCGTTTTATGTATAAGAAAGATCTTATGGAAAGAAGCATACGAAAACTTGAGAGCTCCTATGCTTCCGCACCTATAATGAAAAAGATAAACGGTGAGGATTATAGTGGATCCAACAGCATGCTGGAAATACTGAGAAGGCCTGAAATAGCACTTCGACAGATTACTTCTGTTATGGAATTTGATGAAATGGACTCTGATACAATGTATGCTATAGAGGCTGAGGTGAAATACAAAGGATACATAGAGAAGCAGCTGCGACAGGTTGAGCAGTTCCGAAGTCTGGAGAACAGATTGTTGCCACAAGGCTATGATTATTTGTCAATCAGTGGACTCAGCAGTGAAGGAAAGATGAAACTGCAGGATCTTCAGCCATTAAATATAGGTCAGGCATCCAGGATATCCGGAGTATCTCCCGCAGATATCAGCGTTTTACTTATACATTTCGAGAAACAAAGACATGAATGATGATTTTATAAGGATCCTTACAGAAAACGGAATAGGCATTGCAGAAGCCAAAAAGATGAATGCCTATGCTGATGTATTGGTAAAGGAAAATAAAAAATATAATCTGACATCGATAACGGATTATTCTCAAATGGCATATCTGCATTTTTTGGACTCGGTAAATCAGTTAGAAAACATCATCAACTTAGATGAAGATCAGGCTCTAATAGATATAGGTACCGGTGGGGGTTTTCCAGCGGTTCCTATTGCGATTCTGTATCCTGAACTCAAGATTACCGCATTAGATGCAACAGAAAAGAAGGTCAGATTTGTCCGGGATGCTTGTGAAATGCTTCAGATACACAATGTAAGAGCTATATGCGGAAGAGCTGAGGTGATTTCAAAAATGGAATCCTATCAGATGAATTATGATGTTCTTGTATCGAGAGCAGTGGCGTCTCTTTCAGTGATACTAGAGATTGGGTACAGATTTTTAAAAAAAGGTGGAAAAGCAGTAGTCTATAAAGGCCCGGGTTATTCAGAAGAACTGAATCGAGCAACTAAAGCCATCGAAACTCTTGGGTTTTGTTTAAGAGACGTTGTAAAAGCCGAGGTGAATGGAGCAGAGCATTTCCTTTTAGTGCTTGAAAGAGAGAAAGATGCACCGGAGAGATATCCCCGGCATTACTCAAAGATAGTAAAACAACCACTTTAATACAGAAAACCAATGTTTCACGTGAAACATTGGTTTTTTCTTCTGAAGGATCGTTATAATGAGTCCCTTCCGATGTTTCACGTGAAACATTTTTCTTGAACAATATAAATGCCTGCCCAAAAATGTTTCACGTGAAACATTCACGTTAAGGCTTCCAGTTGAAAACGCGTCTTTTCATTGATAGAATGTTGTTCAAGGAGTAATAAATGGGAAGAATAATAGCAGTTACTAATCAAAAAGGAGGAGTGGGAAAGACTACGACCGCCGTCAATCTTTCCGCCTGTCTTGCTCAATGTGGGAAAAAAGTATTACTAGTCGACTCGGATCCTCAGGGAAACGCGACCAGTGGAACGGGCATTGACAAAATGACTCTAAGCACCTCTATTTATGATATGTACATGAATGGGGAAGATGTTAGAGATATTATCCTTCATACGAAGGTGCCTAACCTTGACATCATTCCATCAAGTATCGATCTTGCAGGGATAGAAATTGAACTTGCAACAATACCGAATAAGGAACTCCTGCTCAGAAACAGCCTTAAAAGGATAACAGATGATTATGAATTTATCATAATTGATGCTCCGCCTTCTTTGGGGGTGATAACGGTGAACATCTTGACTGCTGCAGATGAAGTGCTTATACCTATTCAGTGCGAATTTTATGCTCTTGAAGGACTTTCTCAGCTGATAAAGTCGATATCAATGATAAAACAGGCGTTGAATCGAAGGCTTAGAATTGGCGGTATACTACTGACGATGTTTGATAACAGGACTAATCTTTCACAGCAGGTATCAGATAATGTAAGAGAGTATTTTCCAGAGAAGGTTTTTAACACTGTAATTCCCAGAAATGTTCGTTTGGGAGAGGCACCTAGCTTTGGGCTTCCTATAACTATATATGATCCGAAGTGTGCGGGTGCGGATGCGTATAGAGAGCTGGCTATGGAGGTAATGGAATCATAAAAATGGCAAAAAAGGGACTGGGCAAAGGGCTTGAGGCTCTTATAGATCTTGAGAATGTTCAAGAAATAGAGAACGAAACAACTAATGAGATAGACATCAATCTTATTGATATCAACAAGAATCAGCCAAGAAAGAATTTTGATAAGGATAAGCTTGAGGAACTTGCAAGATCCATTGGTGAAGTTGGCATTATACAGCCATTGGTTGTTATAAAGAAAAAGAACCGTTATGAAATAGTTGCTGGTGAACGGCGGTATAGAGCTGCAAGACTAGCAGGATTAAAGAAGGTCCCTGTGATAGTCAGAGAGCTTTCCAAACAGGAACATCTTGAACTGAGCATCATAGAGAATATTCAGAGAGAGGATTTGAATCCAATCGAAGAAGCAAAAGCATACGATGCGCTTATGAAGAATCATTCCTTGAAGCAGGAGGAGATAGCACAGATACTTGGAAAATCCAGAAGTGCAGTGGCAAATGCACTACGTCTTCTAAATCTTCCGGATTTCCTTCAGGTCAGTATAGCTGAGGGTAGCATTACAGCAGGACATGCCCGCGCACTTCTCTCTGTCGAGGATCCAGAAATACAGAAGAGTATTCATGAGAAGATAATTAAGGAAGAGCTTTCAGTGAGAGAGGCAGAACGCATCTGTAACAACCTGAAAAAAAAGGAAGATAAGGTTCCGAAAACAAAGGACGAAGAGATTACTTTCGCAGAACAGAAGTTTAGTGATAAGATCAATTCGAAAGTGTCTATAAAGGGAAATCTGGACAAGGGAAAACTCGTTATAGAGTATTATTCCAAAGAACAACTCATGGAGATATTTGACATGTTGAAATAAATGTCCCAAAAGAAATAAGAAACCTCTCAATTAAAGAGAGGTTTTTTGCATTCATAATATCAAAATCAGAGGAAAAACCGCCCTGTATGATTAAAGCATTCAATCAAGGCGGTTTGAAATAATTGATGGCATTATATGGTCTACAAAACTGCCGAGATCATAGGCAATAGGATATTACCGGAATAGAAAATTGAAGTGGCAGTACTTGAATTGAGTATGTCTGTGATGGATGCGGGCATGAATGCGAGTATAAGAGGAACTACCATAAAAACTACATGCATTGCAAAGAATCCGCGGATGACCGTAACAACACCGCCGCAAAGATTATCGAAAAGCTTCAGCTGAGGAAAATTAGCCGAGTAATTGACGGCATTTGATATCAGTATGAGAAGCGAGCTGATAACAAAGAATACAATCACGAAAGAGGCGATATTCAGGAAGAGATAATAAATACTCGTATTGAAATAATCGCCGACAGTCGTTATGTTCTGATCAGCAAATGCCTGATTTCTGATATTGTTCTCTATGGCATTTCTGATAATATCAGGGAGCTTAGTGTTGTTCATAATAGAGGTAATGTCGCTGTCACTCAAAGAAGATACTAGTCTTTTCGCTGCTTCGAAATCATTGACCTTTTCTGCACCTTCAATATAGAACTGAAGAGAAGACACCAGTTCAATAGAAGCTATCTTTTTTGACAAGATCGGATAACCTATAAAAGCGCCTATCCATGAGATAACATAGGCGACCATATTGATCAGAGACGGTATAAAGCCCCTGTAAAACCCACTCAGAAAGAATAGGGCAATCATTACTAAAACAGCTATGTCTAGAAGTCCCATTTTACCTTCCTTTCGTTAATCCAGATACAGCATATATGTATCACCGCCAGAATGCAGTATCACGAAATTGCTGGAGACTTTCTCGATACTATCAACTGCGAAACCCAGAGATATGGTATCAGAGAATTCTCCTTTGTAATTATATAGATATATACTATCGTTTGCAAAACAATAAATACACTTGGATGACAGAGCAACATCAGAAACTCCGGACGGAAGAAGTATCAGTGTATCAAGGCCGTTAAGAGAAAGAACTCTTAAGGTTGATGAGCTACTGGAGTATTCAGAATAAGGGGTATATGCGAAAATGATATTGTCGTTGTTTGAGAGGACATCCACAAGCTGATTGCCATAAATCATCTTTTCATAGAACAGATTTCCGATAGAATCATAGACTTGAAGAGAAGATGTAGTATTAACAAACAGATTCGAATTGTCAAAGCACACATTACTGACTAAATAATCATAGATCTCATACAAACCTGTGGATTTCTGTTGAGAAGGGATAGATGTAATAATTTTTGTTATGGGTTCAACTCCTGTTGTGTCAAGAATCATATACCATAGATTGTCGGATTCACCATAGAAACCAAAATCCAGAAAACAGTTTCCGGACAGCTCAATTCGATCTATTTCGTTTCCTGAAAAATTGAAAATTCTTAAATATGTATTTGATGAGTCGCTAAGAGTGCAATATAGGGCAAGCAGGTTCTTTCCGCAAGACACTTTGCTTATCTTAAAATCTGATTTCGATACATTAAAAAGAATGTTTTTATTGGTATCAAGTACCGTTGCAGTAGATGAATTATACAGACAGAGTATATTAGCTCCAGCGCACAGATTCATGTCGCCAGTAGTGAACTTTGTTGTCCACAGCAAGGAACCTTTATGATCTATTGCTTTTAGCGAAGAGTCATCAAAATAGTACAACTCTTTTGATGACCTGGTAGAGAAACTAGCATTTTCAGATACGTTTATTTTATATATGTAATTTTTTGATCTGAAGAGACCTGTAAAAAAGACAACATAAATCACGGCAATTATCAGAAGAGCGACAATACCAATGATTATTGACTTGTAGTTAAAGTTTTTAAGCCTGCGTATTTTAGGCCTCGTTATGCTTTTAGTGTTACGCTTCATGTCTCTTACCAATTATTGGTTTTTATAATTTTACCATAGAAACCCGGAAAACACCCAAGGACATAATAGTTTTACAATTGATATCAAAAGATGATAAAACTCGGGCTAATATAGGTGTCGCGGATAGAGGGGTCTTTTGATATAATGAATAGAATAAAGTGGATACTTATGACCAATTATAGCTAAATAGAAACAACTATGAGGACTAGTTATGGAAAGAGATAGAGTCAAAGCAAAAAAGAATACAGGCAAATATACAAATGTTTCTTTTGCAACTGTTATTGAGGATCAGGGCAGAGAGCGTAATGTTCATGTAAAAGCCAGGATCCACTACAGAGACAAGGGAATGGGTGATACCATTCTTTTGCTTCATGATGTCGGCTTGTCTTCTGATATTTTCAAATATACCGGCAATTACCTAAGCAGGTATTTCAGGGTCGTTGCTCCGGATCTGCCGGGGCATGGTTCCTCTGATTGTCCGAATATTGACTTTGTTATAGAAGATTATTCTCTTTTTATTGAAGCTTTCGTTAAGACTATGGGACTTCAGAACATCACGATCATAGCCTGTGGACAAAGCTGTGCCTATGCTGCCGATTACGCTATATATAATCAGAAAAATATACATAAACTGGTGTTTATCAATCCTGGAGCGCTTCGTGATGTCAAAGGGCCATACTCAAAACTCGAATCAGTATTTGGAGGAATAGTCATCAAGTTGTTCAAGAATTCTTCATTTGCACGGAGGATACTTGAAAATGCCTATTTTGACAGGACGATAATAAACGATCAGGATGTCAAGATCCTTACAAGACCGTTTGAAAGGACTGATGTCCAAGAATGTGTCAGGGCGTCTATTGCAAATTTTGATGATTCTGCGATACTCAGGGGACTTGACCAGCTTGATATGCCGATTTTGTACCTGCAAGGCGGAGAGGACATGGTTTCTTCTGAGAAAAACCGAGAGGACTATATTGCAGAAACAGGAATTCCTTATGAACTGACGATACGTAATTGCGGAGCATATCCTTTCCTGGAAAAAGTTGAAAACTCATGTCAGGGAATCATGAGGTTTATGGCGGAGTAACATAAGATGGTATTTGAAAATGATATCTTTGAAATGATCAGCATACCGAAGAGAGTGATCACCGAGCTTATTGGAGAGGACACTTCTCTGAGGGTATATGTGTATGGTCTGATGCATAAAGAAGCAGATGTCAAAACCATTGCGGGAGAACTTGGGGTCGATGAAGGAAGCATTTTAAAGGCTATCGAGAATCTCAAAGAGAAAGGGTTTGTTTCTAATTCTGGCGGGGGATTAATTCGTTATATTCTTCCTGAACCGGAAACTGTGAAAGACGAATCGTCCTATCCGGATCGAGATTACAATATCATGATCCAGAGGATCTTCTCCGGAAGAGAATTATACAAGAGTGATTATGATATCTTCTACAGGTTATCCGATACCTATGGATTCGAGAAAAAGATAGTGTTGCTCCTTTTGGAGTATGGCATAAAACTATATGGAATAAGGATTACTCCAAAGCAGATTATGAGTATTGCATCTTCATGGAAGAAAGAAGAAATCAATACCATAGAACAGGCAAAGAAAAAGATAGACTCAGTGACTAAGCATTATTCTGAGATAAAGGAAGTCCTTTCCATGCTGAATATCAAAAGAGCTCCTACCGAACCTGAGATAGAGTTGTACGAGAAATGGACGGATGAATGGGCATTTTCATTCCAGGCGATAAAGGAAGCTGTAAAGTTGACTACGTATTCAAGGGATCCTTCACTCAAGTATCTTGATGGTATATTGGGCAATCTCAAATCCGTCAACGCCATGAGCAGCAAGGAGATAAGAGAATATGCAACTAACAGAAATGCCATGGATGAAAAGATAAAAGAGATTCTGCGTATTCTGCCGTATTCAAGGCTATCAGTCACTGAATCCCAGAGACAGAAGTATGCTGCTCTTATCGAACAGGGCTTTTCAGATGAGATGATAATTCTTGCAGCTCATAAGGTTTCAGAGAAACGAAATCCCCATTTCGAGGACATACAATCCGTTCTAACAGAATGGACAAGAAAGGGGATACTGAATCCATCAGACGTTGAAGAACAGGAGAATTCTCAAAAGATTATTTCTGCTAAGGCACAGGAACTGAACCGAAAACTCGGAATATTCAGGGCCGTTACACAGACTGACATGGATCAGTATATAAAATTCAGGGATACGTTTGGTCTTGAAGACGAAGTGGTCGATTATGCTGCCTCCATAGCAAAGAATTATGCATATCCATCAAGAACCTTAAATACGATTCTTAGTAGATGGCACGAAAAGGGAATAAAGACAGTTGCTGAAGCGGAAAAAACGAATACTATGAACAGAAAAAGATCCATAAGTGATATAGATGAAAGAAACAACAATTACAGCGAGATCAAAAAACAGCTACCGGATCCGCTCAAGGAGTTTGAAGAGGAATAAGAGATGAAGCTTATTAGTCTGGCCGAATTGATAGAAGAATATGATGACAACCTGAGCAGACGTTCAACTTATGAGGCTCTTAGAGAAAGAGATGTATTGCGTGCTCATCCCGTGCTTGAAAATCTCATCAAGCAAAGGAATGCGGTTCAGGTTGATTATCTACAGATGATACTCAGAGAACCACATCGGAAAAATGAACTTGAAGAGGAAGCGAGGCCTATTCTTACGGCTCTGGATCAACAAATCGGAGAATATAGAGAACAGAATAATGTCACGGAAGAGCCACCTCATTATGAATGTGATATATGTCAAGATACAGGTTTTGCAGGAGATGGTTATTGTATCTGCTTAAAGAAAAAAGCCTATGTTAGAGTAATAGGAGCTTATGATCTGGAATCCTTTTCCGGGGACCTTTCGGATTATTCCTTTGAGATATTCACGGATCCTGATGATAAGGCAAGGGCATCAAAAATGGTCAGATATCTTAAAAAACAGTATGAAGACTATCCTGTTGTCAGAAAGAAGCAGCTTGTACTCCTTGGCAAGGCTGGTACGGGGAAGACTTATGTTATTAGGCGTTTTCTTCGTACCATGGCAGAAAAAGAACAGGATATATGCTATATTTCAGCCAGAAACCTATTCGATTACTTCCATCAGGACAGACTCGGAGAAACTGACGGGGTCGATCTGCTCTATGAGGCGAAGATCCTTGCGATAGATGATCTGGGCAGCGAGCCAATGACACAAAACGTTACAAGAGAATATCTGTTTGATCTTATGAATGTCAGAAAAGAAAAAGGACTTCTCACGGTGTTCGTATCAAACAATAATTTGGATGAGCTGAATAACCGTTATACAGAGAGAATAGTTTCAAGATTGCTGAGCGTAAACGACAGCGATGTGTTTCAATTTGAAGGAAAAGACCTGAGACTGGTCAGATAAAGGAGAGAATAAATGGCAATCGAATATTTTCACATCAATGAAGATGACTACAACATGCTGGAACAGCTTACAGAACTGGAAGCAGAAGTACACGGAGGAAGGGCATCCGGGCTTGATTATCTTGAAGTATATTCTTGTGTGAAATACGGACAGGTATATGTAGCCATAGAGTATGATGAGATCCTAGGAGCCGCATATTTTTACAGAGATTTCAACAATCCCGGGAAATGCTTTCTTTATGAGATCCTCGTAAAACCCTCAGAGACGGGCAAGCATATAGGAGAGTCGCTTTTACTGAGTGCATTTGAAGATCTTAAGAACCTGGAGAGAAACAGGATTCGGATTATAGAGGTATGTGTTCATTCGTCTAACGCAAAGGCTCTTAAGGTCTATAAGGATGCATTAGGATTCAATGTTATTAATTCGAAAGAAGATGGAGAGTATGAAGAAACAGAATACTTTATACTCAGAAAGACTCTGTAAAAAAAGGTTCAGGAGATACAGGCCGAATGAAGACAAGCAGAGCGTTCAGGATTTTCATGATGGGACTCGATCTTATCGTTATGTTTTTCCTGAGGTTATTCAAAAAGTTTACACGCCTCAGAACGTTTGATCACCATATTGGTACAAGGGTGGTAAACAACACCGAAGAGACTTCTCCAGAGAAAATGGGAATAGTTAGCAAATTAGAAGTTGACGGACAAGAGACGGACAGTTATGAAAGAAAAGACCCGGTCTACGTCAGTGATGCATCATATTCAGAGTATGAAGGCATTGTCACGTTTAGAGGGAATCACAGAAGGAACGGCTATTCGTATGGGAGAATGTCATCCAAGAAGAATCATTTGAATATAGACTGGACAGTTGATACAGGACGTCTCCAGAAAGGATACGGAAAGGGATTTTGGACCGGCAGCGGATGGACAGGACAACCTCTGATCGTAAGATGGACTGAAGACCAGAAGAAGAGAATGAACATCTATCCCACCAAAAAAGAAGAAGATCTTACTGAAGTCATCTATTCCACAATGGATGGAAAGGTCTATTTTCTAGATATAGAGGATGGCTCCTTTACCCGTGATGTGATTGATGTGGGGCTTCCATTTAAAGGATCGGGAGCTATTCATCCATCACTTCCTTTACTGCATCTGGGTCCGGGAGACTCTGGGCCCAAGAAGGAAGACTATGCCAGAGCATATATCTACAATCTCGAGAATCAGAAGAAACTTTTCGAATACGGAGGAAAAGATCCTTTCAGCATAAGAAGTTTCTGTGGTTTTGACAGTTCGCCCTTGTTTTTTAACGATTACATTTTTGAGCCATCCGAAAACGGGCTCATCTACTCGTTCAAGTTGAATGCACATTATGAGGATGATGAGCTTACCATCGCCCCTGATGAGTTTGTCAAGTTGCAGTATCATACATACAGATCTAGCGAGAAAAAGTATTGGCTTGGCATGGAAGATAGCCCGGTGGTGTGGGAGAACTATCTATATATTGCTGATAACGGAGGTACGCTCCTATGTATAGACATGAATACCATGAAGATTATATGGGCGCAGGATGTTGTTGATGATACAAACGGATCCCCGGTTCTTTCAATAGAAGAAGGGCATCCCTATCTGTACATTGGAACCTCGCTCCATTGGTCTCCCAGCAGGTATCTGAGACTTGGATACTGCCCATTCTTCAAAATAGATGCTTTGAACGGAGAATATGTCTGGATCAGAGATTATTACTGCAACACTATAGCCGGTATATCAGGAGGAGTACAGTCAAGTCCGATTTTGGGAGAGAATGATATAAAAGACTTGATTATTTTCCCCGTAGCCAGGACCCCCAGTGTTATGGATGGAAAATTGGTTGCTCTCGATATCCATACAGGTAAAGAAATCTGGAGCACACATATGAAGAACTATGCATGGAGTTCTCCAGTAGTTTCATATGATGAGGCGGGGAATAGTCTCATAGTACAGTGTGATTCCGGTGGAATGATGCATCTGATAAGAGGAGTAGATGGCAAAATAATTGACAGTTTATCTCTTGGGGCAAACATCGAAGCAACTCCTGCAATGATGGGAGACAGGATAGTGGTGGGAACAAGAGGTCAGAAGATATACGGAGTATCCATACGATAAATGTCAGATCTTGAAGCAAAAGTTTTGAAGACCATCAAAGAATTCGGACTAATAGAAAAAGGAGATATCATAGCAGTTGGAGTCAGCGGCGGAGCAGATTCCATGGTATTGCTGTCTGTTCTTGGGAAACTGAGTGAAGAACTTGAGTGCCAAGTCAAAGCTCTTCATTTTGAACATGGTATCCGAGGTGCTGAATCTGAAGAGGATCTGCTTTTTGTTGAAAGCTTTTGCAAAGAGCGAGGCATTTCCATCACGACTGAACACGGAAATGTACCGGATCATATGAATGAAGGAAAGACTAATCTTGAGGAGGTCGCCAGAGACAGACGATATGCTTTCTTTGAAAGATGTATCAAAAAAGGATTCGCGGATAAGATTGCTGTTGCTCATCATATGAGTGACTCTGCAGAAACCACCTTATTCAACATGATCAGAGGGGCAGGAGTAAGCGGGCTCGGAGGGATGAAATATCTTAGCGGGCCATATATCAGACCGCTTCTTGACGTGAGCAGAAAAGAGATAGAAGAGTATGCAAAGGAACAAGGCATTCCTTACAGGCATGATTCCACAAATGATGATCTTTCTTTGGCCAGAAACCGAATAAGGGCACACATAATAAGGGAGCTTGAGAGCATTAACGAAGGAGCGGTCAATAACATATTCAGAACTTCCAAGATACTTGAGGAAGAAGATGCTTATCTCGATGGCATTGCCGAAGGTGCATTTAACAGTATACAGGTTTCGGGAGCAGGTAATGATGTAAGGATAGAGATCGGCAAACTGAGAACCTATGAACCGGTGATAAGGAAAAGGATAATACGAAAAGGCATCATGACCGCGATCGGAAAGCTGAAGGATATCACACAGAATGATGTTGAACGAATACTGAAGCTTGCAATGGAGGAAAAGACCGGAAAACGCTACTCAACAAGTAGAATGGACGTAGCGATATCCTATGGTTTATTGATAATTCGAAATAAAAAAGCTACAATTAAGGATACTTCTTTTTACCCTGTAGACAAGGGAAATAATCCTTTGCCTAATGGAGCCTTTTTAAGGATTGAGGAAGAGGAAAAGCCGCTGGCATTCCCTGAGAAGACCAGCCTTATACAGTATATTGACGGGGATGCGCTTCCTGAAGGATGTGTATTAAGAACAAGAAGGGAAGGAGATGTCTTTGCACCATTTGGAGTGAAAGGACATAAGAAACTCAAAGACTGGTTTATCGACAGTAAAGTCGATCGAGAGGACAGAGACAGGATTCTGCTTCTGGCAAAGGACGATGTAATCCTGTGGATAATCGGAAAAAGCCTGAGTGACCTGCTCAGGATTAGAATAGATACTAAAAATGTCTTGAAACTGACATACGAAGAGGGACTATGAAAAGAGATATCGAAGAAATTTTGTTTGATGAAGATACCATTAAGGGAAAGATTAAGGAACTTGCTGCCAAGATACAGGAAGACTACAAAGACAAGGATCTTCTGATGGTCGGAGTGCTGAACGGAGCGGTGATCTTCTATGTCAATCTCATGATGGAGATGGACATTATTATGGAGATGAATTTCATCAGAGTCTCAAGCTACGGAGCCGGGACAAAGTCCTCAGGAAATGTCAGAGTCCTCTATGACCTTGAGACAAACATAGTTGGAAAAGACGTGCTGATAGTAGAGGACATCATAGACTCAGGGAATACTCTTTATGCATTAAGGGAGATCTTCCTGAGCAGAGGAGCCAGGACAGTAAAGAGTTGTTGTCTCCTTGACAAAGTCGAAAGAAGAGAGGCAAACATAATGCCTGACTACGTTGGCTTTATAGTACCAGATAAGTTCCTCGTGGGGTATGGACTTGATTTTGCAGGAAAATATAGGAACTTGAAATATGTTGGAGTATTAAAGCCTGAGATATACAGCGTTTGAAAAAGGAGCAGAAGGATTTGAAAAAATTTTTAAAAGGACCGCTTATTTATATCATATTGCTGGTAACGATCTTTTTTATAGCACAGACTATAGTTAGCAACAATAATACCAGCATGAAGCAACTGGGATATACAGATTTTCTGAAAAAGCTGAGTGAGGGCGAGATAGTGAATATATCCGTTTCAGGATATAATGCCGTGGCACTCAAGAAGGATTCTGAAATAGATGAAAAGTCCTTCCCGGACAAGTATGACTATACTGTATATGTTCCTTCATACTATCAATTCGACGCAGATATAAAGGCTGCAATAGATCAGGAGGATCTTTCCGAATCTTCCATTAAGATCACATACAGAGAGGCAAAGACCAGCTCCATACTGACAGACATAATACTTCCTTATGTACTTCCGTTAGTAATGCTCGGATTCCTGTGGTTCATGATGTATCGTCAGACCCAGGGCGGAAAGACGATGAACTTCGGAAAGAGCAGAGCCAAAATGACAATGGGAGAAAACATCGACAAGACATTTGACGATGTGGCCGGAGCAGACGAAGAGAAAGCAGAACTTCAGGAAGTTGTCGAATTTCTCAAGAACCCAAAGCAGTTTACCAAGTTCGGAGCAAGGATTCCCAAAGGCGTGCTTCTTGTAGGACCTCCAGGATGCGGCAAGACTTTGCTTGCAAAAGCTTGCGCAGGAGAGGCAAGGATACCTTTTTTCAGCATAACCGGGTCTGATTTCGTTGAGATGTTCGTCGGAATGGGTGCAGCAAGAGTCAGAGACCTCTTTGATACAGCGAAAAAGAACTCCCCGTGTATCATTTTCATAGATGAAATTGATGCTGTCGGCAGACAGAGAGGAGCAGGACTCGGAGGCGGCCATGATGAAAGAGAACAGACTCTTAACCAGCTCCTTGTTGAGATGGACGGATTTATTGTTAATGAAGGAATTATCGTACTTGCTGCAACAAACAGAGTCGACATACTTGACCCGGCACTTTTAAGAGCTGGAAGATTCGACAGACAGATAGTGGTTAATCTTCCTGATGTGAAAGGAAGAGAGGAGATTCTTAAGGTCCATGCCAAGAGAAAGCCTTTGGGCAAAGAGATAGATCTCAAGGTAATAGCAAAGAGGACACCTGGTTTTTCCGGTGCTGATCTCGAAAATGTGCTGAACGAAGCTGCTATACTTGCTGCAAGGTTTAAGAAGACCGAAATAGGCATGGATGAAATAGAAGAGGCTATAACGAGAGTTGTGGCTGGACCTGAGAAGAAGAGCAGAGTAATGACCGATAAGGATAAGACGGTCACGGCTTATCACGAAGTGGGACACGCAATCTGTGCCAAGGTTCTTCCGAACTGTGATGACGTTCATGAAATATCTATTATTCCGAGGGGAATGGCAGCGGGATACACCATGACGCTTCCTGATGAGAATGAGACTCACTATTTCAAGTCGAAGATGCTTGATGAAATTACCATGATGATGGGAGGACGAGCTGCAGAAGCGCTTGTAATCGGAGATATTACAACCGGGGCAAGCAACGATATCGAGAGGGCGACAAAGCTTGCAAGATCCATGATCGTAAAATACGGAATGAATGATGAAATCGGACCTGTCTTCCATGGCAACAGTGAAGAAGTGTTTCTTGGAAGAGAGATTGTACAGTCCAAATCTTACAGTGAAGAAGTTTCCTCAAAGATCGATGAGGAGCTTAAGAAGATCATGGTCTCCAGCATGAACAAGGCTACTGAGATCCTTAATGCAAATCTTGATAAGCTTCATCTTATTGCAAAGGTACTCAAGGAAAAAGAAAAGTTGACCGGAGAAGAATTTGAGGAACTCTTTTCAAAAGAGCAGATCAATTCTGAGGAAAAAACAGAAGAGTAACAACTCTTCTGTTTTTCTATTATTTGAACCTCAATGAAAAAAAGAAAACAAGGCATACAAAAATGTGCGCTGTTATGCCTATTTCATTGATAGAAAGGCCTTTTTTGTGTTATTATTTTATACGTAATAGCAATAGGGAAATCTGAAAAGGAAATCTTTTTTAGGAGATAAATCGATGCATAACGAATCAGGCAACGTAAAGATTTTTGCAGGAAAATCTGGACAGAGTTTTGCAAGAAAGATGTGCAATTATTTGGGAACTGAGCTCGGCAATTCCGAAGTGATACAATTCTCAGATGGTAATATATTCGTCAAGATAAAAGAGACCGTCAGAAACAGTGATGTTTATCTTGTTCAGCCGATAGGACTTGATCCGAATAACGAGCTTGTAGAGATCCTTTTCTGGATAGATGCTTTCAAGAGAGCCAGTGCAAGCTCCATTTCCCTCATAGTACCATACTTCGGTTATGCAAAGGGAGATAAGAAAGACGAGCCCAGAGTGTCCATAAGAGCAAGAGTTTGTGCAGATTGTATCGAGGCTGTAGGTGCAGACAGATTCATTACGATGGACCTTCATGCTCCTCAGATCCAGGGTTTTTTCAGAATCCCGTCAGATCACCTTTATTCGCTTCCTATTCTTTGCGAAGCCGTCAAGAGACACATATCAACCGAGAATCTCGTCGTAGTATCCCCTGATGCCGGTTTTGCAAAAAATGCAAGGAAATATGCCGATTATCTCGGAACTCCGGTAGCTATCGGAGATAAGACGAGAGTAGCTCATGATGAGAAGGCTAAGATACTGGAACTCATAGGTGAGGTCGACGGAAAGGATTGCCTCATTGTTGATGATTTCAGTATTTCCGGTGGAACGCTCATTGATATAGCAAATGTCCTCAAGCAGAAAGGCGCAAGAAAGATCATTGCTTGCCTGGGACACAATATCTTAAGAGAATCCGGCGTAAAGAGGATAGAGGAGAGTCCGATAGAGTTAGTTATAAGCACGGATACTGTTGAGAATCCTTATATTCAGGATTCCAAGAAGATGCTTACCATCTCTGCAGCTCCACTGTTCGCAGAAGCCGTATCAAGAGTCCATAATAGGGTATCCGTAAGCCCGCTCTTTGCAAAAGTGCCTGAAAGAGTCATAGAGCAGTCGGATAAATAATTAAAGAACCATATGATACAAAGGGAGTAGCCGGTATGACTACTCCCTTTTTTGTATTTTGAACTCTATTCCTGTATATAGATCCTGGCTGATCCTACTAGGTCAGTAAGGGTGTGCACAGGATAAATAAGGATACTGCCGTTTGATACTATGATGAGGTGATTCTGCTGTTTATGCAGGCATGCAGCATTATCAGCTTGCTGAACAACGATCCAGGAAGAACTGTCAATCTTGTACCATTTCGAGTAGCCACTGAGGCTGTTTTTTATCAACAGACAGAAGAAATCATCAGTATCTCCCGAGAATACATTCATCGATTCAACATATTCCAGATGAAGAGTTGGTAAATCTGTAGGCTCAGACATCATTACATCTCCAGAAGAAACATCTAAGCACTCTATCTTTCCTGATTTGGTAAGAACGATCAAATATCTGTCATCTGTCGAAAAACACATATCGATGATCTCAAAAGCTGAATATGGAGTTTCTATTTTTTTCTTGGATTTCGGATCGGTACTGTAGAGATATAATCCCGCATCACCGAATGAAGCAAAAACTCCGGACTCATTGCCTATACTCAGGATGATCTTGTCGTCATCAGCATATGGAGAATCGAAGGTAGAGAAGCAGTCATTCAAAGGATCAAAGTATAGCAGGATCCTGTTCCCGGATGCTGAGGATACTGCTTCAACGAACGAGCCGTTGGTACCTGCTTTGAACAAGGAACCATAACTTGATGTTTCGATCTTGGCAGGATAACGTATAAATCCACCTGAAGCGGGGACTTTACCGTTGATCCAGAAGCGTCTGTAGTATCCTCCATTTCTATAATGACTTAACGACAGAGACATGACCTCGCCTGTCGGCAGGCGCAAGTTAATGCAATCTCTGAAATAGAACGAACTCCAGCTGTCCTCATTAAGTCCCTCCAGATACTCAGGATCTTTACCGAGATGATATATGATATTTTCACAGATGAATGTCTTCTCATCGAGTGGATAACACTCTGAATATAGCTTTCCGCCTACCGGATACCTTTCTTTGATCTTCCCACTGATGCTGTTCACGATAAGGATAGTGTCAGATTCGGTTTGCATTATAAAGAGCATGAGATCAGAAGAACCGGGGATCTCCGACACGCTGACAGTATAATAATCCTCAATTTTTGGATCGATCTCAACGACAGTATCATCTGATGAGACCGTAATGACAAGGAGCCTTTCTTTATGATCTCCGGAAACACTGAGGTATGTGCCCTTGCCATAACCCTGATCATTAAAGAGACCTCCGTTTATGCTCGCCGCAAGAATTACATTGTCATGGTTTAGAGGTTGTTCGTTCATTCTGTTAAGGACATACTCACCATGCTCAAGATCACAGGAAACAACGGTACCCGAAGAAGTAAAGAACTGAACCACTTCCTCACCTTTATCAACCCAGAATCCGTTAATGATATCTCCAGTGTATTCATAGCTTTTTAAGAATGTTCCGTCATGAATGTTGAAAATAAGGATCGTCCGTTCACAGAAGACAACGGCAAGGTCATCACTAAAAACAGCTTCCGGATAATGGGCAGTATACCAGTAGGAAGTTTGGCTGAGTGTGAAGTTTGTGAACTCCCTCTTATGAGATTCATTACTCCAGTCTATATGGGAAGTCATTATGCCGCCATAACTGTTGTGATATTGAGCATAGAACAGATTTCCGGTTCTGTTTTCGACATTAAGTCCGAAGAATATGTCTCGGGAGCTCTCATAGTCCTCTAAGATATATTTATGCAATACTTCACATGTATCTGTATCGATCGTCATGAACAGATAGCCAAATTCATAGTCATCTTCGGTGTCCGGTACGGTATAATACGCAAGACCCAGTATACGGGAATCAGCAGAGAAAGCACTTCCGAAATAATACCAGTCATTATCCGTGCCTGTAGTATATGCAAAATAAGGAATCTCAGTCTCTGAATGGATCTCCCCAGTCAGAGTGTCGAGGATAAGAAGATGATATTTACCGTCGATCCTGTCAATAAGGGCGAAAAACTTCCCGTCAGGCGAGATGGCTCTGAAAGTCGTGCCGATAGGCATCTGATAGTCATATCTCCATATCTGGCTTCCGTCATCAGCAGCAAGCAAAGTAATGGCATCATTGTCTCGGCAGATGATGTCGCCTGTAGAAGAAAGGAAAAGACGCGTAGGCCCCTCTTTTTGCAGCTGTCTGTTTGTGAGAGAAGTCCACTTGGCATTTCCTGTATTCACGTCTATGCAGCGGACATACCCAGCCTCATCAGAGATATATACGATTTTTTTGCTGTCAACGGGTAGGATGTCAGCGATACCTACGGACTGTTCATAGAGTATTTCAGGACGTACATTATCCTTTTTATATGCATTGAGGACTTGGGAAAGAAGTGCCTCTATCCTGTGATCATATATGTCCTTTGAGTCACTTTCATATGAGAGCAATGCGTTTTTCGCGGCGCCTTTGATGTCAAACTCTTGGAGGCTCTCAAACCCGGCATCAATGTACATCGAAGACATCTGTTTCTGGATCTCTTTGTTCTTTTCGGAAATGCGAATGTTGTTTGATATAACTATACCGAGGAAAAGAGAAAGCAGGAGCATGACTCCGCTCAGGATCCCTATGAGTCGGCTGTTCTGACGGCGTTTTTCCCTTTGCCACAGACTGTCGAAAGGACATCCTATGAGTGCTGCATAGAGACGAACTATCTCTTTTTTGAAAGACTTTTTGTCTATTGTATGATTAGGCCCTTTGATGTTCGCCGCCAGAGGCTCTCTATCAGAGACTATGTCTCCGTTTTCGTCAAATTCGTGGAGCATGTACGGAGAGAAGGATTCGCCGGGCTCACCGTCTGCAAGGACTGCAATGATCTTGTCCCGCCCTTTTTTCTCTGTAAAATAACGTATCTCCTGCTCACACCATCTGGAATCCGGAAGATCGGGAGTGCAGATGACGATTAGATATTCTGAATGATCGAGGGCATATGTGATACTGTCTGACAGACTGGATGATGCAGGAAGTTCATCTTCGTCTCTGAATACTATTCCTAAACGGTCTCCTCCTACAGTTTCCCGGAATTCTTTTGGTACTCTGTATCTTTCAAGATGCTTCTGGATCATCTCTGCCGCCGTCCTGTCGAGAGGCTTGTGACGATAGCTGATAAAAGCCTTGTATGAACGCTCAGCCACGGGAGCCGGATTGATTGATGTATCGGTATCTAACATGAAATAAAAGATCTTCCTTGTCCGTCTATTGGGGCCATGTTCTGCTATGGAGCATATTTTAGACCGCTGTATTTATGATATCATTTATTTATACTTATTGACTTAAGGGGAGCAGATATGTTGATCAATTTTCTGATAGCCATTGCTGTCTTTTCATATGCTGTATACAGAGCAATTCAGGAGAGGAACAACTTCCGGGTGAGTTCTGGGCTCTTTACGAGCGGGATCTCAATAGCCGTTATGGTCCTCGTCCTTCCTTATTTCTTTGCTGAGACCGGAGATTACCTTTTTACTCTGTTCAAAAGCTTCAGATACGGATTGTCCGTAATAACCATGGGTGCAAATCAGGAAGTTGCAGAGTTTTTTACGGGAAAGTCCATCCTTACGATAGCATATAAGGCACTCCTATATCTGTTTTATATCCTTGGTCCGCTTGCTACATCTGCTTTTTTGATCAGTTTTTCCAGGCATCTGGTTGAATTCCTGAAACTGACCTTCTATAGAAAAATGCATTGTTTCTCTTCTCTTAACGACAGGTCGCTACTCCTTGCTGAGAGCATAAAAAAAGAAAGACCCGGGGAATTGATCGTGTTCTGTGCTTTTGACCAGGATTCTTCTGAGGAGATGCAGGAAAGAGCCTCGGCAATAGGTGCAATGAAGCTGGAAAAAGGAGTTGCTGAGTTCCGGGTCTTCAAAAAAAAGATATACACTTTCTACCTTCTGGAGCATGACAGCAAGAACGGCCTTGCACTTCTGAGTGCACTCTGCTCGCATCTGATCAACAGTCCTGGATACGTTAAGCAGAACGTAACGGTCAGATACAATGCAGCTGCTTCGAGCATAGAGCTTATCAGGGATATAGATAACACCTTTGGAGCCGATATCAATCTGAGACCCATCGATATATATGCATCACAGGCCATAGATATACTTGCCAGATATAAATATATTCTTGCAGGAAAGCCTCACAAGGAGATCGTGATAATCGGAGCAGGAGGACTCGGAATAGAACTGCTAAGACATTCCGTAATCTTAATGATAGAACCTGAAAGTGATTATACGGTCCATGTTATAGACAAGAATGCAAGGCAGATACTTTCCGGGCTGAAGGAAGCGTATCCCGAAGTTTTTAATCTTTCTGAAGAGGAGTATATAGGTAATACAGATAATCCGGACAAGAACTACGATATCAGATTCCATATAGCAGATACGGACACCTATGCCATCAGCAGATTGTTTGAAGATATACAAAGACCGGATGTCATATTCGTGGCCACAGGAAACGACAAATCGAATTATGAGACTTCAAAGAGGATCATGAGGTTCTTTGGAAGCAGGAGCGGAGACATGTCATATCCTCCAATATGTGCCAGAATAAAGTCCCCTGAACTATATGATGTGATAACCGGGCATGATGGCTTGGAGTTCTTCGGAAATGAAAAGGAACTGTATGATCTTAACAGACTTCTGTCTCCCTCGCTTGAAGAAGCTGCAAAGAGAGTTCACCTTGCATATTTCTCGGATATATACCCACGCATATTCAACAGGAACTATGAGGACAGAGAGGAGATATTGGAGTATACCGGCTTCTATTCATATATCAATCAGGATTCTTCTTTCAACGAAGCACTTGCTCTCGATTTTAAATACGAGTATGTGCTGTCAAAGAGAACTGGAAATGAGGATGAGGTAGATTTCGTAAGGAGATGGCTTAATGATCAGGAGAATCTGATAAGCCTTTCCGATGCGGAGCATCTGAGATGGAATGCATATCAGAGATTCCAAGGCTGGAGGCATATGAACGCTGTTCAGGAGGATCTGGCAGCCAGAAAGAGTCTGGGAAAGAGAGTTAAAGATAATGATATGCTTCTGCACCCCGCTCTTGTTGAACTGAATGAACTTCCTGAGGCTGAAAGGATCACAGACGAGATAATACGCAGATACAATCCCGGAGGAACGCCTTCAAGATATGTGGAACTAGACAGGAACATCTGCCGGAACATGCTGCTCATTCTCGGGCTGGATGAATAAACCATAAAACAGAAAAAAGCCTTTCGGGGATATCCCGAAAGGCTTTTGTATCTTTCGAATAATACTGATTATTCAAGATTGTTGTGATAGTACATAGGATCTTCGTCCTTAGCTCCGATGAGTTCCATGACTCTTCTGCGAATGACTTCGTTCAGTGCAAAGGAGGATTCATAATATCCTGTGATGTTTGCATAAGCAAGTTCATCTCTCTGTTCGGGCGTGAGACCCCAGTCAACTCTTACGCCAAGGCCTTTGTTTACTGCCTTAGCCGGATCAGGTCTCTTGATCTCAAAGCTGAGGTCCTTCTTAAGTCTCGGAACGACAACGTTGATGTCTGCGATCTGTCCGATTGTGGACTTTGTAGGATCGGAACCGGAGATCAGAGCAACTGTAGCGCCCTGCTCTTTTGCCTGCTGAGCGATCACAGCGATGGTCTTGGTGTTTCCGGAACCGGAGTTGATAAGAAGGATATCTCCGGGATGAATGGAAGGTGTTCCGTTATCACCGACGCAGAATACGACCATTCCGATCTGGGACATGTCCATTCCGAGTATACGAATGATGTTTCCTGCACGGCCCCATCCTGCTGTATATACTCTCTTAGCCTTGGAGATAGCCTGAGCTATTTCTTCGATCTGATTTACATCAACCTGATTGAGTGTCTCGGCAATGTTCTTTCCGGCACAATCAAGGAGTTTTTTGATATCTACCATGTGTTTATCCTTTCTTACTCAAGACTGTTGTGATAATAATGTACTGCTTCGACTGTTTCGCCGATCTCTTCCATGACCTTCTGCTGAATTACTTCATTGAGGGTGAATGCGATCTGATATGTGACTTCCATCTGATCAAGAGTCATAAGAGCTCTTTCCTCATCCGTGAGAGGCCATACTTCACGTGTTCCGGCAGTTCCCTTGAATTTAGGATCGCGAGGAGGTCTTCTCTCTCTCATGATCTTGTTCATAGGAGTTTCAACGCGCGGAATGACGACGTTGTAATCTGCTATCTCTCCGATGATGGACTCAGCACTTGTAGAAATGAGGCCTACTTCAGCACCGAATGCCTTTGCTTCGCTGGCGATAATGGAAATAGTCTTTGTATTTCCTGAGCCGGACATTACGAGAAGAATATCACCTTCATGAATAGAAGGGGTATTGTTGTCTCCTACACGATAAACAAGTTTACCGATCTGAGACATATCCATTCCCAATATGCCAGCAACATTTCCTGCGCGTCCCCATCCGGTGACGAATACACGATTTGCCTTAGCAATACCCTTAGCAAGAGCGTCAACCTGAGCCGGGTCGATCTTTGTGAGACCCTCAGCTACATGTTTAGCTGCCTGTTCGAGAATCTGTTTGGTATCCATAACTTATCTCCTTATAAAAAAACTTTCCTATACAAGTATATAGAAAAGTTCTTTGTTTTACAATTACATACTGTTCCACAAATCAGTAAAACAGGGGGATTTATACATTTTTTAAGTCATTCGGGAATATTATGCCCTGCTGTTTTCTGGCCTCATCCATAATCTCGAGGACTTGTTTGGTCCTGAGGTTCTGTCTATCTTCAGATCCGTCATTTTTAAGTACCATGTCTGTAAAGGCTCTGACTTCATATATGAGATCTGAAGGGAAGGGAGCACTCTCAAGTTCGGGAGTTATGATCTCACCGTTTCTCAATTTTACCGTTATGGCTGTTGGAGCGTTCATGCCGGTGATACTTATAAAGCCTTCTTCACCTTGGATCTCGCATATATTGGATGCAGGAGAGACTTTTCCGTACATTACATCCGCAAGAAAAGTGTCATATGTGCATGTAATGGATCCCACGCCGTCTATGCTGTCCTTAAGGATTATAGCAGAGGCTTTGATTTCCTTTGGAGCACCGAATAGTCCGACAAGAAAACTCAGGGCATATACGCCGAGATCCATGAGCGCTCCGTTAGCGAGTTCGGGTCTGAATGCGTTTTCTATTATGCCGTTTCTGAAATTGTCATATCTGCTGGAATATGAACAGCAGGATAGGACAACTCTTCTGATAGTTCCCAGTTTTGGGAGAAGAGTCTGTAGCAGATGGTAGTTGGGATTATATACGGTCCTGAGTGCTTCAAGGAGGACAACTCCGTTGTTCTTGGCGCAAGTGATCATTTCCTGCCATTCTCTCGAATTGGCTGCGGCGGATTTCTCGACTATCACATGCTTTTTACTGTTTAGCATCTGTAACGCGAGATTTTTGTGCGTTCCGTTCGGAGTAGCTATATAGACTGCATCGATCTCTCTGTCAGATGCAAGAACATCGTAGTCAGTATATATCTTTTCAGCATCCCATTTATCTGCAAAGGCATGGGCCTTGTCGGCATTTCTGGAGTGGACTCCGAGAAGACGGAAGTTCTCACATTTCTTAGCTGCGGAAAGGAAGTATTCTGTTATGAAATTTGTACCTATAACTGCGAAGTTTATCATGATGAATCTCCTTTTTGTTGTCTCAATTATAATGATATGGTCATTTATAATATCTGTCAAAACAATAGGGGTATGCTGTATAATATAGACAACCCTAGAGGACGATCTCAGGGCTTTTTTGCGTATAACAACAAGGTAGAGAGATATGAAGAAAAAGATAGCTGTGGGCATTTCCGGAGGAGTCGATTCGGCAGTCAGTGCATATCTTCTGAAAAAACAGGGATATGACGTCATCGGAGTGTTCATGAAAAACTGGGAAGAAACGGATGAAAACGGAGTCTGTACTGCAGATCAGGATTTTGAAGATGTCAGAAGGACCTGTGAGGTGCTGGATATTCCGTACTATTCTGTCAACTTCTCAAAAGAATACTGGGACAGGGTCTTCACGGTTTTCCTGGAGGAATACAAGAAGGGAAGGACACCGAATCCTGACGTACTCTGCAACAAGGAGATCAAGTTCAGAGCCTTTCTGGATTACTGCATGGAAATTGGTTGCGAGAACATAGCGACAGGACATTACTGTAGAGTGAGCAGACTTGGAGGAAACCGTCTGCTAAAAGGTCGCGATGAGAGGAAGGACCAGTCTTATTTTCTATGTGCTCTTTCAGGAGATCAGCTTGCAAGAGTAGAATTTCCCGTAGGAGGATATACTAAGGAATATGTAAGAGACATAGCCAGAGAGGCAGGTATCCCAGTGGCAGATAAAAAGAATTCAACGGGAGTCTGTTTTATTGGGGAGAGGAATTTCAGGAAGTTCCTTCAGGGATATCTTCCTGCTCAGCCGGGAGAGATAAGAACACATAAAGGCGAATACATAGGACAGCATATAGGACTCATGTATTACACTCTTGGACAGAGAAGAGGCCTAAATATAGGAGGAAGGGGAACCGGAGAGAGATGGTTCGTAGTCGAAAAGGATCTCAAGAACAATATCCTCTATGTGGAACAGGGGGAAGACAGCCCGGAGCTGTATTCTCATGTGATAATAGTAAATGATTTTAATTTCATTAATCCTGTAGAATACAAGGAATTTGACTGCATGGCAAAGTTCAGGTACAGGCAGCCGGATCAGAAGGTCCATGTATATGTGGAGAATAATTCCGTGCTCATAGATACATATGAAAAACAGAGGGCAGTGACACCGGGCCAGTATGCGGTGCTGTATTCAGGTGATGAATGTCTTGGCGGAGGCCAGGTCGACACGATTTTCGAATAAGGAGAGTTATATGGAACAGTTCAAGGTTGTAATTCTGGCGGCAGGAGAAGGTACTAGGATGAAATCCTCTTTGCCGAAAGTGCTGCACAAGGCTGCAGGCAGGACCCTGGTCGAATGGGTGGCATCTTCTGTTGAAGGGATCTCCGATAAGCCGGTCCTTATTTACGGAAGAGAAGGAGAACTCCTGAAAGGAACTCTCGGAGAGGATCGCTTCACCTATGTTCATCAGGAGCAGCGTCTTGGGACAGGACATGCTGTCATGACTGCGAGGGAGGCCGTTAAAGACAGCGAATATACGATTGTTCTTGCAGGGGACATGCCTCTCATCAGAAAAGAGAGCATCAACCGTCTTGTGGAAGCCATAAAGAATGATAGGACATTTTCATGCATGCTCCTGACAGCCATTCCGGAGAAGACTCCTGCTTTCGGAAGGATTGTAAGGGATAAGAACGGAGACGTCTGTGACATCATAGAAGACAGAGACTGCACCGAAGAACAGAAGAAGATAAAAGAACTCAACATCTCCATCTATTGTTTCAGGACGGCAGATCTCATGGAAGCCCTGGACATGCTGAGACCTGACAATGCTCAGAAGGAATACTATCTTACGGATACTGTAAGGCATCTGTATTCTATGGGCAAAAAGATAGGCAGCATATCTCTTGACGATCCCGTTGAGAGCATCGGTGTGAATGACAGAGTTCAGCTGGCATATGCATCCGAGAAACTCAGGGAGAGGATAAACGAAGATCTGATGAGGAACGGAGTGACGCTCATAGATCCTAAGAATACCTATATAGACTGTGGAGTGAAGATCGGCCGTGACACGACTGTATATCCGGGCGTGATCCTTGAAGGCATGACTGATATAGGATCTGAAACGATCCTCTATCAGGGATCCAGGATAAGAGACTCAAAGGTTGGCGACCATACAACAATAGAGAATTCAGTACTTCTAAGCGCAGAAGTCGGTTCATACAGCAAGGTTGGTCCCAACGCATATCTGAGGCCCGGTACCAAGATCGGGGACCACTGCAGGATAGGAGACTTCGTTGAGACCAAGAATGCAGTGATAGGAGATGGGACCAAGATATCTCATCTCACATATGTTGGGGATGCAGACCTCGGAGAAGACATCAACATCGGGTGCGGCGTAGTGTTCGTAAACTTTGACGGCAAGGAAAAACACAGGATAAAGGTCGGTGACAGAGCGTTTATCGGATGCAACACGAACCTCATTTCTCCGGTGGAAGTCGGAGAGGGTTCATATATCGCTGCAGGAACAACAATAACCAAAGAAGTACCCGCCGATGCTCTTGCGATAGGAAGATCAAAGCAGATGGTAAGAGAAGGCTGGGCAAAAGGGAGATATAAGATTCATCGTGAATGAAACCTTTCTAGTAGTTGGTCTGGGAAATCCCGGAAATGAATATAAGATGACACCGCATAATGCCGGTTTCATGTCCGTGGAAAAGCTGGCAAAAAAGCATCATTGCCGATTCAGAAACTGCAAATTCCAGGGAGTACTTGCAAAATATGAGAGAGAAGGCGTTAAGGTTTTCATCCTTAAGCCTCACACATACATGAACAACAGCGGAGTATCCGTTGCGGCACTTATGAAGTATTACAGGATCCCTGTGAGCAGGCTGGTGGTCATATATGATGATAAGGACATAGAACTCGGCAAGTTGAGGATAAGGGACAAAGGCCATTCCCTTCCCAGCCATAATGGTTTGAAGTCGGTAATAGAAGCCCTCGGGACTAATCAGTTTGCAAGGGTCAGATTCGGTATCGGTGCACCTCCTAAAGAACAGGTAAGACTGATGGATTACGTAACGTCCAAGATCCCATTTCCGGAGCTTGAGACATACGATGCGACCGCCGAAGAGGCAGCGGATGCTGCAGATATGATCATTTTCGAGGGAATGGAAGCGGCTCAGCAGAGATTCAGTTCCAAGAGTTAGGAGAGATAATTGGCAGATATCACGGGCTTGATAGGCGAGATACCGAAAATAAAGGATGTCATTTCAAGCGTACGGGAAAAACAGTCCTGTACGCTTGTTGGTGTGCCTTCGGAACTTAAGATACAGCTCCTTCACTATCTTTACATGAATACGGAGAGGGAGATCGTCTATGTCCTCCAGGATGATTACACTGCCCACAGGACATTTGATTCCTATGACTATCCCGAGAAGAGATATCTTCCTGAACAGTATATAGAGTTCAGGTATGTCGAGTCCCAGAGCTCAGAATCAAAACATGAGAGGATAAGGTGTTTTGGAAAGATGGCAGCCTCTAGAGGGGTCACGTTCCTTTCCCTTAACAATCTTCTCATGAGGATGAGGGACAGGGACAGGATAGTAGGCTCCTTCAGAGAGATCTCCGTAGGGGACGTGATCGATCCTTCAAGTTTCAGGGACCTTCTAATAAAACTCGGATATCAGTATTCAAGCTTTATCGAGACAGTAGGGCAGTATTCGGGAAGAGGAGAGATACTGGAGTTTTTCTCTCCTGACAAGGATGACCCCGTCAGAATCACTTTTTTTGATGACGAAGTAGAATCGATCCGGTATTTTGACCAGGATTCCCAGAAATCATACGGCGATAATCTTGATAAAGTCAGTATACTGCCAAGCGATGAGTACATTCTTGAAGAAGATGAACAGCACATGCTGCTGAGATATCTTGATTCAAAGAAAAAGGAGATGCCGGAACTCTGCGGAAGATATATTGAACAGATGACTGAGACAGGGACGCTTCTGAACATCGAGGCATTCCTTTCGGTAATAGGAGCAAACAGCAGTGTTCTCGATTTTTGCAACGATCCTCTTCTGGTATTTGAGGACGAGAACCATCTGGCAAGCGAGTCCAGGATCAGAAAAGAAACAAGAGAAAAGATGCTCTCCCAGATGATCCAAGATGAACAGGCTACGGGAGCGGGACTGGAAGCCTATTTTGATGCAGACGTTTTTCTTTATGATCAGAAAGATCGCTCCATAAACTACAGAGGCTTGAGCGATCATCCTGCACTGAAGACCGGTACGGTCATCGATCTAGAGGGGAAGAACATGGTCTCATTCAACTCCAATATCCATCTGTTCATAGACTCGGTCAGAAACAGACTCGATGCGGGATACAGGGTATATGCCTTCCTGAACCGCCGAGAGAGCTCGGTCAGAGATCTTCTTCAGGAGGAAGGCCTTTCATATTCCATTAACGCCATTCTGGACAGCTCTGGCATCTCCATAGTAAAGGGAGATCTTGAAACGGGATTTGAGATAAGCCCGGAAAAACTGCTGTACATATGTGAAAGGGACATCTTCAGAGAACGCAAAGAGAGAAAAAGCTCATTCAGAAGACAGGGAAACACCATTGAATTGGCAGATCTCGGGATTGGGGATATCGTAGTGCATGAAGTGCACGGAAAAGGACGGTATCTGGGGATCAAGACGGAAGAAGTCGACGGGACGGTAGCGGATTTCCTGGAACTCGAATACAGAGACGGTGACAAGCTTTTCCTTCCAGTTTCCCAGATATCCAGGATCGATAAGTATATAGGACCCGATGATGAGAACGTGATCCTGTCAAAACTGGGAGGCAGGGAGTGGGAATCTGCAAAGAACAGAGCCAGGAAGTCCGTAAAAAAATTGGCGGAGGACCTTGTGTCGATCTATAGGGAACGCGCCAACAGGGAGGGATTCAAGTTCTCCAAGGACACTGTCTGGCAGACGGAATTTGAAAACAATTTTGAATTCGAGGAGACCCCGGGACAGCTGGAGAGCATCGAACAGATCAAGGAAGACATGGAGAGCCCGAGGATAATGGACCGTCTCCTGCTGGGCGATGTCGGCTTCGGCAAGACTGAAGTTGCCATGAGGGCAGCGTTCAAGGCTGTAATGGATTCAAAGCAGGTCGCGGTTCTTGTGCCGACCACTCTTCTCGCAAGACAGCATTACACTACTTTCAGAGAGAGGTTCTCAGGTTTCCCGGTAAATATCGAGATCATCACAAGATATACAAAGAAGCCAAAGACTGCGATTGAAAGGATAAACAGCGGAAAGACCGATATTATCATCGGAACGCACAAACTCCTCAGCAAGGAAGTGACGTATCATAACCTGGGTCTTCTGATAATCGATGAGGAACACCGGTTCGGTGTGAGCCATAAAGAGAAGATAAAGGATATGAAGAGAACAGTCGATGTCCTTACTCTTACTGCAACTCCTATCCCAAGGACGCTTGAGATGGCATTGACCGGCATAAGGGACATAAGCACGATCGACTCCGCTCCAGAAATAAGGAAGAGTGTTCAATCATTTGTCGTTCAGTTTGACTGGACACTCGTAAGAGATGCGATACTGAATGAGATGAACCGCGGTGGTCAGGTCTATTTCGTCTGCAGGAAGATCATGCAGATGGATCCGCTTCTTAAAGAGCTCCATGAAAGGATCCCTGAAGCGAAGGTCATCTGTGCTCACGGACGCATGTCCGAAGAGGAAAGTGAACGGAATATGAGTGCATTTATAGAGCATGAATACGACGTCCTCCTATGCACCACCATAGTGGAGTCGGGCATAGACATCCCTTCCGTTAATACAATGATCATCTATGAGGCTGACAAGTTCGGTCTTGCACAGCTTTATCAGCTCAGAGGAAGGATAGGACGTTCAAGCTACCAGGCATATGCATACTTTACACATTTTGCGGAAGATGTGGCATCCGACAGTGCAAGAAAAAGGCTTGAAGCCATCAAGGAGTTTACGAATCTAGGAAGTGGGATGAAGATAGCAATGAGGGATCTTCAGATTCGAGGAGCGGGCAACATCCTCGGTGCAGAACAGAGTGGCCATATGGCAAGCATTGGATACAGTCTGTATGTGAAGATGGTCAAGGAAGCCGTTATGAGCTCACTTGGACAAAGCAACAGGGCTGAAGTTGAATCCACGGTAAACCTTGGACTCAATGCCTATATCCCAAATGATTATATTGAAGATGAGAATCTGAAAATATATACGTATAAACAGATATACAATCTTGACTCCGTTAGAAGGGGAAGAGAGATCAGAGATGAGCTTCAAGATAAATTCGGGCCGGTACCTGTTGAAGTACAGAATCTAATAATCACTTCTATCATAAGAAGCTTTGCTGAGCAGGCAGGATTATCCAGCGTGGTGAGACAAGGAGATGTACTGATACTCAGATTTTCGAAAGAGGTGACGGTGGATTCTGGGAAACTTATACAGCTCCTCTCTGAAACAAAGGGAAGGGCAGAGATCAGGAACGGAAAGGAAACATATCTGCGTTACGGACATAAAACCGGTAGAAGATACGATGATTTTTTACAATTTCTGAAAAGTCTATCAGATTGCATATCAATATCCAATCAAGTATAATTCCCTTTGTATAAAGGTTGAATGTTCAGGGCTTTTCCGAGATTCATTCAATATATAGGAAAGGAATCCTGCGAGGATGTCCTCCAGGAAACGACTTATGAAAAAGAGATTATTTGTCCTGCTGATAGTAATGCTCATGGTCCTGAGCTCTTGTAAGCTTGTGATTAATGAAAACGATGATGAGAATGAGATAGTCGCTACAGTCAACGGACAGCCAATAACCAAAAAGGATCTGCTCGACTGTTATCATGCATACAGAAACTATTATAATCTGACTGATAACAATGAGAAGACCAAGTATTTTATTGATGACAGGAATACCCTTCTTGAGAGCGCATACAAAACTCTTATAGAGTATCAGCTGGTCATGCAGTATGGCAGCAAGATGGCGTCTACCGACGTGACCGAAGAGATGAAAAAAACCATAGACGATGAGATAGCCTCCATCAAGCAGGCTATCGAGAGCGGAGCTCAGTCCATTGCAGAAGAGACGGTTGCAGAGGATCCCAATCTCGATCTTGAATATGTCAAGCAGAAGAGGATAGAGGAGAGACTGAAATACAGAGGCATCTCTACCGGCGAATATGAAAGAGCAAGGACTAAAGAGCTTATAATTACATCCGTAAAGTCTCAGATAACTGCTGATTATGAACCGACGGAAAAGGCTATCAAGAATTATTACGATACCTACCTCGATATTCAGAAGAATGCCATTTTAAGGGATATATCAGCATATGACAACTATACAATGGAGTCTGTCAATCTGTTTGAACCGGCAGGGTTCTACTATGTGAAGAACCTTCTCATAGCTCTTCCTGATGATGTACAGAAAACACTTTCCGAACTCAGGGCAGCAGGGAAGGACGATGAGGCAAACGAACTCAGAGACAAGGAACTGGCAAAGATCAGGGACAAGGCACAGCAGATCTATAACCGCATAATGGCCGGAGAGTCATATGAAGAATTGCTGGAACAGTACGGAGAGGATCCAGGAATGAAAGAGGGCTCCGCATATGCAAAGGAAGGCTACAGAGTATATGAAGGGCTCACCACATATGAGAAGAATTTCGTAGAAGCATCCCTGTCACTGGAAAAAGCAGGAGATATCTCAAAGCCGACCGGATCAGATTTCGGCTACTATATCATCAAGCTTGTGAGGATAACAGAAGAAAGGGAGATCCCTCTTGATGAAGCGAGGGAGGGCATTAAGAAAGTCCTCATCGCAAGCAAGTCGTCCGAGTATTACGATGAATACTATGAGAACTGGATCAGGAATGCCAAGATAGTGGAGTACAAACAGAAGATATATGAATGATTGATCGTATGAGCAGAAAATGAGGATATCCTGCTGGATATCCTCATTTTCTTTATTATTACGGGTCGTGACCCAGTCGAATACGAAAACGAGTTTCTTTTAAAAGAAAGGAGTCGTATGAGACAAGAAACCACCTGCTATGCGGGTGGTGACAATGAGTTACACAAAAAAATCACCTGACTAAGTATAATTAGGGATG
>JAFRTU010000013.1 GCA_017439085.1 Clostridia bacterium | reverse complement strand
TACAATGTCGAATATATAGACAGAGGCTATGACCGGATCGAGAACAAGCTCATATCTCTCGGAGCAGACATCTCAAGAGTCCCGGTCGAGGAAGAGGATCCCGCAGAATTTGAAGTTGATTTTGATTGATCAGTATTGATCGGTAAAGGATGGATTATTATGAGCAAGTATTTCAGAATAAACGTAGCAGGGCTTGAAAGAGACCTTCTCGTATGCCCTCTCAACGATAAACTCAGCATAGCTGCTTTCATAATGCTGGGTGACAGTGAACTCACGGAAAGATGCGCAGAAGAGCTCCTGAAGATAGCTCCCGAACATGACGTGATCATCACAGCCGAATCCAAAGGCATACCAGTTGCTCACGAGATGGCAAGGCAGAACGGAAAAGCCAGATATGTAGTGGCAAGAAAAGGCCTCAAGGTCTACATGCCAAACCCGATAAGCGTGCCCGTCAACTCGATAACCACGCTGTCAAGCCAACAACTGTATCTCGGAGAAGATGAAGTGAACCTGCTTAATGGTAAAAAGGTCCTGATAGTGGACGATGTCATAAGCACAGGAAACTCTCTCCTCGCTCTTGAGAAGCTCGTTGAAAAGGCAGGCGGCATCATAGTCGGAAAGATGGCGGTCCTTGCCGAAGGAGATGCCATAAACAGAACTGACATCAAGGTCCTTGCGCCTCTCCCGCTTCTCGACAGTGAAGGCAATCCCGTCTGAAAACAGGATGTAAAGATAAAGGTCGGTCATAAAAGACCGACCTTTTTTGATTTTTACGCGTACAGTTTTCCGACGACCCAGTTAGCAAACCGGGAAGGAAGTATCTTGAAAAGTACTGTAAACACTTTGTACTTCACTCCCACCACAGTCATGGGCTTTGGAGTTTTCTTCCTTATGACCCTGTATATGCGGCTCGCCACATATTCTGGTGTCATGCCGTTCTGCTCGTCCTTCTCCATTCCCGCAACGGACTTATCCAGTCTTTCTCTGTACTCGGAATCATCCGTTTCGTTCTTCTCTCTTGCCATGGTGAAGTTCGTCCTTGCATCGCCCGGCAGCACTGCAGCCACCTTGATTCCAAAAGGCCTAACCTCGTTTGCCAGAGCCATTACATATGAATTGATCGCTGCCTTGCTGACGGAATACATTGTCTGGAATGGTATTGATATCGCTCCTGCGACGGAGCTGATGGCAATGATCTTCCCCTGTCTCTGTTTTCTCATGATGGGAAGCACGGCTTTCGATATCCTGAACAGCCCATAGAAGTTGACGTCCAGCTGCCTTAATGCATCCTCCTCAGCGGTGTTCTCGATCGCTCCGGATATTCCGTATCCTGCATTGGACACGAGAACGTCTATCTTCTTTTCCCTTGAAAGGATCTCTTCGACTGCATTCTTAACACTCTCTGTGGAGGTGACGTCCGTACTGATGTGGCAGACTCCTTCTGTCCCGGCATCTCTTCTTGAAAGGTTATACACTGTATAGCCTTCTCTGACCATCAGCCTTGCGAGTGCAAGACCTATCCCGCTGGATGCTCCTGTAATGACGGCTGTTTTCCCGTTCATTTCACAAGTACTTTCTCAAATATGTCGAGAGCTTCCTCGAGAAGTTCCTTTGTATGGGTAGCCATATAGCTGGTCCTCAGCAGGCACTCATTCTCAGGTGTTGCGGGCGGAAGCACGTTGTTCACATAGACTCCGTTGTCATAGAGTTCCTTTGCCTTTGCAAGTGTGGCAAACTCTTCATATGTATATATTGGTATGATAGGAGTCGAGCATGGTGTCGGAAGAGGCGTCTTGCTCTCTCTTATCGGGATGCCCCTCTTCTTGAATCCTTCTCTCATATACAGAGCCAGATCATTGAGTCTGGTGACGAGTTCCGGGGTCTCTCTAAGAACATGAAGTGCCTCAAGTGCTGCTGCACAGCATGCAGGAGGTATAGATGCGCTGAAGATGAATGGCCTTGAAGTGTGCCTTACATAATCGGCGACTCTGTGTGACGTAGCCATATAACCGCCAAGGCTTGCAAGGGACTTGGAGAAAGTTCCCATGATGATGTCGACTTCATCGGTAAGTCCGAAGTAATCAGCCGTGCCTCTTCCTCCGTTTCCGAGGACTCCGAGACCGTGAGCATCGTCTACCATCACTCTGGCTCCGAACTCTCTGGCCAGCTTCACTATTGCGGGAAGATCTGCAATATCTCCTCCCATGGAGAACACTCCGTCGGTAACGATGAGTATACCGGCGCTCTGAGGAATGGCCTCGAGCTTGCTCCTCAGGTCATCCATATCGTTATGGGTATATCTGACCATCTTGCCGTATGACAGCTTGCAGCCGTCATAGATGCTGGCATGGTTCTCTCTGTCGCATACAACGTAATCATGTCTTCCTACGACTGCGCTTATGATGCCCAGGTTGGACTGGAATCCGGTAGAGAACGTGACACAGTCTTCCTTACCGAGGAATTCTGCCAGATCATGTTCCAGCTGAATGTGCATGTCGAGAGTACCGTTAAGAAATCTGGACCCCGAACACCCTGTACCGTATTTCTCTAAGGCCTTTATCCCTGCCTCTACGACTCTCTCATTTGTGGTAAGGCCGAGATAGTTGTTGGACCCGAGCATGATCCTGCGCTTGCCTTCCATGATTACCGTTGTATCCTGTCTGGACTGGAGCTCATGAAAATAGGGATAGACTCCCGCTTCGCGGACCTTGTTCAACAGAGGTATTTCCATCTTTTCGAAAATATCCATAGAATAATTCCTCCGAATAAAATGATTCTAATAATATAGATGTATTTTATCAGAGGCAGGAATGGGTATCAATAAATATGCAAAAATGGTAAGCGATACAAAAAAGACGCCTTAATGGCGTCTTGGCAGCCGAACTAGGATTCGAACCTAGAAAATACGAGTCAGAGTCGTAGGTGTTACCGTTACACTATTCGGCTAATAATCATATCAAATAAGCCCCAGGTATGTCGTCTGTTTCGAAAATGCAACCCGCTTAAATGCAGGTGGGCGTCATACTGTACCTTCGCGCTTCTCTTGGAAGAGCATGCATCCCGATACACGATCTGATTGCCCGTATATGAAGTGTAGGTTTACCATACGAGAACATAACAAGCAACCCAGGAATGGTGGGATTAATTGGGCTCGAACCAACGACCTCTACGATGTCAACGTAGCGCTCTGACCAAACTGAGCTATAATCCCGTCAAAGTTATTATAATCAAATCTGCAGATTTTGCAACTGTCGGCCCGATCAATTTTTCTCCTTAAGAATAATAGCAACCTGATCGGGAAAAATCAATAGCCTTTTTTGTGCATTATCGAAGGATGAGCACAAGGCTCATTCTTCGATATAGACCTTCTCCATCACTACTTCCGGCATTGGTCTGTCAGCATAGTCTGTAAGGCTCTCTGCTATCTCATCGACGACTTCCATGCCTTCCACAACATGCCCGAAGGCTGCATACTGTCCGTCCAGGTATCTGGCATCTCCATGACAGATGAAGAACTGGGATCCGGCTGAATCCGGATCTGCGGCTCTGGCCATGGAGATCGCTCCTCTATCATGGGGAATGCTGTTCGGGACCCCATTGGAGGAGAACTCCCCTTTTATAGTGTATCCCGGGCCTCCCATTCCCGTTCCCTCGGGACATCCGCCCTGAATGACGAATCCGTATATAACTCTGTGGAATGTAAGCCCATCGTAAAAGCCTTCCTTAACGAGCTTTTCGAAGTTATCTACCGTGATCGGAGCCTGACTCCTGT
This sequence comes from Clostridia bacterium, assembly GCA_017439085.1. GTDB lineage: Bacteria > Bacillota > Clostridia > Christensenellales > Christensenellaceae > QANA01. The sequence goes on along the minus strand of JAFRTU010000013.1, from coordinate 88,624 downwards.
CAAGTTCGATCTTTATCTTTCCTTTTCCCTTAACGTCTATTACTACCATTATTCTGTCCTCTGATCAGTAATTTATGATTATTTCCTTTTCCGGCCTGTCAGGATCGTACTTTACCATTCTGAGCCTGTCGGCGTTCTTCCTCTTCCAGTCTTCTATCCCGTTGCATCCGTTTGAAGAATCATAGATGAATGCGAATCTGGTATCCTGCTTCCTCAGCTGTGAAAGCATCCTTACGATGGACTTTTCATCTGCCATGAGCTCGCTTTCGGAAGGACAAATTACCGCGAGATCCCCGGGTCCCAGTTCTCTGAGCGCTGTCTCGGGAGCTGTCATCCTTCTGTAATCCACATTTTCTTTCTCAAGTGCCTGCACATATCTTTTGAGCCTCAGTCTCAGCTGATCCGTCCAGTCTCTCTTTCCTACAGTCAGGTTGAACATTCCCTTCCTGTTGAATCGAAGTATCATTCCATATCCGTAGATCAGGAGCAGATACAGTCTCTCGTAATATCCGTCATCACCCTCGTCCATGGCATTGAAATCATCTCTGAGCCTAGAATATGCTTCCCTGTTGTAATCCGCAAGGCCTGCCTCCTGGGTGGAGTCGTAATATTCGTATCCGTGTCTGCCAGAAAGAGACAATCCGTATTCTCTTATCAGTTGCTCGGTCTTCTTTATGAAAGCGTCTCCCTCCTGACCTATCTTTTTCATTATTCCAACAGTATGACGGTCTTTGTCGCTGAAGATCTTGTTTTCTGCATCCGCATTTATGACCATCTGGAAACTCTCAGGGTACACCCCTATCGCAGTCCTTACATCCACGGGAAAGAACGGGGTTATGAGCCTTATGTCCTTTTTCTCATCGCCGTTGAAGTTAAGAGGCATCTCAGTAAAGGGTCTCGGCTTCTTTCCTGTTTCGCATACTATGACCCCGCCTTTTACGGTGTCTTCTGCCTTGACTTCTTTATCCATCCCGAAATCAAGGGTGAGGAACATCTGTTCGACCTCTTCGTTCAGAGCCGGGAATTCTATATGGACCCTTCCTTTCTCTTCAAGCACCCCGAGCATCTCGCTCAGCGATATCCTGTTAGAGGATGTCCTGTTCCCCTCATTTTCCGTTTTCGGCATATTCACCAGAATGAGTTTCGCTCTGAGTCCGTCAATGAGCTCCCTGAATGCATCCGGAGCATCTTTCCTGCAGTACTGACTCTTCTTATAAGGCTGGACCGGCTTCAAGGTTTTCCCCTTGAGCTCGGGTTTCTCCCAAAGAGCGATGGTCTCAGGCAGATGATACATATCACAGTACTGTCTCGAATCGTTCGGGCAATCTATATATGTTACGTCCGTATGGACATATGATGCGAGCATATTGGCATCCGTGTTGAATATCCTGTTGTTTCCGTGATTTATGACCGGGATGTTTGGTAGATTGAGTTCCAGCGAGTTCCATACAACGGGAGGCTTTTTGAACGCCTCATAATGACCGTAAATGTTTGCCGCCTGATCTATCCCGTGAAGCAGAGCAGAGATGAGGATCGCCTCCTCTCTCTCATTTATCTGTCCGTCAGTTCTTTTCTTCTTTATATCATCCCTTATGAAATCGATCTTCCTTGCCGTGGACAGCCCGAAATACTTTCCGCTATAGTTCTTCGTAACATATCCCTCTCCGAATGGTCTTATATCATTATAGCGATCGACTATGGATGACAGCTTGTCCATGTCTGCGCTCTCGGAAGAATACCATGCCACAAGATTTATATATGAGGAATAGAGTATGTCATTTACGATTAGTTCCTTGTCTGTAAACTCTCTATCGGCACCTCCGACTCCCGCAAACAGATCCCCGAAAGACCGGAAATCAGGACAGTATCTGTCAGACAGTTCCCTAAGAAACGCAGAATACTGAGCTTTGTTGCCCAGGTATTTCTTGTCTTCCAGTTCATAGAGTATGAGCCCTTTTGATCTGAGTGAGAGCGCACGAACGACGTCGGATGCGTTCTTCTCGCTCCACCTGTATCGCCCTCTTTCCTTTATCGGGGCCTCTATCCTGCCTGAGTCTATCAGGTCATAGAGCTGTTTGTTAGTGACACCGAGGTTTCTCGATATCACTCCGGTTCCGACATATGCCATCTTCAGTTTTCCTTCTTGACTATCTCCATGAACCTCATAAGTATCTTTGCTGAAAGATCCGCAACCACCGTTTCAAAGTTGTTGACCGACTCATGAGCACCTTCGTCAGCCAGATCTGATATGGCTCTCAGAAGTATGCAGGGAACATCATTAACAGTGCAGACATGAGCTATCGCTCCGCCTTCCATCTCTGCCGCATAGGCACCGAACAGTTCCCAGAGTTCTTTCTTTGCTTCGTGTGTGCATATGAACTGGTCTCCGGTAGCTATGGTGCCCACATGTATCTTCTCCGCGGGAAGATAATCCAGGGCAGCGCTTCGTATCTCATCTATCAGATCATCTCTTGTGGTGAAATACGTCACCTCTTTTTTATTTCCGCCGAGAACGTGTCCTCTCACATATCCCACAGGGGACAGATCGAAATCATGCTCAACGGCTGACTTTCCTATCACGAAGTCCCCTACATGGAGTCCAGGGGCAATTCCCCCGGCTATGCCAGTATTGATGACCACTTCAGGTGCGAACAGATCTATGAGCTGCTGGGTACAGATGGCAGAATTGACTTTTCCCATTCCTGATTCCACAAGTACTATCTCATGGTCTTTCAGATTGCCCGTATAATAGATCTTTCCGCTCTTCCTTGTCTCTGTGACATTCTGCATGTTCTCCAGCAGAAGGGTCACTTCCGTATTCATCGCTCCGATTATGGCTATCATGTAAAGAATCTCCTGTGTGATATATATTAGGATACCACAGAAAAAGCTTGTGTTTAAAGGCAATTAAAGCTATTCGCCCCGGCTCTTTTCGTGTTTAAAACACAAAAGAGCGTCGTATATAATAAAGGTATAAGAAAAAAGAGGATTAAGGTTATGGAAGATTTGAGAAGAGACAGAAAAAGACTAATGCGGACCATACTCGCTCTTGCCTGGCCGACCATGCTCGAGCAGTTCCTTCAGACCATTGTAATATACATAAATACTGCCATGATCGGAGCGATAGGACAGGAAGCTTCTGCGGCAGTCGGCATCACCTCCACCACCACATGGCTGCTCTCCGGTCCTTTATATGCCCTTGGCATAGCGGCAACCGCAAATATAGCCAGAGCCATCGGCGAGAACAACAGGGATCATATAAAATCATATATCTCCCAGTCGTTCCAGATAGGTCTCGTGCTGTCGATAGTGGTGACGGTACTCACTCTTGCTCTCAGTCCTGTTCTTCCCGGACTCCTTGGGGCCGAAGAAGCCATACAGAAGGATGCATCCGTCTATTTTGCCCTGATAAATCTCCCCTATTCGCTCAATATGATCACCATCGTGTTCGGAGCAATATTAAGAGGTTCCGGAGACACCAGGACTCCCATGATGGTAAATCTGGTCCTCAACATCATCCATGTGATCCTTAACTTCTTCTTTATCTATCCGTCAAGAACAATTACTTTCCTCGGGCTCAGTCTTGAAATGTTCGGATTCGGATGGGGCGTCTTTGGCGCCGCGCTGTCCACTGCGATCTCATATGCCATCGGTGGGATCATGATGTTCATAGCCTTCAGGAAAAACTCAGTGCTCTTCAGCAGGGATGACAAGCTCTTCATCAAGGATAAGGAGGCAAGGAATTCCATACTCAAGATGGCCGTTCCCCTTACTCTCAGCAGGCTCATATCCGCGGGCGGACATGTGGTCTTCACAAGCCTCGTTGCGGGACTCGGAACTACAGTGTTTGCCGCTCATTCCATCGCTCTTACTGCCGAAGAGGCCTTCTATATCCCAGGATTCGGAATGCAGTCCGCTGCTATCTCTCTCACAGGTCACGCCGTGGGTGAGCGCAACAGGGATGAACTTAAAAAGATAACCCGGATGCTCGCGTTCATATCGGTATCTCTAATGGTGGTCACCGGAGGTCTCCTGTTCATATTCTCAAGAGAGATGATGACCCTTTTCATATCCGACGCCGACGTTATAGCTCTGGGTTCTTCCGCCCTCAAGATCGTCGCGGTCTCAGAACCGATCTTCGGACTTGCCATAATCATGGAAGGTATCTTCAACGGAGCCGGAGACACACGGCATCCTCTGATATTCAGTACACTCACCATGTGGCTGGTCAGGATACTCGGCACATGGCTATGCATAAATGTCTTCTCTCTCGGGCTCAACGCCGTCTGGCTGTGCATGGTCGGAGACAACTCCATAAGGGGACTACTCCTGTTCATACTGTTTGCAAGAACGGATCTCCTGGAATTGTCTGAGAAGAAAAAAAAGACGCCTCTTGCCGAGGCGTCCTGAGAGATATCATACGCTCAATTCTTTTTCATCCTGAAGCCCTTAACTTCATTTATGAGGGAGTAGTAGTCTTCCTCAAAGTTCTCCTCTGCCGTGAAGGTCGCGTCATGCTTTATGAGCGATCTCAGCACGTCAGGTGCGGCAGTGACCGCTCCTATTCCCTTCCTGCAGAGATTCAGAACTTGCTGTGAGTTCTTGAAGCTGGCAGCAAGGACATCGCTCTCCATATTGTGGATCCTGAACATGTTGTGGATGTCCGTAGCCACCTGTACACCGTCTGCTCCCATGTTGTCCAGTCTGTTCACGTATGGTGCGGCATATCTTGCTCCTGCCTTTCCGGCCATAAATGCCTGCATGGCAGTGTATATTGCCGTCGCAGTTATGTTCACTCCCTCTTCTTTCAGAAGATGGATGGCTTTCATTCCCGCAGCAGACACGGGGATCTTGATGAACATGTCATCCGCTATGTTGTCCAGCATGAAATGCGCCTCCTGTATCATCCCCTCCGTGGTGGATGATACCACCTGCGCATGGAGCTGCGAAGTCTTGGGAAGCAGTTCCCTGATAGCCTTGAGCTGCTTGATCGGATCCGCATGTTCATTTCTCAGTATGGTAGGATTGGTAGTGACTCCGTCATAAGGATACTCTGTATACAGGCTTTCTATCTCATAAAGATTTGCGTTATCTATAAGGACCAGCATGGTCATGACCTCCTCGAATGGATTTCCGTTTGGTTTTATGTGTATAATTATAACTGCTTGAAATTTGATATGAAAGAAGGAATACCATGGATATAGTAAAGCGCTTTTTAAAATATGTTTCCTATGAGACCACCTCTGATGAATTCTCATCCACCATTCCCAGCACCGACAAACAGCTGGTGCTCGGAGAAGAGCTTGTAAAAGAAATGAAGGAGATAGGGGTGACCGATGCCTTCATGGATGATTTCGGATATGTATACGGTTCCATACCCGCCAACTGCGAAGGAGCTCCCGTGATCGGGCTCATTGCGCATATGGATACCGCTCCCGACATGTCCGGCAAGGATCCAAAGCCAAGGATAGTCTCCTCCTATGACGGCGGAGATATAGTTCTAAATGAAGAGAAAAGCATCGTCCTCTCTCCGGATGACTTTCCAATGCTCAGGGAATATACGGGCGATGACATTATAGTTACTGATGGAACCACGCTTCTTGGAGCAGACGACAAAGCGGGCATAGCGGCCATAATCTCCGCCGCCGAAAAGATCATCTCTTCCGACAGGCCTCACGGCAAGGTCATGATAGCTTTCACTCCGGATGAGGAGATCGGCAGAGGAGCAGACAAATTCGACGTCGGAGGATTCGGTGCGGACTTCGCTTATACGATCGACGGCGGAACGATAGGCGAACTTAACTATGAGACCTTCAATGCTGCTCATGCAGATGTTAGGATCAACGGAAAGAACATCCATCCGGGAACGGCAAAGGGAAAGATGAAGAATGCGCTTCTTATCGGAATGGAGTTCCAGTCCATGCTGCCTCAGTTCGAGAATCCTATGTATACGGAAGGATACGAAGGCTTCTCCCATCTGAATGAGATGGAAGGAAACGTGGAAAGTGCATTGCTCCGTTACATAATAAGGGATCACGATCTTCAGATCCTGAGAAAACGCTCTTCCCTGTTCTTCGATGCCGTAGCTTATTTAAATAAAAAATACGGCGAAGGAACCGTCGAGGTCGACCTGAAAGAGGGATATCTGAATATGAGGTCCGTGCTGGAAGAGCGATTTGAGATAGTCGAACTTGCAGAAAAAGCCATAATTAAAGCGGGGATCTCCCCCGTCATCTCTCCGGTACGTGGAGGAACGGACGGTTCAAGATTGTCCTTTATGGGACTGCCATGTCCGAACATCTTCGCAGGCGGGGAAAACATGCATGGCAAATACGAGTATCTGCCGGTCAACTCCCTGAAGAAGTGTGAGGAAGTTCTTGAGAACATAATCTATCTCGGAGCTGAAATATAAGGAAAGCATAATAATAAAAGAACTCCCGTAACACCGGTGAATACCAATGACGGGAGTTTTTCATTTTTCAGGGCTAAACTTTGTCCTGTCTATGTATTTGTCATAGGTCTATTTATCCAGGCTGGTCACCAGAGGGTATGGTTTAATGACCTCGCACTTCTCTTCCACTATCTCTTCTCCGTGATACAGCCATCTCAGTGCTTCAGGTATCATCCTTTTAAGGAAATGCATGCTGTGTCCCATCTCGTTGATTATCAGTCGGAAATCGTAGCCTTTGTAGTTGAGCGCACTGGCCACGTCTTTATCTGCCAGGATCCAGTCTCCGAAGATTATGTCTGCGTCATACTTTCCTACGCACATGCATGTCCTCAGATCCTTCTTCTCATCAGTGGTCCTGATGACGGATGGCCATATATTTCCTCCCCTGATGTTTCCAAAGCTCGGGCTGCCTATGATGGCATTTCCGAAGATGTCATTGTCATACCAGGCAAGATTGAAGCCCGCTATGCCTCCGGAGCTGATGCCTACCGTGCTGTGTCCCTTTGGGGATGCGGTTATCTTTAATCCCTTGAGTGCTTCCGGCATGAGTTCCTCTTTTATGAACCTTGCATACCAGTCGCTCACTGTATCATATTCCACGCTCCTGTTTGTAACGCCTTTCCCGGTACCATAGACCGGCTCGCCGGGTCCCGGGTATCCGGGTGCCACGAACAGCCCGATGGTCGGGGGGATAACCCCGTCGGCGATAAGATTGTCCAGCATATCGGTGACATTCCCTTCCTCTGCTTCAGGAAGCACCATGTCATCATATACGGGGACGACTTTCAGCATGTCACTCATAGTCTTCCTTCCCGTCGACTTCAGGAATTCCTCGTCAGTTATGAGCCTTCCGAAATTGAATTGTCCGTCCAGGAACAAAATGAGGTCTGCAGGATCCTTTCCGTTATACTGTGCGGGCACATATACCCAATATTTATGCTTGACTCCCGGATAGAAGAGAGAATCCTCCATGAGTCTTCCGAACATCTTTCCCCTCGGAACATCATTCCTTCTCTTATAGCATTCGGGAAGCGGGTACATGTCATGATTCCAGTCAGCCCTTGCCATAGCTGTCTCGTCCCTATCATGCCATCCGACGATCGGATAGTCTATCATGCAGTTGAAAGCTTTGTAAGAACTCAAGGGCATTGTGACGGTTATCATCTCCTCTTCCGGCTTGACCGTGACCTTTTCCAGTTTCAAAATCTCTTTTTCCATCTTGATCCTCCAAAAAAAAGGACAGCAGACGCTGTCCTTTCTGAAATCGCACTTATTTTACGATATAGCCCTGGCATCCTGCCCTTCCGATAAGAGCAGCATTGGCTTCGTCCGTATCGACATGCATTGCAAGTGCATATTTCGGGCTTACTCTCACGACTACATCATCGAAGATGACAGGTCTTTCCGTATCGACTCTGACCTTTACGATCTCCTTGTCGGTAACTCCGAATTCTTCTGCATCCTCAGGTGTCATGTGTACGTGTCTCTTTGCCACTATGAGGCCCTTGTCAAGAGTGATCTGTCCGCATGGTCCTTCGAGGACTATCGGAGCACTTCCTTCAAGGTCTCCGCTCTCTCTTACGGGAGCTACCTGACCAAGGGTGAAGCAGTCTGTAAGCGATACTTCGACCTGGCTCTCGGGGCGTGTCGGTCCGAGGATGACGACGTTTGCAAGAGTCCTCTTCGGTCCTACGATGCTGACTCTCTCTTCAGAGACGAACTGTCCGGGCTGAGAAAGATCTCTTACATATGTGAGGGTCCTTCCTTCTCCGAAAAGCCTCTCAACGTCCTTGTCGGTGAGATGCACGTGACGTGCGGATACTTCTACTAAAAATGTTTTTTCAGACATACTGATCTCCTCCTAAAAAACTATCTAAATTGTGCTATATTATGTGGATTTTGTCAATTCACACAGGGCTTTCTCCGGTACTCCGTAAAGCGGAATCTGACCTTTCCGGTATCCATGATCTCCGACTCCCATACCTGTTCCCATTCGTCCATGATATCCAGATTATAGAAGAAGGTGTCCGCCTTCTTCATTCTATCCACTTTTGTGATGAAAACCGTATCGGAATAGGGCATCAGCAGCGAATATATCTCTCCTCCGCCTATGACAAAAGCATCTTCCTTCCTGTCTCCGAGTATGTCCATCAGTTCATCAACGGATCTGACGGTCCTTGCTCCCGGATATTGGATACCCTGTCGCGAAAGGACTATGTTCTCTCTGTTCTCCAGTGCTCCTCCCGGAAGAGACTCGAAGGTCTTTCGTCCCATTATTACGATCTTGCCCAGGGTCTTCTCCCTGAAGAACTGCATGTCCTTCTTTATATGGAAAAGGAGCTCTCCTTTGTAGCCGAGAGCCCAGTTCCTGTCAACTGCCATTATCATCTTCATAAGAGATCCCTCTCAGATGGCGACCGGTATCTTTCCGACGCCCTTAAGGCTCTTGTATCCGTCCAGATAGACGTTCTCTGTGTTGAAGGCATAGAAATCGTCCATGCCTTCCTCGATCACCAGCTTTGGAGCCGGAAGTATTTCGTTCTCCCTCTCAAACAGTTTCTCTACGAGAGGTACGTGTCTGTCATAGATATGAGCATCTGCAATGACATGTACCAGTTCTCCGGGAATGAATCCGGTCGCCCTTGCTATCATCGAGAGCAGGGCAGCATACTGGCATACGTTCCAGCCGTTGGCTGTCAGCATGTCCTGAGAACGCTGATTCAGGATCCCGTTCAGCACATTTCCACTGACATTGAAGGTCATGCTGTATGCACACGGATAGAGAGCCATTTCGTGAAGATCCTGATGTACGAAGATATTCGTCATTATCCTTCTGCTCTGGGGGTTATGTTTGAGATCATAAAGGACTCTGTCTACCTGATCGAACATTCCCTCCTTATACTGATGCTTCACTCCAAGCTGATATCCGTAGGCCTTTCCTATAGTTCCGTTCTCATCGGCCCATTCATCCCAGATATGACTGTTAAGATCCTCTATCCTGTTCGATTTCTTCTGCCATATCCACAGTATCTCGTCGAGAGCAGCCTTGAAATTGATCTTTCTGATAGTCTGGATCGGGAACTCTTCCCTGAGATCATATCTGTTCACCACTCCGAAGAGCTTTATGGTATGAGCGGGCGTGCCGTCGTCCCATCTCGGTCTCACGTCAAAATCAGTGTCCCAGACACCCTTATCCAGTATCTGTCTGCAGTTATCCAAAAAGATCTTGTCAGCTAAGCTCATGGAAAATCTCCTTTTAAATGCATTTGCTTAAGTATATCATATAAGTTGAATGATTCATAACAGGAAGGTCCAAGATGAACTACAGAAGCAACCGCAGAAGATATAAGGAAATAAAGAGAAAGGCGCGCAAGACAGCCGCTGTCTTCTCAGTTATCGCAGTGATAGTGCTCGTGATAGGTTTTTTTGCAATAAAAGGCCTGAAAAAGAACGATCCTGCTCCGGATCCTGATGCCCCTTCATCATCAGTCGTCAAGCCTTCCTATGACCTTACGAAAGCTCCTTCAGGACTCGACTCTTCTCTGATAAAGGAATATGTAGTGGCATCGCATATATGGCTCATCAATTTCGATCATCCAAACTATGAAGATGCAAAAGACATAGTGAACCTGAAGGATTATCTCGATAAGTCGGTAACCATAAACAGTGGTGCCGGCCGTCTGAACAGGGAAGCTGCGTCGGCACTTGCCGAACTGTTTCTTGCCGCAAAGGCTGACGGGATAACGACCTATATAGTCAACAGCGCCTACAGGACCAGAGATCAGCAGCAGGGCTACTGGGATAACAGGATCAAACAGAATCCCCATTATGGGGACGACGTATATACGAATCCGGTCAAGACGGTCCCTGCTTATGCAAGCGAGCATTGTGCCGGATATGCCGTTGACATACTGTGCAAGAAAGTCCCCCACGGGGATACCGAAAAGTATGCAGTTACCGAAGAGGCGAAATGGCTGAAGGACAATGCTTACAAATACGGTTTCATACTGAGATATCCTGAGGGAAAATCCCAGTATACAGGCATCATATATGAGCCATGGCATTACAGATATGTTGGAGTGACGGCTGCCAAGTATATATACGACAGCGGTCTCAGCCTTGAAGAGTATATCGCTCAGTTCAATTTCCCGGTTGACGGACAATAATAATGACAAACTTCCGATTCACACGAAATCTTATAATAATATGCCTGGTCTTTGGCCTCGCTTTCTTTTTCATGCCCATGGCTGCAAGTTCTGATGATGAACAGATAAGTGAGGCAAACGTTGTCGTTGCCGGGGATCTTCTCTGTCTTGCCGGTCAGCTCAGTGCTGCAAAGAACGGTTCCTCATGGAACTTCGATTATGTTTTCAAGAACATATCTCCCATCATAAAGAGCGCCGACTTTTCGATAGCCAATCTTGAGACCTCCGTCGGCGGGAAAGAAATGGGTGTCACCAAATACAATCAGGAGGGCAATCCCATTATCAATGCTCCCGTGGAATTCCTGGATTCAGTGAAAAAAGCCGGATTCCAGTATCTTGTCACGGCAAACAATCATTCCTTTGACCTTAAAGATGAGGGACGTGAAAAGACAATAAAGATCCTCGACAGATACGGTTTTTATCACGGAGGAACATATCTGTCTGAGTATTACAGAGACAACATATCGATAGTCAGGGTCAACGGTATATCGATAGCCATCCTGCCCTATACCCAGATGGTGAATACGGGTACCGAGGCATACAAGAAGACCGGGAAAATGTATAAGCTGAACCTTATAGATTTCGATCTCATAGAGAAAGACATAAAGGAAGCCAGAAGGCGAAATGCAGACATAGTACTCCTTTACGTTCACTGGGGAAAGGAGAACGTCCAGACAGCCAACGCATATCAGAAGGAGACTGCAAGAAAGCTTGCTGAACTTGGAGCAGACGTAATCATCGGAAGTCATTCACATACTGTCCAGCCGGCAGAATTCATAGACACTCCTGACGGAAGAAAGGTATTCGTGATCTACTCCATGGGCAATTTCATTTCATCAATGGCCAGGGATGTAAACCAGGACGCACTGCTCCTGAACCTCCACATGACTAAGAAAGACGGTAAATCCTTTATAGACAAGATAACCTATATGTGCATTACTAACGGGATGGAAGGCGGAAAACTGTATGCTGCCCTGCCTTCAAGGATAATGATAGAAAAGGGACGCCAGGTATCCAAGATGAACGGTTCCATAAACCGGACTCTTGCTGTCATTAACGGAGTGATAGACGAGGTCGACTGCTTCGATTACGTAGTATGGGAATGATAAGATAAAAACATAAGAAAAGCAGCACATGATGTGCTGCTTTTCCATATTGTCTGATATCAGAACGAGTTTCTGTCACGAGGGCCGTCTTCTCTTATGATCGGTTTCTTCTCGATTGTCTCTCTCGGTGCTCTTCTCGGAAGCTGTTCTATCTGCTCCTCAAGTTCTTCCCCGGCTTCTTCAGCCTCCTCAGGTATCTCTTCAGCCTCTTCCTTCATATAGGCGTAGGACTGCTCGGGCCTTACCTGTTTTCTCTCTATGTGGGAGGACTCTTGCTCTATAACGGGATGTCTTCTCGACGGTCTCGGAGTCTCTTCCTCTTCGATCATCTCCTCCTGCTCTTCCCTGTTCTTATCCTTAAGAGTCATGACCAGGATAGTGATGCCTCCGGCCAGAAGCAGGAGTATGAGAAGGATTATAAGGAACACGAGCATGTTGAACTTCTTTTCCTTCTTCGGTGCTTCGACCTTGACGGGATCAGCGCTTATCGTGACCGGATTTCCTTCGGGATCTGTAGCTGTAAGAGTAAAGTTATATGTCGTATCCTCAGATATCTTTTCATTCAGAGTATATGTATAGGTCTTTTCTCCGGGCCTCAGTATTCTATCCGTTGTAATGTCCAGCTCCCCCTTCCTTACTTCAGTAAGCTTAAGATCCGTGAACTGGCTCTCTCCTGAATTAAGGGCCTTGATAGTAAATACTATTGTCCCTTCCTTCTGCAGGTTGCTGCTGTCCGCACTCACCTTCAGCGACAGGTCCTTTGAATAATCTACAGGTTCCTTCTCTTCAACATATATGGTCACGATATTTGAAGTAAAAGTATGTTCATCTCCGCCTTCATCCTTGCACGTGAGAACGAATGAATGGTCTCCTGTCACAGTCTGAGTCACAGAATATACCGCTTCGATCGTGCTGCCTGATGTGAGAGCGTCAGAAGAGACAGGAACCGGAACGGTGCCATCAGCAGTCAGCGCAAGATTGTACAGACTTGTGTTTCCGTTGTTGGTGATAGTTATCTTTATCTCGACAGGTTCTTCATCCTTCGGATAGTTGTTCGAAGCCGTTGCGGACACAGTTACATCTATCGTCTCTACAGTGACCGTGGTCTTGGCAAGATCCTTGCTGCGCTTCTTTCCGTCTGCCGTAAACTTGAGTGTAGGCTCTATCTTTATGGTCTCGGTTATCTCTTCGGAATATGTGATGACCTTGCTGTTTCCTGCTGCAAGCGAGAATTCCGGACATACAGACTCTCCCCCGTTGAGTCCGGGTACGAGAAGCGTAGCCTCAGTGAGTTCACAGTTGCCCTTGTTCTCTATGGCAAACGTAAACTTTACGGTCTCTCCGGCCACAATAGTGGCCTTGTCCGTCTTCACTGCAGAAGAGATATCTATTTTTGCCTTCTCCTTGGTGACCTTGAAAGACTCTGTTTTTGTCTTGGTCGAGCCTTCAAAAACGTATGTCACCGTCACGGGGATGGACTGTCCGAGCTTTTCGGCAGCAACTGCGTACTCTTTGTTGTATGTCTTTGATGCTCCTTTGCTTATGTTGCCGAACGATTCGACCTGTGCTCCGTCTATGGAAAGGACGACATCGCTTACTGGATCCCCTTCGTTTTTGATCTCTATATTGAGAGTAACCGTTCCCTCTCCCACAAGACTTGCTGGAGTAACGCTCTTTACGGAAAGAACGAGCTTTTCTTCCAGCTTTGGAGGATCTTCCTCTCCGCCGCCACCAGGGTCCTCTCCGCCGCCGCCGGGATCTTCTCCGCCGCCACTCGGATCTTCTCCACCTCCGCCGGGCTCCTCATTCTGTCCCGGGTCGGTCTCATTCTCCGCAAGTACCCTGTTCCTTCCTACCGAAAAAACGGTCATGAGAAACATGATCACTATGATTATGGAAATTGCTTTTTTCATACTTGGTATATCTCCGGTCTGAATTATTATGCAAATCTATAGAAAGTGTACCCCGTGAGGTATATGCTGTCAAACAGCCATGGGGCATATTCACAAATAGTTAACTAAGACTCCTTCTCCTCCGGAACAGGCCTGTAATTCTCACCGATCAGTTGCGGAGAGACCTTCCCGAAAGTGAGTGAAATGACCTCTTTTATGAATGTGTCCGAATACTTCTTTGCACAGGAGACACTCATTACCGCTTCTGTCCCGTATTCAGTCTTTTCAATGAAAACGGGCATCTTTTCAAAGGAATACTGAAGTTTTCCGAGAAGGGTGAAGGGGATATCAAGGCAGAATATGTCCATGGGAGTGAAGATGACTCTCTCAGACTGATTCAAGGCCTCCTTGACGCTCTGAGAATATGCTCTTACAAGTCCGTTCGCGCCTAGGAGCGTTCCTCCAAAATATCTGGTCACTATCGCCAGTATGTCCGTTATACCGGTCTTGATGAGTACGTCAAGCATAGGCATTCCTGCCGTGCCCTTGGGTTCTCCGTCATCACTGCTCTTAAGGAGCGGGTTTATCCTGCCTATCGAGTATGCATAGCAGTTGTGCGAAGCATCCCAGTACCTGCTTCTCGTATCCTCCAGGATCTTCTCGGCCTCTTCCACGCTCTCAACATGATGGATATGGGTTATGAATCGGGATTTCTTGATGATTATGGTGTTTTCCGCACTCCCAAGTACGGACCTGTATTCAGTCATCTCCATGACTCAATGATATCAAAAAAACAAATAAAAATCTCCGAAAGAAGATCTTCCGGAGATGATCGGTCATAAAACCGCACACTCTGTGTCGAAAGGAAGCCTCAGCAGGAATTCCTGCAGCCGACTCAAAACAGACTAAGCTGCGGCACACATGCCAAACCTCTTATTGCTGCTTCCGCTAGGACCTGACAAGGTTCAAGGTGTCATGTTGCACAGGGTCCATCTCTCAACGCCACTTACAGGCTCCGTCACTAAGAACTTCGTTCCTCGACAGAGGATTCAGCCTCGCTATAGCGGATTTCGAGTACAGGGCACCGCTAACTCCCCGCTTAGTGCGGTAAAACGTATTATATCTTAAGTAGGGATCGTATTCAAGGATTCCGGTTATATCACTTCGTACCGAATATCCTGTCTCCTGCGTCTCCGAGTCCCGGAACGATGTATGCGTTCTCATTCAGGCATTCATCGATAGCAGCTGTATAGATGTTCACATCCGGATGAGCGTCCTGAACTGCTTTGATTCCCTCAGGGGCGGCAACCAGGCACATGAACTTGATATTCACTCCGCCCTTCTGCTTGATGAGCGTTATTGCATCGACAGCACTTCCTCCCGTTGCCAGCATCGGGTCAACGAGGATCACCTCTCTCTCGCTTATTCCCTCAGGAAGCTTGCAGTAGTATTCTACGGGCTTATGTGTCTTCGGATCTCTGTACAGTCCGATGTGTCCGACTTTGGCTGCCGGTACCAGTCTATGGAGGCCGCTCACCATTCCGAGTCCTGCTCTCAGGATCGGGACGATGACGAGAGCCTTTCCTTCGATTATGTTCTGTTCCGTCTCGCAGATAGGGGTCTTGATCCTGACGGGCATGAGGGGCAGATCTCTCGTGACTTCATAAGCCATGAACATGGCGATCTCCTCAAGAAGTTCTCTGAAGTCCTTGCTGCTGGTCTCCTCTTTCCTCATCAGCGTCAGTTTGTGCTGGATCATTGGATGATCGATCAAAATTACTTCTCCCATGATATTACCTCTTATGATTATTTATTGTATTTTTCTTCAATTGCGGTTATCTTGTTGATCCTGTTCTGATGTCTTTCGCCATGAGAAAACTCAGTTGTCAGAAACTTTTCCACTATCATGCATGCAAGACCGCCTCCAAGGGTCCTGCCTCCCATGGATATCATGTTTGCATCATTGTGTTCCCTGGTCATCTGAGCGCTGTAGACGTCGCTGACCATCGCACATCTGATGCCCGGGACCTTGTTTGCAGAGATCCCGATGCCGATACCGGTTCCGCAGATGAGGATGCCTCTGTCTGCTTCTCCGCTCTTGACCATCTCTGCTGCCTTGAGGCCGAAATCGGTGTAGTCCACGGATTCCCCGCTGTCGGTACCTATGTCTACGTAATCATACCCCTTCTCGTCCAGGAAGTTCTTTATCTCTTCCTTCAGTTCAAATCCGCCATGATCGGATCCAATTACTATCTTCATATATTTTCCCCTTGTCTTCATTATTATATGTAAGAGATGATTCCCTTATGCGTCTATTATGTCGAAACCCGCAGCACGAAAGATCCTGTTTGATATCGCAAGCCCGAGGCCATCCTCTCTTACTCCTTCAAAAAGGACCAGATCCACTCCTTCCCTGTCTGCTTCTCTCAGCATCTCGAACAGATTGTGCGCGGTCTCGTTAAGGTCTTCTCCTGTTTCCCGTACGGAAAGCCCCTCATATCTTGAGGCATTGAAAGAAGGGCAATATATGACAGGCCTGAAACCTTTCCCTAATTCTTCATGATAAAGTGATTTTATCTTATTTTCAACTTTATCTTCTTCTCCTCTCACCACTTTCACGGCAGCCCTCGGAGAATAGTGTTTATACAGCATGCCAGGAGATTCGGGTCTCTCTCCTGGAGCGATCTGAGTGAGCACGGCCCGGGAGACGGAGGTTGATGGCTCAATGCTCCTTAGCATCTCCAGAGTTATGCCTCCGGGTCTTAAAAGGACCGGGTGCTCCCCCGTAAATGAGCAGACCGTAGACTCAAGGCCTATCCTTGATTCTCCTCCGTCTAATATAACAGGGACCTTGCCCTCGAAATCTTCCATGCACACTCTTGCGGAAGTAGCGCTGGGCCGTCCGGAGATATTCGCACTGGGAGCAACTATCATCTTCCCGCTTCGTTTGATGAGTTCTCTGGCATACTCGTTCGAAGGCATCCTTATCGCAAGAGTATCCAGTCCTCCTGCTATCTCCCTTGAAAGGACCCCTCTGCTCTTTAGAACTATGGTGAACGGCCCTGGCCAGAAAGCATCCATCATCTTACGTGCCTTATCCGGTATGTCCATTGCTATCCGGTCCACGTCGGAGAAGTCCGCTATATGCACTATGAGCGGATTGTTGGACGGTCTTCCCTTGACGATATATATATTCCTTACTGCTTCCAGGTTTTCGCTGTCAGCACCGATGCCGTATACAGTTTCAGTCGGGAATATGACAAGCTGACCGGAAGCTATTGCCTCAGCTCCGGCATTCAGTCCTTCATTATATTGGGTTTTCAGATCGTAATATCTTGTGATCAATCCGAGACCTCTTTTATCCGTTCTTCTATGTCTTTGTTTATCAGTGCTTCTATTATCTCGTCCATATCCCCATCCAGAAAAGCGTCAAGTTTATACAGTGTGATGCCCACTCTGTGATCCGTGACCCTTCCCTGAGGGAAATTGTATGTCCTTATCCTCTCGCTCCTGTCACCGCTTCCAACCTGATCCTTGCGGTTTTTGGAGTATTCATCATCCATGCTCTTCTTCTTTAAGTCATAAAGTCTGCTGTATAGCACCTTCATGGCCTTTTCCTTATTTTTGAGCTGGGATTTTTCATCCTGACAGGTGACTATCATCCCTGTGGGAAGATATGTGATCCTCACTGCGGAGTCCGTAGTATTGACCGACTGACCTCCGTGTCCGCTGGAATGATATACATCTATCCTGAGATCCTGCGGATCTATCTGTACATCCACGGCCTCTGCTTCCGGAAGCACTGCCACGGTAGCTGCAGAGGTGTGTATCCTTCCGCTTGTTTCAGTTTCCGGGATCCTCTGGACCCTGTGAACACCGCTCTCATATTTCAGTTTGGAGAACACATCCCTGCCCTTCACAAGCAGGATGATCTCCTTTACTCCTCCAAGACCGGTTATACTGGAGGAAAGGACTTCAAGTTTGAAACCGTGCCTCTCGGAATATCTCGTATACATCCTCAGCAGGTCGTTCGCAAACAGTGCGGCCTCATCGCCTCCCGTTCCTGCCCTGATCTCAAGGATGGCATTTTTACCGTCATTCGGGTCTTTTGGCGCGAGTATCCTTATGAGTTCTTTCTGCAGTTCTTCCTCTCTTTCGTTGAGATCTGAGAGTTCCGCCTCAGCCAAACTGGCCAGCTCCCCTTCCTCCTCTTCCTCAAGCATCTTCAGAAGATCTTCTTTCTCCTTCAGTATGGAAAGATACTCCTCGTACATCGCTACGATCTCCTGAAGCTCTGAGTGCTTCTTCATGAGAGGGATAAGCCGTGTCTGATCTGCAATGATGTCCGGGTCGGAAAGATCGGCAGAGATCCTGTCATATTCGGTTTTTACTTTTTCAAGCTTTTTCAGCATCTCCATCGGGTCTCCTCGCCATGACTATCCTGTCATTACCGGAATAATCCTTATATGAGCGTATATCAGTGTAATCGTATTGTCTCATGAGTCCTTCGACGGCCTCTTTCTGATCGTATCCGATCTCCAGAAGAAGATATCCTCCGGGATTAAGAAACGTTTTTGCTTCCGATATGATCTTCCTGTAGAACTTCAGTCCGTCATCTCCTCCCTTGAGGGCAAGGGCCGGTTCATGTTTTCTGACTCTCGGATCCAGTTCGGAATATGCCTTCTCATCAATATACGGAGGATTGGAGACTATTATGTCGAACCTTCCGTCCAGTCTGGCAAAAAGATCCGATTCGATGAATCTCACCTCTGCTCCGTTAAGTGAGGCATTATTGCGTGCTACCTCAAGAGCATCCGGACTTATATCGGAAGCTGTGACCGCCGCATCCGTCTTGAGAGCCAGAAGCACTGCTATGCATCCTGAACCGGTGCAGAGATCAAGGACATTTTCTGCCCCTGTTTTCTTTATCAGTCCGATGGTTTCTTCACAGAGAAGTTCTGTCTCGGACCTCGGGATCAGGACCCGTTCATCGACCTTCATATCATACCCCATGAAGTTCCTGACTCCGGTAACATAGGAAACAGGTCTTCCTCCGAGTATCTCTTCCGCCATCTGAAAAGCCCGGTCTATGATGTCCCCGTCCGTATCAACCGTCCCTTTTTCTGACAGTTCTTTCAATATAAGGGAGCCGAAATCCTCCTTATAACAGTATCTCAGTATCTCCCTGGCCTCTGCTTTTGCTTCTTCCGTATAGCCAACTGCAGGGACGAGCTTTTCACTAATAGCTCCATACAGTTCACTGAACGTCATCTTCCCCGTCCGTTTCCTCAGGGAAGGTCTCTTCATCTTCCCCGGCTTTTTCCTTAAGGGAAAAACCGTTTTTAAGTTCTTCTATCTCTTCTTCAGACTTTTCTCCAAGTGCCGCCTCAAAGGCAACTATGGCAACATTTATTATGTTCCTGTCAGGTTCCCTCGTCGTCAGCCGCTGGAGCTGCATACCAGGCCATCTGAGTATCCTGAAGCAGATATTGTCGCTCTTTGCCAATAATTTAAGTATCTCATACGAGATACCTGCCACAAGGGGGAGCACCAGTATCTTTATGAGGAGCCTTTTTACAAGACTGCTGGTCCATGGGAATAGAGAATATATGAGGATAGACACTATCATCACTATGAGGATATAGCTGGTACCGCATCTCGGATGCAGTCTCTTCTGCTTTTCGACATTGTCTGTATTGAGTTCAAGTCCCTTCTCGTAACATGTGATAGTCTTGTGTTCAGCCCCGTGATACTGGAAGAGCACCTTTATCTCATGCATCTTGGATATGAGATAAAGATAAAGGAGCAGCAGGAATATCCTTATTCCTCCGTCGATCAGATTCAGCACTATGTTGCTTGTTATGTTCCCCTTTATAAGGCTCGTGATCAGAGTCGGTAGCAAAAAGAACAGACCTATGGATATGGCAAGGGAGATCACGACGGCAAAGCCCATCATGATGTCTTCAGCCTTTTTTCCGAATGCCTTTGCCACTGCTTTGTCAAACTTGGAAGGCTCCAGATCCTCCGTCTCTTCTCCCGCAAGATCGGCGGAATTCATAAGCACCTTCACTCCGTTGTACATCATGTTTACGAAGTTTAGGACTCCCCTTATGACGGGGATCTTGTGCCAGATGTCATCATACTGGACATTTTCCCAGGTGCTGAGTTCTATATCTCCGTCATCCTTTCTCACTGCAAGAGCCGTCTTCCCGGGAGATCTCATCATTATACCGTTTAAGACGCCCTGTCCGCCTATTGTGGTCTTTCGTATATTTTCGTTCATTATCAGCCTTTTCCTGCCTGTAGTATTCGGTTTCCAATCCTAATAAATTATATAGGAATTGACTGGTCAAGTCTATTTTCAGGCAAAATAAATGCAACCAATCAGGTCCTCTGACTGGTTGCATCTATATAAATAAAGAGTTATATTTCCGTTATTTATCAGCCAATGCCATATCTCTTCTTGAAACGATCAACACGGCCGCCTGTGTCTACGAGCTTCTGCTTCCCGGTAAAGAATGGATGGCACTTTGAACATACATCAACTTTCATCTCTTTCTTGGTTGAGCCGGTAATAAAGGTCTCTCCGCATGCGCATCTGACAACGCACTCACCATACTGAGGATGTATCTTAGCTCTCATCTGTTTTCACCTCTTTCTTTTTTATAGCATGAAATAGTATAACACAAAAAACAGCCATTGCAAGTTCTTTAGATCATTTTTTTGTGAGTTTATAGCCCTGTTTCTCGAGATTTCTCTGATAATCCGTGAGCCTGCTGATGAATTCCTCATTGTTCCTGGTCCTTCTGATGAGATTGATGATCTGTTCTGCATTCTCGCTCGTCTCCGAAGCACCTATGTATCTTCTGATGAGTATGTTGGTCCTCATCTCGTCCGGTTCAAGGAGCATCTCTTCTCTTCTGGTTCCGGATTTGGCTATATCGATCGCCGGGAATATCCTTCTCTCCGAGAGTCCTCTGTCAAGGTGGAGCTCCATATTGCCCGTTCCCTTGAATTCCTCATAGATATAGTCATCCATCCTGCTTCCTGTGTCTACAAGAGCGGTCGCTATGATAGTGAGGCTTCCTCCGTTCTCTATGTTCCTTGCCGCCCCGAAGAACCTCTTCGGTTTGTATAGTGCGCTCGGATCAAGGCCTCCCGTGAGGGTCCTTCCTGACGGAGGTACAGTTAGGTTGTATGCCCTAGTAAGCCTGGTGATGCTGTCCAGAAGTATCACGACATCCTCTCCCAGCTCTACGAGTCTCTTAGCCCTTTCTATAACTAGTTCCGATACCCTCGTGTGATTCTCCGGTTTCTCGTCGAAGGTGGAATAGACTACATCCCCTTTTATGGATCTCTGCATATCCGTGACTTCTTCCGGTCTCTCGTCTATTAACAGGACTATGAGCTTGGTGTTCGGCGCATTTCTTGTTATTCCGTTTGCTATGCTCTTTAGTATAGTGGTCTTTCCTGCTTTCGGCGGAGCGACGATGAGCCCCCTCTGTCCTTTTCCTATCGGGGCTATTATGTCTATTAGCCGGCACGAATAATCGTCCTCTGTTCCGTTATCCTCAAGTTTGAACCTCTCATCCGGGAAAATCGGGGTAAGATCTTCAAACTGCGGTCTTCCGAAGCTGTCCCTTACGAGCTTGTCATTTATCGTGTCTACATAAAGAAGTGCCTGTGATTTGTTGTCGGATTCCTTCTGTACTCTGGTCTTTCCCGTGATCATGTCTCCGATCCTGAGTCCAAGCCTCCTGATCTGTGTCATGGATACATACACGTCTCTGTTACCCGGAAGGAAGTTCTCGTTTCTTAGGAATCCGTACCCGTCGGCATGGATCTCAAGTATGCCCTCTGCCTCAGAGCCCCTCTGCTGCGGACCGCTCTGCTGCTCATCCTCATTTTCTTCCGGTTCCTCCTCGGCAGTCTCCGGGATCAGAGAGGTCTCTTCCGGCTCTGTAACAGAGGCTTTCGTCAGTTCTTCGGCATTTACCGTCTCCTGCTTTGGCTTTGGTTTCCTGCCACGCTTCTTTTTTTCTTTTTGCTGAACAGGTTCGGGCTGCTCTGCCGCTCTGTTTACGGGCTTCGGGCTCACTGCCTCTTCGTTCATTGAAATGAGTAATGAGAGGAGTTCTTCTTTTCTCATGGTGGAGACTCCCTTGATCCCTGCGATCTTGGCGATAGCCTTAAGATCAGTTAGAGTCTTTTTAGATAATACTTCTATATCCATATGTACTCCATTTGTAAATGATTATGTATGTGGAAATAATGATTCTCTTTCCCGTGCTGTCTGGTGAATCCGTCCCTCCGACGGTCATGAATGGATATGATCCTTTACTGTATGATATATATGAAATACCCTGCACATATGCTCAGAGTATGACAAAAGCGGTGTTTATTTCGTAATCATTATGCGAAATATGCACCGCTTTGTCAATCTGTTTTTAATCAGAGAGTGGTCTTGGGCTGAAGTGCTATGACCTTCGTTCTCCTGCCTAACTCTGACGGTTCAATGTTAAGAGTGTCGCTCCCTATGGATGAGAAGGCATAATTACCTTTTACTGCCTCTTCAAATTTATGAAGCCTTCCGATATCGAGCATCACTCCCTCAGTCCTGTAATGCATCGGAATTATGATCTTCGGTTCCAGAAGACTCGCTACCTCAAGGGCCTCTGCAGGTCCGATGGTATAGTTTCCTCCAACGGGCATCAGGAGGATGTCCGTTCCCCTGAGCGCTTCTAAGAGATCCCCGGCCGGAATACACCCGAGATCGCCGAGATGTGCGACGGTGAGTCCGTCTGCTCTGATCCGGAATATGGTATTATGGCCCCTCAGCCTTCCCTGTTCATTGTCATGATAGCTGTCAAATCCGGTAATGGATATCCCTGCTTCCTGATACTCTCCCGGTCCTTCAATGAGCCTGTAAGTCCCTGTCACCTTTCCCTTAGCGGAGTGATCTCCGTGTCCGTGGCTTATAAGCAGGATGTCCGCATAGGTCTCCTTCATCTCGATCCCTATACCTTCAAAAGGGTCTGTGACTATAACTTTTCCGTTATCCGGGATTATCCTGAAACAGGAATGCCCGATCCAGTTTATGATCATGGATCTCCCTCCATTCAATTGGAATATTTATAGGAAATCTCCATCTTGTTCGTGGAGTGCATGTCTCCGATATAAGAGATATAAGAAAGCTCTATCTTTCCGCTGTCTTCCTCTTCGGTGACATTTATAAGAGTCGGAAGCACTTCAACATTAAGTATCCCGGCAGGAGTTACATGGTAACTTGAATATACCTTTCCCTCCTGGAAAAGTATCGCTCCGCCCGGTACCTCCTTGTCTTTTGATTCTATTTTCATAAGAACGGACTTGTCGTCATATTCGATCTCGGTGACATCGTCATCATCGAACACTCCGGAGTAGGAGAGTATCTTCTTTCCGTTCTCCGTCCTGAGATGTCCGGTGGAATAGAACTCAGCGCTCTCATTATTCTCCGTCTGATAGATCAGACCGCTCACATTAACATGTCTCTTTTTCATTTCTTTCCTTACATTTATATTTATTCAGGAATTTTTATAAATAATACTATCTCTGAGTGGATTAATCAAGATATGGTTCAAGAACTTTTCTTATCTCCGGGTCATCCAATTCATCCCTGCCTATCATGAGCAGCGGAGCTCCAGGCATATCAATGCCCAGTTCCTCCACGTCTGAGGCTATGGTCTTTCCTATCTCAAAGCCATCGGATATGAGTGCGATGAAAACGAGGTTTCTCCTTATCTCCTTTTCAGTAAAGCTACCATAGCCGGTCACTGACAGAGATACCTTCTGCTGTATCCCGTTTTCGAGCACGAACTCTTCCACTCTCTTTAAAGTTTCTTCCTCTCCGAGGATCACGTGATAGCCTGCTTCTCCTTCCTGAAGGAACAGTGCCTTAAGCTCCTCTTCATCGCTGAGCACCAGATCCGTCATCTGCTGCAGCCTCCTGTAGAGAGCGTTCGTTCCTTCAGATCTCAGTGTCACTGTCTTATATGTCACAAGAGCCCTTTTATCCATGTCTTCCCTGACCCTGGAAAAGAACTCTGTCACCCCTTTATCATCTCCGGTATAGTCCTCGATGTAGATGAGTTTCCCTTCAAATGCAGCAAGCGCGGCGTCATGTATATGTTCGGTGATAAGGACCGTGCTCCTCAAAGCGGCATTCTTGTCCTTTATCATCTCCACTCTGTAGATACTGTCCTTTCCGGAACCGTTGAAAGCTTCCATGAACCCGTCAAATATCCTCTTCTTGTACGGATCTTTCTCGTCTATCCAGAAGCCTATGACCTTCTTGTCCTCTTCTTTGGGTTCCGGTATCACTATCTCCCCGCTGTGGTCAATGGAGGGAACATTCTTTACGCAGCCCCCAAGCACCGAAACGGAGGCCATCAATATCATGAATATCAAAACGATTCTCTTCATAGTCACCTCTCCATGCCGATGCCCGTCAGGTCCATACTGGACCCGAGCACGAAACCGACGTTCCTCCTTATCTTCAGCAATATGGAATTGCCTGACGTCCTGCACTCCATGTCGAGGATGTATCCCGTCTCATAGAACACCAACACTATATGAAGTTCCCCGTTCCTTCCGCTCCCTGCTCTTGCTGCAGTCTTGGAGAATACCATGGTGTCGTGTATGTCGAGTTCCTCGTCGTCCGAAAACGGGATACTGCCATACTTCCACACACCGGTCCCCGCAGATATTCGGGCTTCTGTCCCGTTGATGGTCAAATTTACGGATATGTCCGGGCCATCCCCCTCAAAGGAAATGGCATTTATCCCATAGATGTTCCTTGAAAAAACGTAATCTCCGATCGGGATCTCCTTTACCGGCCCCCTGATCATGTTCAGATAGAGTGAATCATCGAGAAGATATGAAAGATCTCTGTATCCTTCATCATCTTCACCTCTGAGAGCCCGTGTCATATCATCGGTCAGCGGGGCAAGCATCTCCATGTATCTCTTGCTCATTGAGAACATCGCAAGTACGGCATCGTATTCCGGATAGATGAGCATGAACTGTCCGAAGGCACCTATGCCTCCATAGCATTCCCCGTCTCCCAGGACCCACGTCTGATATCCGTAGTGTCTCTCATATACCGAGGGATCCTCCGAAACGGTGACTATCCGAGAACACATCTTCCTTACATATCCTTCATCCAGTATCTGCTCTCCTCCGATCCTTCCTCCGTCAAGGAGAAAAGATGCGCATCTCGCCATATCTTCGAGCCTCATGCTGAGACCCCAGCCTCCTGTGGTCCTGCCTTTCGGACAGTGCTGCCAGTAATAGTCGGTTATATCCAGCTTTGCAAACAGCCTGTCCCCTATATAGTCCTTCAGCGTCATCCCGGTCTTCTTTTGAACTATGACGCTCAGTAGATAAGAACATGCGCTGGAATAAAGAAAATCATGGCCCGGTTCAATTGCCACATAGCTCCTCACTATGTCCCTTGCCCAGTCTGTTCCGTCAGGGCTCTTTCTATCCCTGAAAGAATACGGAAAATCGTTGAACACTTCCCCTATATGGTGCCTTCTCAGGTCATCCGGGGCTATGTCGAAGCCTCCCCTCATGGTCAGGAGATCCTCTACCGTCATTTTTTCCATATTCGGACATGCGGGCGAAGGCAGATACTCCCTGAACAGATCCGCGACTCTGTCGGAAGGATGAAGAAGGCCCTCGTCCATGAGAAGACCCACCCCTAAAGCCGTGAAACACTTACTCACAGAAAAGAGGCTGTGTTTGTCTTCCTTCCTGAACGGAGCTCTGTAGCCCTCCCTTATCACTTTTCCGTGTCTCAGGAGCATAAAAGACTGTACTCCGTATTCCCTTCCCGATATCTTTTTTATGATCTCTTCAAATCTGTCCATTATTATCCACTGCCCCGGGCGTTTGCCGATTTTCTTCTATTATATTATATATCCTCATATTTCAAATAAAAGGATGCACGCGTTCTGAACTCCCCCGATATGCCTTTCATCTGCTTCGATATCTTTCGAAACTGTAAACTTTTTGCTCAAAGAGTTGCCTTTTTACATCCTTTTCATATAATCTGTCTTTACGAGGTCTTTTATGAATATGAATGACAACAGTAAAGAAAACAGAATAAAGGAAAAAAGGACGGACAGCGCCTCCAGACATGAAAAAGCTCCTAAAGGGACTCTCAGAGCAGCCTTCAAGGCACTTGGCCCGATAAGATATCTCTATCTGTTCGTGGCTCTTGTATTCATGGTAGCCATTCCGTTCACCATCTCAAGTCTCGTGCCCTATAAGTCGGCACTTGCAGCAGGCAGCAACACCATCAATTCCAAAAATGTTCTCACAGCCGCAAAGGTCGAGCAGTCGGAACCGGAGACGATCTATTCAGCAGAACCGGGAATGGTCAATCCCATCGTCCTTGACCTGCAGGATAAGCTCATGAGTCTCTCCTATATGGATCTCGATGAACCGAGCGACTATTACAGTTCAGAAACAGAGGCAGCCATAAAGAGATTCCAGAGGACTCACGGACTGCCGATGACAGGTGTCGCTGATTATGCTACATTTGATCTTCTATTCTCGGACAAGGCAAAGCCCTATTCTGTATCCGAAGGTGCTGAAGGGGATGATGTCGAGGAGCTTCAGTCAAGACTTGTAGAGCTTGGTTATCTGAAACAGGCAACCGGAGTGTTCGATGAGGCTACCACGAGTGCAGTCAAGCTCTTCCAGAAGAGGAACAATCTCACTTCGGACGGTACTGTCGGAGAAAATACCAGAGAGACACTGTTCTCCGATACGGTAAATGCATATGCGATATATCTCGGAGAAGAAAGCGCTGAGATAAAGGTTCTCCAGACACGCCTCTATAACCTCGGTTACATGACCACTGCTCCCGACGGCAAGTACGGAAAGGATACGGTCTCCGCAGTTAAGAGGTTCCAGGAGAGGAACGGTCTCATTTCCGACGGATATCTCGGTACGTCCACCAAGGATCTGCTGATGTCCGGGAAAGCCGTAGCGAACAGCATCGGACTTGGAGACAGCGGAGCTGACGTCACGAGGATACAGAACAGACTCGTAGCTCTCGGATATATGAAGAGTGCTTCCGGATATTTCGGAGAGTCCACCGTTGAGGCACTGAAAGCCTTTCAGAAGCGCAACAAGCTGACTTCTGACGGAAAATACGGTGCATCGACCAGCCATAAGCTTTTCTCGTCTACAGCTGTTAAGGCTCCTGTACCGAAGCCGACAAATAACAATAACAACAATTCCGGCAAGAACTCGGGAAGCAGTTCCGGCAAGAACTCGGGAAGCAGTTCCGGCAAAAACTCGGGAAGCAGTTCCGGCAAAAACTCGGGAAGCAGTTCCGGCAAGAATACTGAAAAATCGGAAGATACGAAGCCAACAAAGTATTCCTATTCGGGACCCGGAAGCGTATCCGCTCTAATAAAGGCAGCAGAATCCCGTATGGGATGCCCGTATGTTCGCGGTGCGAAGGGGCCAAGTAAGTTCGATTGCTCCGGATTCGTATACTGGTGTCTTAACAATGCCGGAGTCAAACAGGGATACATGACATCCTTTGGCTGGAGAAGCTGTTCAAAATATCAGCGTATCAACAGCCGTAAATCCGTGAAGGCCGGAGACATACTCGTCTTCAAGGGACATGTGGCAATTGCCATAAGCAACGACATGATGATTGACGCATCATCCAGTAAGGGCAAGATAGTCAAGAGGACGTCCTATGGAACGTACTGGGATACCCGCTGGATATGCGCTTACAGGATCTTCTGATATAAAGGAGAAGGGGCATGCTTGATAAGTCAGTTCCGTATCTGAATGTATTGATGAAAAGGAAGGCAGGTACACCGATACCTGCCTATTCTCTTCCCGAAGGTTTTTCCATCGTTCACTACAGGAAGGGCGATGAAAAAGACTGGGCCAGGATCGAAATGTCCGTTCTGGAATTTGATTCGGAGGAGGCAGCTCTAAAAAAATTCAGAGAGCAGATCCTTTGGGCTGAAAAAGAAGTGGAAAGAAGGACCCTGTTCCTTCTCTCTCCTGAAGGAAAGAAAATAGGCACTTCCATGATCTGGTGGGAGTATTCCGGTGTCAGAAGGGATCCCTGGATCTCATGGGTATCCATAATGCCGGAGTATCAGGGAAAGGGGCTCAGCAAAGCCCTCATATCATATCTCATAAACATGGCTGTGGAGATCGAGGGCGACCGGGATTTCTACCTCCATACCCAGACTTGGAGCCACAGAGCCATAAAACTTTACGAGAAATTCGGATTCGAAATAACCGAAGAGCCTAACCTCTTCAAGTACAAAAACGACGAGTATGAAGAGGCAAGAGCAGTACTGGAGAAGATCTACTCACACTATCCCAAGGACAGGCGCTGAAGGTACTCCAAGAGCTTTCTAATTTCTTGTAAAAGGCCCTCAAATCCATTAAAATAAAGTCGAAGGACAAATCAGAAAGGATTCTGTTTTAATGGATGCTTTTTTCAACAACATGGTCGAGTTATTTGCAAACATCACCAATATCACATGGCAACAGCTTGTCATGTGGGTCATCGGTGGTGTTTTGATTTATCTGGCGATCAAAAAGGAGATGGAGCCTTCCCTGCTCCTGCCTATGGGCTTCGGAGTTATCCTCGTCAATCTGCCGCTTTCAGGAGCTATCACGCAGGGGGACGAAGAAGGAGCTCTCTCCACTCTCTTCAATGCAGGTATAGCAAATGAACTGTTCCCCCTGATCCTGTTTATAGGAATCGGGGCAATGATCGACTTCGGACCGCTTCTTTCGAATCCGAAGATGCTGCTGTTCGGAGGTGCTGCACAGTTCGGTATATTCTTCACGATAAGCATGGCCAGCTTGCTGGGTTTTGAACTCAAGGATGCTGCTTCCATAGGCATTATCGGTGCAGCAGACGGGCCTACCTCCATATTCGTTGCCAACTACTTCAAATCCAATTATTCAGCAGCGATAACTGTCGCGGCATACTCATACATGGCTCTTGTCCCGATAGTACAGCCGCCTATCATCAAGCTGATAACGACAAAGAAGGAAAGGCTGATCCGCATGGAATACAAGCAGAAGGATGTATCCCAGACAGTGAAGATACTGTTCCCGATAATCGTTACCGTCATTGCAGGTCTTGTAGCTCCAAAGTCGGTATCCCTCATCGGATTCCTGATGTTTGGCAATCTGATACGTGAATGTGGCGTCCTCCGCTCGCTGTCGGAGACCGCACAGAACGTGCTGGCAAATCTGGTGACCATTTTCCTCGGTATAACGGTGGCTGTCAACATGAACGCTGAGCACTTCCTCCGCTGGGAGACAATACTCATCTTCATTCTCGGTCTCATAGCCTTCATCTTTGACACCATCGGCGGTGTGATGTTTGCAAAGCTTATTAACCTCTTCACCAAGAAGAAGATCAACCCGATGATCGGCGCTGCAGGCATCTCCGCATTCCCGATGGCATCACGTGTGGTCCATAAGATGGGAAGAGACGAGGATCCCGCAAACTTCCTGCTCATGCATGCTGCAGGTGCAAACGTTGCCGGTCAGGTCGCTTCCGTCATCGCAGGCGGTCTGGTAATGACGCTGGTATCCGGCATGATAGGATAAAGGAGGATGATACTATGACAATTGATCTAAAAGCTTTCCTTGACTCTTTAATGATAATGCTTACGGGCATGCTTGGTATCATTATTGTAATGTTAGTACTCTATCTGGTCATAGTGCTGTTGGGCAAGATCAAAACAGCTCCGAAAGCATAAAACAAAATAGGACATCAGTTCACGCTGATGTCCTATTTTTTATCCTGTTTATCTGATTTTCATTCCGTTCTTTTATCCGGCAACTGTGCCAGCACTATTGCTGCGAACATTAACACGGCTCCGAATATCTCCCTGTCTGAAGGGATCTGGGAAAGGAACAGCAACCCCGCCAGCATGGAGAACACGGATTCCAGGCTCATTATAAGTGACCCGATCGCAGGCTTGGTAAGGCTCTGACCAATCATCTGAAGTGTATATCCGGCTCCCACAGACATGATTCCTCCGTAAAGAAGAGGTATGATTCCGCTCTTTATGTCTTCCAATGTGGTCCCTTCCTTTACAGTCATGAACGAAAGGACTATTGCGCAGAATACGACCTGAATGAAAGACAGGAGTATGGCATCCGTCTTTTTCGAATAGTGATCTATCAGGAAGATATGGATCGAAAACACCAGCGCACAGAGGATTATGAATATCTCTCCTTTACCGATAGACATGTCCCCTGCATTGCTGAGTAGGTACAGTCCTGCGAGCCCGAGGATAATGCTTATCCAGAGCTTGAGCCCCGGTTTCTTTCCGAAGAATATCTGTATGACAGGCACTATCAGTATATAGAGGGCGGTAAGGAAACCTGCCTTGCCCACCGTAGTGTACTGGATGCCTATCTGCTGGAGGGTCGAGGCCGCGGTAAAGACGATCCCGCATAATATCCCGCCCTTTATGAGCTCCTTCACGGGAAAGTCCTTCCTTTCCTTTCTTATCTTCCCTATCCTCCAGATGGCCAGAGGTATCAGCGCTATCGCTCCGATCGCCGATCTCAGGCACTGATACGAGAAAGGTCCCATATGGTCCATTCCGAGGCTCTGGAAAACGAATGCTATGCCCCATACGAGCGCAGTGAACAGAAGTATGAGATTGCCCTTAACTTCCTTCATCCTTATCTTTCACAATCCTCCACGAAGGATCTGAAGAGTCCGAGAAATTCGGGATATGCATCGAACATGTTCTCTGGATGGAACTCCACTCCCCAGACTTTGCCGTTCTCATGCTCTAATGCCTCCGGGATCCCGTCATCGGAAACGGCCGTGATCTTAAGGCCCTCACCTATCCTGTCAAGAGCCTGATGATGGAACGAATTGACCTCTATCTCCTCTTTTCCGAAGACCCTGAACATCCTCGTGTCCCTGTCTATCTTTATGGAATGGAGCGGCCTCGAGCGGAAAGCCATTTCTCCGGCATGGTTGTGCCAGCCTTTTCCGCTTGTAAGGATGTCCTGATACATGGTGCCGCCAAGGGCCACGTTTATCACCTGGAAGCCTCTGCAGATACCGAAAACGGGCTTCCCGGCCTCCATCATCTTTCTGGTCAGTTCGATCTCGAGAACATCTTTATTGAGGTCAGTAAAACCTGTCTTTTCATGCTTTTCCGCTCCGTATACGGAAGGCGTTATGTCTCCTCCTCCGGTGAGCAGGAGCCCGTCCATCATCTCCTCATAGTTGTCGAACATCGGGCTTTTTTCCTGGACGGGGATTATCATGGGCATCCCGCCCGCTTTGATTATCCCTCTCACATAGTCCCTGCTTACAGACTGGGTGCTGAGAGGCTCATTGTCCCTGTTTACATAGAAGGATGCTACTATTCCTATTAGAGGCTTTTTCATGATATCTCTCCTCAACTGTGGTTTCATTTCGCTACATATGAATTATATTACAAAGTAAGGGGAATTATAAAGAAAAGGCGCAGAGCGATCATGCTGTCCGTATATACTTTTTCCCCGATTCCATGTACAATATATAAAAAGTTTTTGAGACTATGTAGGAGGCACTATGAAACAGTATCGCGTCGGTATAATCGGAGCGACCGGAATGGTCGGTCAGCGTTTCGTAACTCTTCTGAGCGGTCATCCGTGGTTTACCCCGGTGATCCTTGCCGCTTCCGCTTCTTCAGCAGGAAAGACCTATGAAGAGGCCGTATCTGCCCGCTGGGTGATGGACAAGCCCATCCCCGATGAAGTAAAGGATCTTGTAGTATATGATGCCATCAAGGATATGGAATTCATAGCAGCAAACGTGGACTTCGTATTCTGCGCAGTCAACATGTCCAAGCAGGAGACACAGATGATGGAAGAGGCATATGCAAAGCTCGAATGCCCAGTGATCTCCAACAACTCCGCACACAGAAAATACGATGACGTCCCGATGGTGGTACCGGAAGTCAATCCGGAGCACATCCTCGCCATAGAAGCTCAGAGAAAGCGCCTCGGGACCAAGAAGGGCTTCATAGCAGTCAAGTCAAACTGTTCCCTTCAGACTTACGTTCCTCCGCTCACTCCGCTCAGGAAATACGGAATAACGAAGATCCTCGCTTGTACATATCAGGCCATATCCGGAGCAGGAAAGACCTTTGCCCGCTGGCCCGAGATGGTAGACAACGTGATACCGTATATCGGAGGAGAGGAAGAGAAAAGCGAACAGGAACCGCTGAAACTCTGGGGACATCTGGAGAATGGAGTTATAGTGAATGCCGCTGAGCCCGATATCACTTCCCAGTGCATAAGAGTCCCCGTATCCGACGGACACATGGCTGCCGTATTCGTAAGTTTCAAAGAGACTCCTTCCATAGAGACTATAAAGGAGATCTGGAACGATTTCGACAATCCTATAGCAGATCTCGAGCTTCCGTCCGCACCGAAGAAGTTCCTCAACTATTTCGAAGAACAGGACAGACCGCAGACGAAGCTCGACCGCATGCTTGAGAACGGAATGGCCGTTTCCATGGGACGCTTAAGGCCCGATACGCAGTATGA
This sequence comes from Clostridia bacterium, assembly GCA_017439085.1. GTDB lineage: Bacteria > Bacillota > Clostridia > Christensenellales > Christensenellaceae > QANA01. The sequence goes on along the minus strand of JAFRTU010000013.1, from coordinate 56,358 downwards.
CTATAAGTTCGTATGCCTGTCCCACAATACCCTCAGAGGAGCTGCAGGCGGCGCTGTGCTGCTGGCAGAGCTCCTGGCAAAGAAAGGCTATATGGACTGACCACATGAGATATGAAAAAAGAGTTCCGGCTCATCCGGAACTCTTTTTATTATCAGATCTCTCCGTATTTGAAGCGGTTTATCATCTCGCTTCCTATGCTTATGTTGTTTGAGGGCTCGGGTATCTCGCTTCGCTTGATCCATCTTGCCTCAGCCACCTCTGATTCCTGGAGCCTGAACGGCTGTTTCTCCCCGTCGAGCTCAGCCCTGAATCCTATCATCACTGCATCCGAGAAGGACCATGGCTGGGATTTATAGTACCTGATGTTCTTGACTTTTACCCCGACCTCTTCCATGAGCTCCCTCTTCACTGTATCTTCAAAGGTCTCCCCTATCTCCACATAGCCTGCCACCAGATGGAAGCTCGAGCTCGTCCTTCCGGCACTCCTTATCATCAGGAGCTCATCACCTGCATTCACCGCGACTATCACTGCGGGGGATATCTTCGGGTATATGGTCATCCCGCACTTCGGACAGACGAGAGCTCTTTCCCTGTCGGACCTTTCCATCCCTGTCCCACATCTTCCGCAATAGCTGTTGTCATTGCGCCATTTATACAGCTGTGCTCCGGTTATCCCCGCAAAACTGAAAACGGAGGAATCTTTCCTGAAAACAGACAGAGGCTGAAATGAGAACCCCTCCGGAAACCGCGCTCCCTTGTAGAGGAAAAAGCCTCTCTCATTCACCGAAAACAGATACTCCGTGTCTTCAGAGTCTGCCCACGGCATGTCACCGAACTCAGGAAACAGGCGCTCCGGTTCGTTCATAAGAGCTTGCCCTTCCCTGTAGCAGAGCATTATGTCATTTCCCGAAGGTCCTCTGTCCGAAAAATCATTACGAAACACATTCGGTCCTATATCCTGTATCATCTTATGTTCTCCTTAGCCAGTCTTGCAAGCCCGTAAAGGGCTTCATCATTCTTTTCAGATTCTCTTATTTCAAGCTCCAGTCCTTCTCTTAACAATTTAAGGACCAGAGGATCGTGGGCAAGTTTTCCCCCCGAGACTATCAGTTTCCTGATCCCTGGGATTATGCTGCACTGCTGCTTTATCGAATCGATAAGGAAATCCGTCATTCCCTTTATCCCCGCATACAGAAGTCCTCCGGGAGTGAGGTTGGAACCATCGATCCCGCTTATCTCACCCATCGGTCTCTCAAGAAAATAACCCGGATATATCTTCAGCCCTCCGGATGATTCTGTCCTCTCGATCTTTTTCCAGACATCGGATCTGGATATCTCCTTTCCTGACAGCATTGAATATGATGCTCTGAAAAGATCGATCACAACGTCTACCGTTCTGCCACCGGGCTGTCTGGTCACTGTGTTGAGATATGTTCCGTTGAAGAAAGGACGCGTCTCATATTCCCCATATGTGATCTTATCGGAAGGAGTGCTCAGAATGCCTGCGGTTCCGAGAGTCAGTACCATGGAAGATTCGTCATATCCGTCGCATCCGTATACACTGACCTGATGGTCCCCGTAATCCCCGTATACCGGTATCCCTTTATACTCTGTCGCTTGGCCGTTTCCGTGGATTATCCTGGGAAGTACTACTCTAGAACCGCAGACCTTGTTTACGATATCTCCATCCCAGTCTCCCGTCTCGATGTCATATAGACCGAGAGAGGCAGCCATGGTCTCATGGCAGAATGTCACAGGAGAGCTTCCGGCAAGTCTTCCGAAGACATAGCCGGCAAGAGTATGAAGATATATCTCTCCTTCTATACGTCGTAGCTCTCCCCTCCTCGCGTGCAGGCTGCATGCCGTAAGACCTGTCTTGTATCTCGTTCCCATATGGCAGAGCTGTTCCTGCGACAATTCTCCCTTAAGCTTGAGATACGACTCTTCGGCGAGCCCGTCCTGCCATGTGACATAATTTGACAAAGGTGAAAAAAAAACGTCGGAAAGGATGTATCCGTGCATCTGTGTGTCGATGTATATGGCACTGACTTCGTGCCCGCTTAGAGCTCTTTCTATCCCTGACTTAAGTGTCATGAATACTGCTTCAGGGTCATTCTCCTTTCTTCTTCTGTCATCCAGTTTCAGAAAGGGTGGAAACGTATCCTGAAAAGACTCCCTCAGGGTTTCGGTTCCTTCTTCGAAAAGAGCGTATTTTATAAAACTGCTTCCGACATCTATTGTAAGTATGTAATTCATGATCATTTCTCCAACATGACTAATTATACTATACCCTCGGAATATTTGGGTTCGAATATTCACCCGCATCTGTGTTTCATGCATCCTTGCGGGAAATTATATGCACGTTTTTTCATATTTATGCAGTCCGTTTTTTCGGCTTTACGCAATATGAAAAATGCATAATTTCATCCCGTTTTGAGAGGGTCCGCCTTTCCCCGTTCTCATCAGTTATCAACAATGAGCCTCAGATTTCCCATGATTTAGGGATTCTTTTTGTGGATTAGTCAACATATTTATCAACATTATCAACATTTTGGCTCCTAAAAGATGAAAGGTTATGAACAAATTATGAAAAAAAACGGAAATGAATGAATAATTCCTTCACTTCCTTTATTCTTCAGAAAAGCTATGCTAGCCTTAACTTGCAAAAAATTTCATTTGGGAAAATGCATAAAAAACATGCTATCTCTCGACCTTTTCTTTTTTGCCGTTGATCCTTATCCCAACATAGATTATCCCGCCCGAAATTGCGGTTATAAGGATCAGAAGGACATATGAAAGTACATCCCTCACACGCTGATCAGCAGGTTTCACAAACAGGGATTTTTCTCCAATTTCATTATTCATGTAGTTTGGCATCATATCCTCCGTAAGGTCTTTTACGAACGTTGCGTTTCCTTCGATGATGAGAGCGTCATCGCTTATACACGTGGAATCGGATATGACACAGAGTCTCGAATTACCGGACTTTGCAATGACGCCTGTATTGAAGGCACGCATCTCCTTTGTCTGAAGGACCTTGTTCTCCATATCCTCCACGCTGATCTCACAGCAATCATCAAAAGTAGTGAGTATGGATTTGAACTCTATGTCTTCCTTTCCCATGATCAGGACTTCCGCTGCTTCGCTGATTATCACGCTGCGATCAGAGTAGATGTTTTTGACCATGAGAGAAGATCTTCTGAGATTGATCCTGGAGATGTTATCCGTATATATGATGTTCTTACCGATACCAAGCCCGAAAGATTCCATGAGCGTTGACAGTAACGGAAGTTCTGTCTGATACTTCTGAAGCTTCCCCTGTCCTATATTGAACGTTGCTCTGTCCATGAAAAGGACTATGTTCCCTCCGGCCTCTGAAAAATCCATCACGGCCTCATACTCACTCTCCTCAAGATCAGCCTTCGGAGAGATCATAACAAGAAGAACCGTCCTCGGATTCAACTTGAGTTCCGTTGATGACAGATCAACTGAGACCACTTCGAAGTTCAGGTTTTTCAAAAGACGTGAAAACCTGCCCAGTTCCTTTAACGGGGTCTCTCCATGCCCGGAAGTCACATAAACAGTCGAGAAAGCACCTCTTGTGATGTTCTGTATGGCTGAGGTGATCTTGGATTCTCCTCTGAAAACGGTCTTCTCTCCATTATCGGAGAATTCATACAGATCATTGTATGAATATACCCTGTACATAGACCCGTATGAGTCTGAGATTATCACCGCTGAATTGGATTCATCCGGATATGTGAACCAGTTTGGGAGCTGGCTCTCCCCTGTCAGTCTTTTATAGGAAACGAACGGAGATGCTGACGCATATTTGTTCAGAAGTTCTCTGATCCTTATATCTTCCTGACCGCTCTTACAGATACTCGAGATCTGAATGTTCTCCGTAAGCCCCCCGAGTATATCCCTTGTCTTACCTGACAGGGAATAGATGCCGTTTCTGGTAATATCAAGTTTAGTTCCAAGTCCGGTCTCAACTGAGGAGACTATAATGTTTGCCACAATGAGAAGGATCACTATCAGAAAGATGAATACCGTATTGTCGATCCTTGAAATGAGTTTCTTCATCTTTTCCTCCTCCATATCAGCAGTGACTGGACTGCAAACAATAAAAACAGAGCAGTAACGCTCAGAAGGAAGAATACCGCGGAAAGTGATATGAATCCGTTTGAGAAAAGCTGGTATTTATCAAAGATGGAGACCCCGTTGAGGACCCATTTGAATGCCTGACTGGAAACATTGTGCATCAGCGTATCTATCACCCACCAACCGAAAAGACCTGCCACGGTCACTACGAATGCCCTGTATTCATGTGAAGACAGGGATGATATGAAGAGACCAAAGGCTATAACAGCCGACCCTATAAGCAGTTCTCCGATGATCATGGACAGGACTTCTGCAAAATAGACGCCTGACATCATGAGTATTACCGAAGGGATTATAAGAGCAGCCAGCATCACCGCTGAAAAAGCCGTAAAGGCTGCAAGATACTTTCCCAATACTATGAGCGGCATATTTAGAGAGGATGTAAACAGTATTCTGTCTGTCCCTCCCGCCTTTTCTAGAGTAAAGCTCCCCATGGTGAGCAACGGTATGAATAAGACCAGGATATTCGCCATATCGGAATAGATCTTCATCATGTGGTCGCTGGATTCGGTAAAGTAGTTTTCCCAGATATTTATCCCGATATAGAATACCAGGAACGCAGCAAATATGTAGAGCAGCATCACTGAGGCATAGGCTTTGAGATTGCGTTTTACAAGTGCTTTCATCCTGCCCTCCTCAGTTTCCGGTCATCTGGAGATACAGTTCCTCAGGGGATACCTGCATGGTCCTCATCTCATATATCGGAATGTTGAAATTGACTGCCGCGTTCCATATCTCACGTCTGATGTCATCCTCAGTATCCACATAAAGAACGACTTCAAGAAGGTTCCTCTCGGAACTCATCTGAAAGTCTATCTCTCCTATGCCCGGCACGAATTGAAAGGCAGAGCGGATATCCTCGGGTGAACTGAAAACCTTGAGGCGTATGGAATTGGTATGTTTCCTGTGCATGAAGAGGTTCTCGTCCTTTGATGAAACGATCTTCCCCTTGTTGAGTACTATGGTCTGCCTGCACAGATCCGAGAATCCCATCAGTCTGTCCGAAGCCATTATGAGAGTTGTCTTATCCTGTATGGATCTCAGAAACAGGGACATCCTGTCTATCTCATCACTCCTGAGTCCTTCAAAAGGATCATCTATCAGAAGTACCGAGGGCCTTGCCAGCAGCTCCGCAGCTATCATCATCTCCTTCTTCTCGAGAAGGTTCAGATCCGAGATCTCCCTCCCCAGGAAAGAAGTTATCCCCGTCTCTTCAAGTTCAGACATCTTCCTGATCTCAGAGTTCAGGTTCCTCTTGCCTCTGTTGATCCCGTATATGTACTCCAGATAGTCTGATGCCTTCATCTCCTGGTAAAGCACGGTCTTCGCAGGGATGTAAGAAGCCTTCTTGCTGTAGGTCCCGGGCTCCTGATCTCTGAAACCCGTATACTCCACAAGACCCCTGTACCTGAGGAGATATCCTGAAAGTATGTCCAGAAGTGTGGTCTTTCCGGAACCGTCCGGTCCGAAGAACGCTGTGGTCTCGTTTTTGGAAATATGAAAAGAAATACCGCTTAATGCGGTAGTTTTTCCGTAGTATTTCCTTAGATCTTTTACGTTCAGCATGACTCTTCAGGGCCCGACCTTTGCATGATTATCTATTTTTGATTATACCAAAGCACCATCACGGGGCCTGTAAAAAAATTATGAACTAAGGAGCGAAAACATGTGTCAGTGCGTTACAGGAAACAGCTGAAAAGAGACCTTTTTTAGTCGTTTTCCCAACCTTGACACTGCTGTATCCTGCTATTATAATATTTAAACAGTGCGAGATTGTTTATGGAGAGTTGGCTGAGCGGCTGAAGGCGCACGATTGGAAATCGTGTTTACGTTAATAGCGTAACTGGGGTTCAAATCCCCAACTCTCCGCCACGGGAATGATACGTTTACTGTATTGTTCCCTTTTTTTTGCGAGGTCTGTCATGAAGAAAAAAATCCACTATGGCTGGGTGATAGTACTGGCATCCGCCCTGTATCTCGGATTCGGGATGGGAATGCTGTCCAACACTGCCGGCCTGTACATAAAGCCGGTCTGTCAGGATCTGGGATTCCAGAGAGGAAGCTTTACACTGCACCGTACTATACTCACATTCGTGAGCGTGCTGATGACTCCGGTCTTCGCAAGAGCCATCCCGAAGTTCGGCATCAAGAAGATAATGCTGGTCTGCGGTATAGGGCTCTCCCTGCTCACGGTCTGTTTCGGGTTTGCCACCAGTCTCATTCATTTTTATATAATCGGGATCCTCTACGGTCTTCTCAGCAATGGTATATCTTTCTTTCTCATAGGAACTCTCATGAATTACTGGTTCAAGGACAAGAAAGGCCTTGCGATCGGTATCTCCTACTGCGGAAGCAACATAGGAGGTGCCATCACCATCTCCGTTATCGGTAACCTGATGGATAAGATCGGATGGAGGCTCTGTTACATTATTCCGGGAATAATCGGAGTGATCACTCTGGTACCAATTGTCCTGTTTCTGGTAAAGGAAAAGCCTGAAGACATGGGGCTCATGCCATATACCGAAAACAGGAAGGAAGACACCGCCGGTCAGGAAGTGAGTTACAGAGGTGTGCTGCTCTCTGACGCCAGAAAGATGCCGGTATACTTCATATTGCTGATATCTTTCTTCTTCTTTTCAATGACGTGCGGAGGACCTTCGTCACACCTCAATGCATATCTGTCAGACTGCGGTTATCCCACCGTTCTCGTGACTACACTGCATTCCTTCTTCCAGATATCCGTGGCATTCAATAAAGTCTTCATAGGAAACCTTCTTGACAAGGTAGGCCTGAAGAAAGGCGGGATCATCCTCAGCATCAGCTGTATAGCTGCAATGGTACTTGCGCTTTTCATACATATCCCCGCCATTGCCTGGATACACGTTTTCCTTCTCGGGGTTATATGCGCAAGCTACAGCATAGCGGTAAATATGTATGTCTCAATAGTCTTCGGAAATCTGAATTTCTCCACTATCCTGAGCAAGTTCACCATGGCAACGACTCTCGGTGCTGCTCTGTCTAATCCTTTCATGGGGTCCATATTCGATTCGACGGGATCGTACAGGCTCTCATGGCTCGTTCTCATAGGATGTGCAGTTATATCATCGATAGGTCTTATGATCTCCACCAAAAAGAAAAAGACCGAGCTTGCGGTCTGATCCATGATGATCATATTAAATATCCCGGACGTTATGGTCCGGGATATTTTTCGGTTTATTCCACCGTGACAGACTTTGCGAGGTTCCTCGGTTTGTCCACATCGCAGCCCTTGTTTACTGCGGTGTAGTATCCGTACAACTGATACGGGACAGCTGCAAGTATCGGTGCAAACATATCATCTATATCAGGCAGGCGGATTATGAGATCCGAGTCATGTTCGAATTTCTCTGCATATCTGTTCATGGTCATTGCGACCACGAATGCTCCCCTTGCCTTGACTTCTCTGATATTGCTCACGACCTTGTCTATCAAAGCTTCCTGGGTCGCAAGCACCATGACAAGTGTGTTGTCCTCTATGAGAGCTATGGGCCCGTGCTTCAGTTCTCCTGCAGCATATGTTTCAGAGTGGATATATGAAAGCTCCTTAAGCTTAAGAGAACCTTCCATCATGAGTGCATAATCCATTCCCCTTCCAATGAAGAATTCATGGACATCGCTGAAACGGCTGGCAGCGAGCTGCTGAATCTGCCCCTTTTCCTTCAGTATCTCCCTCAGGCAGTCAGGGATCCTCTTGAGGTTATCGATAAAGGCGGAATACTCCTCCTCGGTTATGGTCTTTCTGATCCTTCCTATCTCTGCGGCTATCATATAGAGACAGAGAACCTGTGTAAGGTACCCTTTGGACGTTGCGACTGCAACCTCTATACCTGCCTGGGTGTGCATGGTGAAATCAGCTTCCCTGGATACCGTGCTGCCCTTGACGTTCGTGATCGCGATCACCTTCGCACCTTTCTTATGCGCCTCTCTGAGCGCGGCTATGGTGTCGGCAGTTTCTCCAGATTGGCTTATGACGATGAACAGTTCGTTCTCGGAAAGTATCGGAGATGGCATCCTGTAGCGGAATTCAGACGCTATGTCCACGTCTACCGGTATCCTTCCTATGTTCTCTATGACATATTTTCCCAGTACTCCGGCATGATAAGCACTTCCGCAGGCAACTATCTTTATTCCAGTAATGGACCTGATTATCTCTTCGTTGAGATTGATCTCCGATAGATCTATCCTGTCATCATGGAGCCTTGCCATGAGTGTGTCATGCATAGCAACGGGCTGCTCATGTATCTCCTTTATCATGAAGTGCTCCCAGCCGCCCTTTTCAGCCTGGTCCAGATTCCAGTCGACTTTGAAGACTTCCTTCTCCACTCTGTTTCCGAGTGTGTCGAAAACTTCTATGCTGTTCTCCGTGATCTCTGCGACTTCATTGTCTTCAAGAATGTAAACTTCCTTTGTATATTCGAGAAGTGCGGGAAAGTCGGAAGCGAGGATGTTCTCTCCTTTTCCCAGTCCGATTATGAGCGGGCTGTCCTTTTTTGCTCCGATTATCCTGTCCGGTTCGTTAAGGCATATGACTCCGATGGCATATGATCCTTCAAGCATCTTTACCGCCTTCAGCACTGCGCTTCTAAGGTCTCCCTCATAATAGTAGTTAACGAGATGTGCTATGACTTCAGTATCTGTCTCAGACACGAATCTGATGCCCTTAGCCTGGAGCCAGCTCTTGAGTTGTCTGAAGTTCTCGATTATTCCGTTATGTACGACTGCAAGATCTCCGACGGCATTCGTCTGGGGATGTGCATTTATATCGGATGGTTCTCCATGAGTCGCCCATCTTGTATGTCCTATGCCTATGGAGCCTTCTACCGATACCCCGCCGAGCTTCTCCTCAAGATTGGTGAGCCTACCCTTGCACTTCACTACGTTCAGGCGGTCATCCTTGAGAAAGGCCACTCCTGCACTGTCATATCCTCTGTATTCGAGTTTCCTGAGTCCTCCCACGAGGACGGGAATAAGATCCCTTTTTCCGACATATCCGACTATTCCACACATGTTCCGTATTAAATCCTTTCTCCCCGCTATGGGAAATGATTTACTTCGTCTTTACTGAGATTATGTCTGCCAATTCATGAGCTTTGGCATCTATATCTTCCTGGTCTTCTCCTTCTATCATTATCCTTATAAGAGGCTCGGTACCTGATTTTCTTATGAGGACTCTGCCCCTTCCTTCCATTTCCTTCTCAATGGCCTCGACTCTGTCCCACAGCTCTCTGTCCCCCTTAAGATCGTATTCCACTTCTTTCGGAAGTCTGACATTCACCAGTATCTGGGGGAGTATCGGGATCATATCTGCCAGTTCGCTTAAGGCCTTCCCCTCTTTCTTTACGACATTTAGGAGCAGAAGTGCCGTCATGACTCCGTCTCCGGTGGTATTCCTGTCAAGAGCTATGACATGTCCGGACTGTTCTCCACCGAGATTGTAACCGGACTTTCTCATCTCTTCCAGGACATACCTGTCTCCCACTGCAGTCTCGGCATACCTTATGCCGTTCTCTTTCAGGAAAAGCTTGAGGCCCAGGTTACTCATGACTGTCACCACGAGCGTATCCTGTTTCAGGAGTCCGTGTTCCTTCATGAATCTGGAACAGATCCCCATGACTCGGTCTCCGTCCACGAGCCTTCCCTTATCATCCACTGCTATGAGCCTGTCAGCGTCACCGTCAAAGGCAAGGCCAATGTCAGCATGTTCGCTTATGACCTTCTTCTGTAGATCTTCAGGATGTGTCGAACCGCAGTTCAGGTTAATGTTGTTCCCATCAGGCTCACACCCGGTGCAGACCACATCTGCTCCGAGTCTCGAAAAGACTGCAGGAGCAATTGCAGAAGCAGCGCCGTTAGCAGCGTCGAGAACTATCTTCATGCCATCGAGCCTGTAGTCTACAGTGGATACGAGGAAATCTATATAATCCCTTTTAGCGTCCTCTTCGAACTCGCTCCTGCCAACATCCGGACCTACAGGGAGCTCCTGTCTTTCTCCGGAAAGGATCATCTTCTCTATCTCGTCCTCAAGCTCATCTGCAAGCTTGTAGCCCTCCGAATTGAAGACCTTGAGTCCGTTATATTCGACTGAATTGTGGGATGCGCTTATCACTATGCCGGCATCTGCTCCGTAGAGCCTTGTCAGATATGCGACTCCGGGAGTGGGTATGATACCTATGATCTTTGCAATACCTCCTGCAGATGCTATACCTGCAGCTATGGCGCTCTCCAGCATGTCTCCCGACACTCTTGTATCCTTACCGATAAGTATCTCGGCCCTGTGTCTGGACTTATTGAATTCAAGCGCACAGACCTGGCCAAGCTTGAAAGCTATCTCACATGTCAGATCCTTGTTCGCTATCCCTCTTATCCCGTCAGTACCAAATAATCTTCCCATTACTTATCTGATTCCTTTTATGTAGTTGTATGCGTTGGTTCCTGCAACGGCACCGTCTGCGACTGCAGTCACTACCTGCCGAAGCGTCTTTACTCTCACGTCTCCCGCAGCATAGACTCCTGGGATATTCGTCTCAGTAGACTCTCCGGCAATGATATAACCTGCCTTATCGGTCTCAACGGAGTCTTTGAAGATCTCGGTGTGAGGTATCTGTCCTGCCGCTATGAAAACCCCTGCAACGTCAAGCGCTCTGATCTCGTGTGTTTCCTTATCCTCCACCGCGATCTTCTCCAGATCGAAGCCTCCTGCGATCTCAACAGGAACACAGTTAAGGACAAAATGGATGTTCTCCTTCTCCCTTGCCTTCTCCACAAGATAGCTCTGTGCTCTGAATTCGTTTCTCCTGTGGATCAGATATACTTCCGAAGCCATATCCGAAAGGTACAGAGCATCCTCAAGAGCAGTATCCCCTCCGCCGACCACAGCTACCGGTAAGCCTCTGAAGAAAGCCCCGTCGCATGTCGCACAATAGGATACTCCCATCCCTCTGAATTCTTCTTCTCCCTTTATTCCGAGTTCTCTTGGGCTCACCCCGCAGGCTATGATGACCGTTCTTGCTTCATAGGTGTTCCTGTCGGTCACTACGGATTTTACTTCTCCTTCAAGAGAGACTTTCACGGCCTCCTCCTGTATGAAAGATACTCCAAACCTCTCTGCCTGTTTCAGAAGATCCATGGAAAAATCATACCCGGAGATGCCTTCGGGAAACCCGGGATAGTTCTCGAGCAGATGGGTCGTCGTTATCTGTCCGCCCGCAGCATTCTTCTCCAATACTGCAGAATCAAGACCTGCTCTCTGAGCATATATGGCAGCGGTGAGCCCGGCCGGGCCTCCGCCTAATATCAGTACATCAAACATATGAATAACCTCGCGTATAGTATAACTATTGTAACACAATATATTGTATGGGTCTATTAAGGGCCATACAACACGTCAGTTTATCGCACATGAAAACCCGATTCCTCCGGAACCGGCGGTATCTTTTCCTTCCGTATGTCCTTGATCCTTACATAACTGCCGTTTCCGATAAACTCCAGGAACTTTCCTATCTCCTCCTCGCTCCCCTGTATCTCAACAGTCACGCTGTCATCGAACTCATTCCTGACCCATCCCGTGAGCCTCAGTGCATAGGCGGCATGGGACGCCCTATATCTCAGACCTACTCCCTGCACGTCACCCGTCATCACGTATCTGTATCTTACCATCTCTTTCATTCCTTCTCTTCAGGGCTCCTCAAGGATTCTTCTTTCTTTCAGCTCGGTAAGGAGCTCGGCAAAGAACGTATTTGCCCATGCAAACCATTCCCTTGAAAAGTTCGAAGGATCATCCGGATCAAAGGATTCATGCATGTAGTTCGTTCCCGCATGTGTTGCTGCGATCATGGAGAGCATCTCCCGTATCTCATCCCTGTCATTTGACGTCATGGCCTGCATTATGAGACCTATATGCCAGACGTATCCCTTTTTGGTATGCGGACTTCCCATGCCTTTTGCATATTTCCCCGTATAGAAGAACGGATTCTTTTCGGAGAGTATAAGCTTCCTGGTATTCACATAGAGTTCGTCATCAGGGCTCCTGTAACCTATATACGGCACCGAAAGGAGGCTCGGAGAATTGGCATCATCCATCATGACATAGTTCCCGAGCCCGTCCGTCTCATAGGCAAAGACCTTACCGAAGTCCGGGTCTTCGACTATACCGAATCTTCTGATCCCCTCTTCTATCTCATCCGCCAGAGTTTTTGCTTCACGTGCCGTCCTGCTGTCACGATACACTTTTTCCAGTATCTCTTCCAGCCTGCTCATAGCCACGGTCGCCATCATGTTCGAAGGTATGAGATATCCGTATATACACCTGTCATCGGAAGGTCTGAAACCTGACCAGACCATTCCCGTATATCCCACAGGGTTTCCTCTGCCTTTGCAAGGAAGCGTGTCTGTCTCGGGAAAGCCGAACCTTTCAAACGAGTACTCCGACTTTTCATGATGCTGTTCCATTCTGAACACTCTTAGTATCTCAAGGGCCATAGCCTTCCACTTGTCATTGAATATGTCTTCTCTTCCCGTCTCTTTCCAGTACTTCCAGGCAAGATAGACGGGAGCGCATAAGGAGTCGACCTCATATTTCCGCTCCCACACGCCTTTTCTCATCTCGGTGCTGTCTGTCACCCATATTGAAACGTCCTCATCCGATTCCATGAATGCATTGGCATACGGATCCCGTATCACGAGTTCTGCCTGTTTTTCTATTATCCCCTCGAGCATCTCTCTCAGCTCCATATCTTCTACGGCATACCTGATGTATGGCGATACCTGGGCGGAGCTGTCCCTTAGCCACATGGCGGGAATATCCCCCGTAATGACGAAATATCCTCTCTCCGTCTTCTTTACAGTGGTCTCCACGGTGTTCAGGAAACATCTTCCGGCAAGAGGTGCGAGCCCGGGGAAAACTCTGGCATAGTACTGTTCCAGTTCTTCAGCCTTATCAAGAAGTATCTGCGGTATCTTTTCCATTTGTTTCTCCTTATGCAGCCATTATGCTTATGACTATGAAGGCTGCTATCGATATCAGTGAATAGAATGACAGCTGTGTTGAAACGAATTTCAGCTGTCTCTGTTCATCCACATAGACGGGAGTTATGAATTGTCCCGGCATGAAGAACGCCAGTATGAGCGCATATCTGAGATGTGCATCTTCAAGGTCTTCTCTGAAGACGATGAACATGGCTCCAAGTGCCAGCATGTACAGCAGAAGCCTCAGTGCAGATACCTTGATCACCTGTCCCATTATCTCCCTTGAGAACTCAAGCCCGTACCCCACTGTCAGAAGTACCAGCGCACTCATGGGTGCAGTCACCATGCCTACCACGGAAGAATAGAACTGATACAAGCCTGATGATATAAGAAGCTGTCCGACTCCCGTAATGGACAGTATGAATCCCAGAGCAACTGCTATCACTATCGGAGAAGTGATAAATCCCCTGAATATCTTCTTCAGATCCCTTGATCCCGACATATCGGTCTTTATCATGAACAGGAACACGGTAAAGGCAAAGAATATGTTCCCGAGATCTATCTTGAGGTAGTTCCCGAGCTCTCCGCTCCCATATATAGAGGTATAGAGAGCGTATCCCATCATCCCTCCCTCAATACTGACACAAAGATAAGGAGCTATCCCCGAGAACTCACCGAAGTGCCTCCTCAATGCTCTTGCAGTGAACAGCATCAGTGTGAACAGTATGAACACGGCCAATATCATTAGCAGGCTCCGCCCGTCGAACACTGTCTGAAGTATGGCATCAAAGAGTGTCACCGGAAGCATGATATCCGCGATCAGCTTCTTCAGGCTGTCCACGGTATGATCATCCAGTATTCCCCTCATCCCCAGTATCTTTCCCAGTGCCATCATCATCAGCACCGGAAAAATGATCGAGATTATCCCCATATAAACCTTCCTCTCTTCATATCACAACATATGGTAAGGCCTCCTTTAGAAGGAGGCCTTTTATACATGATCAGACACCGGTCTTCTCAAGTCCGGCGTAATAGTCTGTCCTCGGAATGAAATCCAGGAACTTCTTTATCTCCATATCCCAGAACGGCCACTCGTGAGCATACTCGGGGGCTTCGTCCCATGTCACATCTGCTCCGAGCTCCTTAAGATACTCACGGAATCTGACGTCTATAGGGTAGTTCTTGTCCTTACAGCCACATGCAAGATATATCTTCGGGAACTTTTTCCCCTCTTTAGCAACCTTTGCGGCAAGCCTGAACGGATCGTATTCATCAAGTAGATACTCGACATCCTCCCCCTCTTCCACAGGTCTCTGGAGTATCCTCTCCGTTATTACCCTGAGGCCCGGGGATAGCACTCCCATGGCACAGAACCTTTCCGGGTCAGTGAACGCTGTTACCACTGTGCCGCTTCCTCCCATGGAGAGACCTGCTATATACGTATCCTCCGGTCTTTCGGAGATCGGGAACATGCTGGAGACGAACTCCGGAAGCTCATGGGCTACGAAGCTCTTGAAATCGTTCTGTCCTATCTTGGAATATGAACTGTTCTCGGCTGACAGCGTTACAAGAGCAATCCTCCTCTCCTCGGCGTATCTCATCACGCTGGTATAGTTGAGCCAGGATCTCCTGTTGTTTGCATATCCGTGCAGCAGATACAGCACAGGATATTTTTCCCCCCTTATATGTGAAGATTGTTTCTTTTCTGCATCATCCTCGAAGACCTCGAGAATGGTCATGCTGGGAATTACTACTGTGATCTCGACATCCCTTTTCAATGTATAGCTCGTAAAATTGACTTCAAAACTTGCCATGATCTTTCCTCCATTGATTATGATGTATCATTCGGTCTCTTCCTGAAGTTCCCTGATTTCCTTCTTCCTGACGATCTTCTCTCCCGGATCCAGTCTGTTCACCACCATATAGCAGAGTATCGATATCAGAAGTCCTCCCGGTATGTCTATGAAATAGTGCTGTTTCGTGAACACCGTGGACATGCAGATCAGTATGGTCATTATGAGGGAATAAGCCCTGAATCCCTTCGATATCTCAGGCTGTTTTCTTACCCCAAGATAGCAATAGAGGCTTATGAGACAGTGGTATGACGGGAAAAGGTTGAAACCCTTCTCGCTTCCATCTGCTCCATAGATGACCTTCAGAAACCAGTTGAAGATCCCGCCCCTCTCGGAAACGTCCATGAGTCCTTCCGCAACTCTGTCCATGTATGTGGGCATGAACACGAAGAACAGGAATCCTATGATGTAAGCCGCTGACAGTCCTATTATGTAGTTTATGAAGTTCTTCCTCCTGGTCAGTGATACCGCTATGGGCCCGCAGATCCAGAAAATATATGAAAAGAGATAGATGACCGAGAATGCCGCGATGAGAGGGATCCTGTCATCGATTGCAGAGATCTTCGGTGCAAATGCGTTGTCTATCGTCCCAAGTGCTCTGCTCAGTAAGTCTCCCAGTCTGTACATGCCGTACTGCAGCCCGAAATAAAAAAAGCCGAAGTACCATCCCCATTTCGGTATGCTCTTCACCTTTTCAATAAACTTCTTCATTACCGTTTCCCCTGCTGTTTTCTTTGTATTTATTAACTCCTTTAAAAAAGAAGCCTTTCAACCTACAATTATATTATATTAAGTTTTTGGGGAGGTTGTATTATGAATTTTTCCATCGAGCCCTTCGTAGAGGCTGTGAAAAAGGGAGCATATAATGTGGAGGGAGTGATAGTCTGGCAGGACGGACAGTTCCTGGCACATCATCAGTTCATTCCCGAGGTAAGACGCAACCAGTTCTCCGTTTCCAAAAGTTTCACTTCTGCGGCAGTCGGCTTTGCGATCCAGGAGGGACTTATCAGCCTGGAAGACAGAGTCGTCGATCACTTTCCGGACAGACTTCCGGCAGAGGTTAACGATAACCTTCTCGAATGCAGGCTGAAGGATCTTCTCTGCATGGCTCCGGGACAGGATACCGACCATCTTACGCCGAGGATGAGAGAAGGAGGCCTTGATGACTATATATCCTACACTTTAAGCCGCCCCTTCACCAAAGTACCTGGAACATATTTCTGGTACAACAATGCCGCCACATATCTCGCTGCCGTAATGGTGCAGAAGAAAGCAGGATGCGATCTCGTGGACTACCTGATGCCTAGACTCTTCACGCCTCTCGGAATGGCAAGACCTCACTGGGATACCGATCCTGAAGGCTATTCCTTCGGTGCCAGCGGTCTTCATATCAGCGTCAGTGAGTTGTTCCGTTTCATTGAAATGTACTACAACTATGGCAGGATCAATGGAAAGCAGATCCTGGACAGGGACTGGATAGAACTCTCCACCACCTTCAAGATAGATAATGCCCATTACGATCCATATGCTGACAATCACTGCGGATACTGCTATTGCTTCTGGAGGGGACAGCATGGTTCCTTCAGAGCTGACGGTTACCGTGCCAAGTTCGGAGTGGTCCTTAGAGATCTCAACGCGATCATCTGCATAAACTCCGACGAAGGACGCCAACAGGAAGTGCTGGATGTTATGTGGGATACGATCTATCCGGAACTTCGTGCAAACAGATAAGACAATATAAAAAGGAAAGACACGGCTTCCATGCCGTGTCTTTTTCCCGCTTTTATCATTTCACCTGAAGTTATATGCTCCCGGCCTTTCCGAGACTTCTTTTATGAATCTCCTGAAGCTTTCCGGTGTTTCCGGACAGCCTTCTGTTCCGTTGTCACCAAGTTCAACGAGCTTATTGCTTCCGTGATAGTCACTTCCCGCAGAAACAAAAAGGGAATACTTCTCGGCGAATGACAGCATCTCATTTCTGAGCCTTCCCGTGAAACCGGAGTAGAATGCCTCCACTCCCATGAGACCCATGGCTGTCAGATGTCTTAGCCTTTCGTCCATCTCATCTCCCATAATGAGCTGGTCTCCGTTTCCATAGGACGGATGGGCAAGTACCGGTATACCCCCGGAAGCCTTTATTGAACATATGGCCTCTTCAGGTCCTATTATCTCGTTCCTTATCCTGATCCTGTTCAGGAAGTTCTTTATTGCCTCTTCCTTTGTCCTGGTTATGTTATATTTCACCATCAGGTTCCCTATGTGAGGCTTTCCGGGATTATCCATGGCGAAAAGAGCCTCCAACTCTTCTTCAGGGAATGATATGCCGAACTGGTCCTTCAGTCTTTCAAGCCTCATCTTTACCTTGTTCATCCTGATCAAGTGGGCCTTCTGTACCAGAGACTGTATCTCCTCAGCCTTTATGTCATACCCGTAACCGAGGATGTGATAGTTCCCTAAATCGTCCTTGCAGGAGAACTCGACTCCGGTGATGAATGTGGGATCGTTCCCCGTTATGGACTCCGCAATAATGCCGCAGCCCTTCACTGCATCATGATCGGTAACCGAAAACATACCGATCCCCTTCTCCTTTACGAGAGACATGATCTCAAGCGGGCCATCAGTTCCGTCCGATACGGTGGTATGCATGTGCAGATCGCACTGCGAAGGCAAAAACTCCATGTCTCAGATCCTCAGATATTCTTCTTAAGCGTCAGTATGTTGTGTCCGTCCCTGTATTCATAGATGACATCATCCATGAGCTGTTTTGTAAGGAATATTCCCAGTCCTCCTATGGCCCTTTCCGAAGCAGGAATCGAGATATCCGGATCTTCCTTCTTTAAAGGATCATATGGGACGCCATTGTCTATGAAGGTTATGGATACCTCTACAGGCTCCTCGGTCACCTCCACCCTGACGGTAGCATTGCCCCTCGAAGGAGCATAAGCATAGTGTGCAATGTTCACGAAGATCTCTTCCACAGCAAGCATTATCTGCATCATGGGCTTCGGGGGACAGTCTATATTTCCCAGTCTTTCTTCTACGAACTGCTGCACTTCATTTAGATTCTCGACCTGGGCCTCTATCTCCAGCTCGTTCACACTGAAAATGAGAGTGTCCACAGAATCTATGAGTTTAAGAAGCTTTTCCGTCCAGTATGAGATCTCCTTACGGCCCTGTTCCGTGTTCAGACCGTTCCTGCGTATTGATCTG
Organism: Clostridia bacterium; assembly: GCA_017439085.1. GTDB lineage: Bacteria > Bacillota > Clostridia > Christensenellales > Christensenellaceae > QANA01. The sequence goes on along the minus strand of JAFRTU010000013.1, from coordinate 38,127 downwards.
CGGATCATCCTCGTATAGCCGATTATGGAAGCCTTGTCTTCGACTTCCTTTATCTTTCTTTCGCATGATGTTCCGAGATACTCTGCGAGTACCTTCTTCCAGAATATCCCTGCCGTCTCATAGCTGAATCCCTGGAATGACAGCATGTTCTCGTGAGCGAGTTCCGAATAGCCCACGAACGCATTGTACATACTGGCAAGTTCGAATATCGGATGGCCGACAGCCAGTGTATCCATATCTATCAGGAGCACCTCATCGTTCTGCAGTTCCACGTTCTTAGTATGATAGTCTCCATGGATCATGTGGTCATCATGAGGCACTTCTTCTATCATCTTTCTGAGCTTTTTCCAGGGTCCTTCCGGGATGTAATCCTTAAGGAAATCTGCCCATGAGATCACCGTTTCCTTGATATCCGGGAGTTTTCCTTCCGGGACGAGAGTCCCATGTATCATCTTCAGCAATTTCACGTATTCCTTTACGCACCAGTCCATCTTCTCCGGTTCTTTTGCGATTATGCTGGAGAAGGACCTTGCGTTAAGCAGTTCGAATACCGATCCATAGCTGTCTCCTATCCTCACCACATCGTATGAGATCGCCGTCGGAATACCGAGTATAAGAGCCAGTCTGGCAACCTCTCTCTCGTGTTTTATATCTTCAAGAGCATCTGCGTTGTTATAGACCTTTACGACGTTATCCTGGTCTATCCTGTAGATGGTACCGTTTGCGCCTCTTCCTATCTCTTCACAGCCTTCCACTGTCACGACCCTGTAGGCTTTCTCCACATTCATCATGGATGTGAAGCCTGTTGTATCGAGGACTTCATATACTACGGGGTTCGTGTTTATGATGGTCATGTCCGGATGGTCCTTCCTGACTCTAAGAAGGACTCTGAGGCCGGCACTGGATATATAATCAAGATCCTGCATGTCAAAGACAACAGGCTCTCCTGCCTTGTCACCAAGTTTTTCCAGTATCTCCTTTTCGGTCTCAGCGGCATTGTTGGAGTCTATCCTCCCCTTCAGTTCAATATTCATGGATCATTCTCCTTTACCCTTATATTCCAAACACAGCATCGTAAGATCGTCGAATTGCTCGGCTCCCGCTGTAAACTCATCCACTCTGCGTCTTATATTCTTAAGGACGCTCTCAGGATCCTTCTCCTTGACCTCGTTAAGAGCGTCTATCGTCCTTTCCATACCGAACATCTCCCCGTCTGCATTCGTAGCTTCAGGTACTCCGTCCGTATAAACGAAGATCTTGGCTCCCGGTTCAAGCTGAAGCTCATACTCGGTATATTTCATCCCGTCAAGAGCTCCTATCACGAGTCCGTGCTTATCCTTATATATCCTGAAATCTCCGTCAGCATCTTTTATAGTAGGATACTCATGTCCCGCATTCGAGCATACGAGCTTTCCCGTGGACACTTCAAGCATTCCGATCCAGACCGTGACGAACATGTCTTCCTGATTGTTGGAGCATATGGCCTCGTTTGTCAGGGCAAGTACCTCCGATACGGACCGGCCGAGCATTGCCACACTCTGAAGTATGATCTTTGAAGCCATCATGAACAGCGCTGCAGGAACTCCCTTTCCGGATACATCTGCCATTATAATGCAAAGATGATCCTCATCCACGAAGAAGAAATCGTAGAAGTCTCCTCCCACTTCCTTTGCCGGATCCATGGATGCATAGATGTCGATCTCATGTCTATTAGGGAACGGAGGGAACACGTGCGGAAGCATCGCCACCTGTATCCTCGTAGCGACTGAGAGCTCTGTTCCGATCCTCTCCTGTTCTGCGGTTATGTTCTTGATCTCGTTGGTATAATCGCTCATCTCTATGGTCATGTCTTTGACATCATTGGCCAACTGTCCGAGCTCGTTCCTGCTCCTGATACGGGTCAGATCCTTTACAGTTGTCTCCGTATCCTTTGTCTCTATATAGAATCTTATGCTTTTCTGTATATCCTTCAGTGGCTTGATGACGAACAGATATATCGCTATCAGCCAGAGAAGGGACAGGAATATCTGATGGAAAACCGCATAAGATACTTCTTTCAGGGTGTTCTGATCGACCGTGCTCCTTATGTCGGAGATATTGTATGTCATTCCGAGAAGGAGATAATCGTCTTTCAGCGTCCCCATATATGCATAATAATCGAAGTATTTACCAGCGTCTCCCAGGTGGGCATCTTTCAGTACAGCCTGCTTCATGGCCTCCTGTTGGGTCTCGGACACTGTTACCGTGGTCCCTATGGTATAGACCTCCTCATAGTCCGTTCCCCTCTTGGCACCCTCATCAGCAGCGCTGAAGAGGAAGAACTGACGGTCATACGGATCTCTCACGACAACACAGAAAAGGAAGTCTATCTTATTGGCTCTCTTTATCTGGTTTATCCTCGTTATGAACCATGAATATGCGATCTCCGCATAGAGTTTCTGATCCTCATCCGAAAGTGCCCTTATCTCCTCTTCCATGAGATAATCGAGCTGCAGATCAGGATGTTTCTCTGAAAAGACACGGCACTTTTCTTTAGTGATAGCGTTTCTCCAGTATTCCGCATCATACTCTATGTCAAGAGTGTCTGCGTTCTCATACCAGTACCTGAGCAGCCACTCATATGCCGGATATTCCCTTACTGCCAGAGTCACTTCCCTCGCGGTCTGGCTTGCAAGATTCTCGACCTGAGCCTTGACGTTTCTCTCAGTAACGTAATATTCTGTTCCGTATGTGATGATGCCCGTCAGAAATATCCCCAGTATGAACAATACTGATATCTGCTGTATAAGCCCTATCTTCTGTCTGTTTTCTTCCATCCTTAGACCCTTATTCTATGTTGAGTATCGGAGCCAGTTCTGTCATCTCAAAGAGTTCCATGACTACCGGATTCACGTTCCTTACTCTAAGGATACCGTTCTTGGCGTTCATCCTCTTGTATGTGCTGAGTATCACACGGAGTCCGGCAGAAGAAGTATACTCAAGACCTTCAAGGTCAAGTATCAGTTCATTTGTCTGCGGGATCACTTCTGTGATCACCTGTTCTAGCTCAGGTGAAGTGAGTGTATCAAGTTTTCCCTCAAGGCTTATAACAGCCTTTTCCTCATATATACCGGTTTTCGTATTAAGCATCTTTTTCCTCCTTTTTCCGATCATGGTGTTTATCGCCGCATCTAGGTTGTCCTTATTTCTATTATTTTCCTCATTTCATACACATCTCTGTGTCTTCAGGCAGATCCTTCAAACGTGCAGAAGGAAGTGTCTGATACCAGTATGCCACGCTTGTGTAATCATCATACCTGGGACCTGTCCAGCCCATATTGTCCAGAGTCATCCTGAATCCCGTCTCGAAACGGATGGGATCCGGTACGTGGAACCTGTAGAGCAGGAACCGCTGCTGTCCGTTGTAGAATTGCATGTTGTCTCCCATGATCGCAAACATGCCGCTGTAGATACCGCTGAAAGTCTGATATCTCTTGATATGGACATCATGCCCGAACCCATAGGAACCGGTGAAATAGTCCTCCGTGCCGGTATAGTGTATGGAAGGATATATATCATCATCGATATACATCCTGGCTTCTCCCTCAACCCAGCAGGTATTGTTTCTGTTCATCCCAGTCGCCAGAGTGACTCCAAGGAACTGCCCCTTGCCCTTTATGCCGTCTATTATGGTATAGCTTCTTCCCTTCGTGACCGGATGCTCCTGCCTGTATGAGGCATGGAAGTAGCCTATGTTCTCGGGAAGCTCTCTGTAACAGCCTGTGATTATGTAGTAGAGGGATCTCGGTTCCTCTCCCCTGTTCTCCATGGTTATCCTGCAGTGCTTTCTGAAAGGCATCTCGAAAAAGGAGTTGAATCCTCTTCCCGGAGCTACAAGCATCAGTGCCGAGTTCAGCACAGGGTAATTGCCGTCCCTGTCTTCGAAATTCTCATCATATGCGCAACCGAAGAACGCTGACAGAGGAGCCTCTACGGAAGGATGCTCCTGTCCGTCCCAATACATCCTTATGATGAAGCTGTGTCCTACGTATCCTGTGAACCACATGTTCTGGATCACGCCCGGACCATCCGTATCAACCAGCGTAAAAGTCTCTCCCGGCTGGATCCTTACCTTAGGAGAAAGCTTTGTACAGTCTCCTCCTCGTGATCCGCCTCCCCTTGTGCCCGTCTGGTTTTCCGCGGAAAACGCGAAGGTCCTGTCATCATTCAAAAGAACATAGTCTTTCATAAAAGGAGCTCCTTTCAGACCATATTTATTCATAATAAGTATATCATCACGCAGCTTTGCAGGGATACTCTTTCTCCCCTTGCAGATGCTTCAGAAATAGCAGAAGACCGGCAGAGACTATATAATCCCGTACCGGTCTGTTTCATGCTCTCTATATCCTTTTTTATTCTCATCCGAGCGCCACATCCAGGGCCATCATGATACTGAATCCCAGAGCAAAGCATATGACTCCCGTATTGGAATGACTTCCCTGAGACATATCGGGTATCAGTTCTTCCACCACGACATAGAGCATTGCACCTGCTGCAAATGAAAGAAAATACGGCATCAGTGGAGTGACAAGCCCTGCAGCCAGTACTGTCAGCCCTCCGAATACGGGCTCGACCGCTCCGGACAGCACTCCGAGAAGGAATGATCTGCCCCTGCTCTTTCCTTCTGCATAAAGAGGCATCGATATTATCGCCCCTTCAGGAAAGTTCTGTATGGCTATGCCAAGCGACAGAGCCAGTGCTCCCCCTGCAGATATAAGTCCGTCACCTTTCAGCATTCCTGCATAAACTACTCCGACTGCCATCCCTTCAGGAATGTTGTGAAGAGTTACTGCCATTACCATCATCGTAAGGCGGGTAAACGTGCTCCTCGGTCCTTCGGTCTGATTGACCGCTCTGTGGAGATGTGGTATGACGTGATCCAGAAGCAACAGGAAAAGGACTCCCACCCATAATCCCGCAAATGCGGGAAGGAATGCCAGCCTTCCCATCGGGGCAGACTGTTCCATTGCAGGCACTATAAGGCTCCATACCGAAGCTGCCACCATGACTCCCGCTGCAAAACCCGTGAGTGCTCTTTGTATCCCGCTCTTAAGCTCGTCCTTCAGGAAAAAGACGCAGGCTGAGCCCAGGGCCGTACCGATAAAAGGGATAAGGAGTCCCAGAGCTGCACCATTCATCCTCTGCCGAACCAGCCTTTCTTCACATACTGCTCCGAAGCAATGCCTGTGCAGGAATAGCCTGTCTCTGCGATCTTATTCATCAGTATTTCCCTGTCAGGTATCTCCTCTGACAAAAAAGAAGCCTTACCTTTGGATCTCGAGGCTGAGACTTTTTTTGCTCCGGGCACAGCATTCCTGATAGTATCACATATATGTGCTTCGCACATGGAACACATCATTCCCTCTATATCAAGAGTAGTCTTTATCATGATCTTTTTACCTCCGTTATATAGTTAGCTTTCGCTAACCTCAGACAATTATATTCTCTTTTCTCAATCTCCTCAAGGAGATGTTCCCGTTATCTATGAAATAGAAAAGGCCGCAGGTGATCTGCGGTCTTCCATTTACTATTGAGTTTCAGACTTTCATGGTCAGTACGTTCAATCCCAGGATGTTCTGATACTGTACGTCTTTTGCAGCCTTCAGTACCAGCCTGATACCGATATTGCTTGATAGATCACCTTCATCCGAGGTCCTTATTCGTTTTGTGGGATCGAAGGACCTGCAGTCATCCTTTACCCTCATAATGAGATCATCTCCCTTCTTCACTACGCGGATATCTATGGTATGTTTCTTCTCATCCTTGGTAAATCCGTGCTCGACCACGTTGCCAGCCATCTCCTCCATGGCAAGACCTGCCATATATGCAGTTCTCTTGTCCATGCCTTTCTCCAGGCAAAATTCTCCTATTTTTTCGGATACTTTTATAACGTCATTCATGCTCTCCACGCTGTAATCGAGTCTTTCTTCTTCAGATGCTCCGAAATCTTCCGGGATCACCATATATTCCTCCATGTTCCCTGGAAAATGTCTGTTGCTTATCCAGGAGAACACCACAGTCACCAGAACAGTAACCACTCCGTTCAGCACATTTGCTATATATGCACTGTCCATCCCGAAATAGGGGATCAGAAGTGCAGTGAACCCCGCAACACAGGCTACCCCGTTAAGGAAACCTTCGATATGTACGAACCACTGTCTCCCTGAGGCCTCACAGTAACACGTAAAATGATTCAATATCAAAGCGAACGGCATGCAGAGGGGAAGTATCCTGAAGCCTGAGACCGTCATAGTGTAAACGCTTTCAGACGCATCTCTGTAGAAGATCCTGGTAAACGGAACTGCACAAAGGATCATTCCTGCCACAGCCACACACATGATCGGAAGATAACGGGTGAACATTACCTTCATCACGTCCGTTAGGGTCTTCCTGTCCTCTTCTCCAACACTTACGCTGATTATAAGTCTTGATACCGATAGCATTCCTGCAGGGATCGACCATGCAAGGCCCAGAAGATTGTTAACTGTCGCAAAAGCGGACACCCCCACAGTGCCCACATGGACCTCCAGCAGTTTGTTCACTATGATGCCTCTAAGCGTCATGTAAAGATAGCATACTGCACCCGGCAATCCTATCTTAATGATGGCAAACATATCTCTCCAGGGAAGGCCTTTAAGTCTGATATGAAAGCTTGATTTCCCGGATATGAAGTATTCGGCCTGTACCCCGAAGAACACCCACATCCCAAGAGAAGAAGCCAGAGCAAGGCCCAGAGCCTCCATCTTCAGGAGCTGTACAAAGACATAGTTAAGGATTATGTTGATTACGATATATATAATACTAGCTGTCATGGTCCTCTTTCCCTTGTTCTCAAGAGAAAGGAAGGAGGAAGCAGAGTTTCCGAGCATCATGGGGATCATCCCTGCTGCCTGTCCGAGAAGATATCTGTTGAAAATGGGCTTCACGGCACTGTCAGTGGTTATGAAGTCAGAGAGATCAAAAAGTCCTATAACAGCAAACAAGCCCATCATTACAAGAGCCGTCAGAACGGAAAGGACGATATTAAGAGAGAATATGTCATCCATATCCTTCTTACTGTTCTTTCCTATGTATTGTCCGCACAGTATTACTGAACCACCTACAAGAATAGTACTGATGGTCGATCCCAGCATCCCTATAGGCCCGTAAAGACCTACGGCACTCATTGCATCGACTCCCACGAAATTGTTTGCAAAGAAGCTGGATACGATACCGTTAACTGCACCTACCGCACTTAAGAGTATCTGTACCGGAAGCAGCCTCAGCATGAGTCTGCTCAGAGTCTTGAGATTCGAAGTCTGTTCATCCATATCTTTTTCCACTGCCCTGTCTTCAGGGGCGTACCCAGCCTTTTTCTATCGCAGAGTCGATGTTCTTCTCCATCCATTCGTATACTTTCGGCATGAACTCCTTAACTATTGCCATTCTTTTTTCCACCTGATCCCTCGAGGTGTTTCCCTCCACCCAGGTGAATCCATCCGTGAGGGTGTTGTGAAGGAATGGCTGGATCCTGTCCATGCATGCCGCATATTTTGCGTCGGCAGTTTCCATGGCGTCGAATTCTTCCCACAGATCTCTCAGATGCTGGCCCTGTTCTTCCGGAAGCTTGGCATAAAGTATGTCTGCAGCCTTCTCTTCTCTCTCCTTCTTTCCCATGTTGCCTTCAGGATCATAGGCAAAGGTATCACCGGCTATTATCTCTACCAGATCGTGTACCACACACATCTGTACAGATCTTCCAATATCCACTTTCTCTATGGCATATTCTGAAAACAGCATGGCCATGACTGCTATATGCCAGGAATGCTCCGCATCGTTTTCTCTCCTGCTCTTGTCGAGAAGAAGAGTCCTCCTGGCAACTGAGGTCATCTTATCTATCTCGGCTGTGAAAATGAGCTGTTCATCAAGCCTCTTTATATCGCTAGAAATGAAATCGTCAATTCCCATCAAAGTATCTCCATATCTGTAAGTTCTTTTACCATTGTATATTGTTTATTTCTCCCGGAAAACATCTAAAGAGCCGACTCGCATATAAAAGAAGAGCACTCCTTAAAGTGCTCTTCTTTTATGTTCATTTAACCCTTCTCAGAGTATGCTCACGTGCGTATCAAAGTCCGTCTTATGAGGTTCCTTCGTTGCCTCGGCATATCCGAATGCTATCGCTATCTGGTAGCGATATCCGTCCGGGAAGCAAAGCTTCTTTGCATACTCCGCTTTCTTCTCCCCGTTCAAGATTTTCTCCATACATCCGAGTATTACGCTTCCAAGTCCCATTGCCTGTGCAGCAAGATGAATGTTCTCAACGGCTATTCCTGCATCTACCGGGCTCCATTTGAAAGCTTCTTCTCCTGAAAGATAGAGGGTGATCGGTGCATCGTAGAAGAATGATGTTGTCGCATCTGGGTTCAGATCCTGCTGTATCTCCTTCTGTACGGGATTATCCCTCTTTACTACCGTGATATGTATCTCCTGTCTGTTCGTAGCCGTAGGAGCCTGTAATCCTGCCTCTACCAGTGCCTTTACAACTTCACAGGGAACTTCCTTTTCGCTGTACTTGCGTACCGAGTTCCTCTCAGCTATAACTTTTGAGAAATCTGCCATGATATATCCTCCTTTTCATTCTCTGTTTCTATTTTATCAGATAAGTCAATCCTTCTGATACCCGCCAGGACTCCCTTGATGCTGCTCTGCCTTTTGGGTCTACGGGTCATATTGTATAATATATACAGATGATCTTTATTACTTATAGGGAGGTTTTTATGGCTTATACAAAAATGCTTGAAAAAGGATATATCGGCAAGCTTGAACTCAAAAACAGAGTCGTCATGCCTGCCATGGGATGTTCCCTCGCCGAATCTACAGGTGAAGCAGGCGAGAGGATCATCAAATACTATGCTGACCGTGCAAGGGGCGGAGTCGGACTCATCATTACGGAGATCACAAGAGTAGACGATGAGACCGGTGTAGGAACCCCGAACCAGTTAAGCGTCACGAACACCCATGTGATCGCCCAGCTGTCCCGTCTCGTGGAGACCGTACACGCATATGGCACGAAGCTCTTCGTGCAGCTCCATCATCCCGGCAACCAGACTCCTAGCAGACTCATAGGAGGAAAACAGCCTGTATCTGCATCTGACGTAACCTGCAAGGTCATAGGTGAACAGCCGAGAGCCCTCACGACCGAAGAAGTTGAGGGAATGGTCAAGAAATTCGTTACCGGAGCCGTGATCGCACAGAAGGCAGGAGTCGACGGTGTTGAGATCCATGCCGCTCATGGTTACCTCGTTTCCCAGTTCCTGTCCCCACACACCAACAAGCGTACCGACAAGTACGGCGGTTCATTCGAGGGCAGGATGAGATTCATAACCGAGATCATAATGGGCATAAAGGCATTCTGCGGACCTGCTTTCCCCATCTCCGTAAGAATGAACGGGAGCGACTATCTCGATGACGGAATCACTGAAGAAGATGCTCTCAATCAGGCAAGATACCTTGAGAAGCTCGGCATCAGCTGCCTTAACGTCAGCTGCGGAACGTATGACTCCGGTGCTACCATCATAGAGCCTTCATATTTTGCTGAAGGATGGAAGAGACATCTCGGAGCAAATATCAAGAAAGCTGTAAGCATTCCTGTGATAGCTGGCTGTAACATCAAACATCCGCAGTTTGCAGAGAAGTTGCTTGAAGAAGGAGATTTCGACTTCATCGGAATAGCAAGAGGTCATCTTGCAGACCCGGATTTCGTGGCAAAGGCAAAGGCCGGAAGAGAAGATCTCATCAGAAAGTGTCTGGGATGTATGGAATGCTTCCGCATCCTGAATGATGGTCTGCCCCTGGGATGCACTCTGAACCCCGTGCTCGGAAGAGAGTTTGAATGGGGAGATGAGAAGCTCGTTAAGAATGGTTGCGGAAGGACCGTTGCTGTCATAGGAGGAGGCCCTGCTGGTATGGAGGCTGCCCTTACGCTCGCCAAGAGGGGATTCAAGACAGTTCTGTTCGAAGCAACGGACAAACTTGGCGGAACCGCAAACCTGGCTGCAATACCTCCTCATAAAGAGATGCTGAATGAGTTCGTAGATACAATGGCTGCACAGATCAAGGAAGCCGGAGTCGAAGTAAGACTCAATACTCCTGCTACTCTTGAAGCAATAAAGGAGACCGGTGCCGAGGCAGTGTTCATGGCTACAGGCGGAAAGGCTGTAAGACCGGGACTTCCAGGAATCGAAAAGGCTGTAACAGCTGAGGATCTGCTCGCAGGAAAGGCATCTGTATGCGGTCAGAACATAGCTATCATCGGCGGCGGAGTAACAGGTCTCGAGACAGCAGAATGGCTCTCCAAAGACCATAAGGTCACTGTAATCGAAATGCTGGACAAGATAGGCGGCAACCTCTATCCGAGCGTTACGATGCATCTGGCTACGGAGATCATGAAGGCCGGCGGACTGATACTCAAGGGAAATGCTCTCGTATCCGTGGGAGACGGTTCCATAACCGTCAAGGATATGAAGACACAGGAAACAAAAGAGGTTCCTGCAGATTCAGTAGTTCTTGCAATGGGAGTTCGTCCGGAGCGTCCTCTTGAGGAAGAATTCAGAAAAGAATTCGGAGATGACCTTATACTCGTGGGAGATTCCGACAGGACCGGACAGATCTACGATGCACTCCATACCGCTCATGACAGAGCATTCGTATACTCTGCAAGATAAAAACGGTACAAAAAAAAGATCCCGAAGGGCTCGTCCCTGCGGGATCTTTTTCATATGATCATTTTGTATGACCCCTTATTTTCTTATAAACTTTTCGTCATCTCCCATGTCTTCGCTCATGAATCTCAAGGCAGTCATATGAAGATCATACTTGTCCCTAAGCTCCGCTATCTTCTTCATCATGTCAGAGGCATGGTGAGCATCTATGGCAGCCTGATCCTTCCAGCTGTCTATCAGAAGCACGGTCTCGGGGTCATCCATCGGTAAAAAATATCTGTATTCCAGATTCCCCTCTTCATTTCTTATAGCATCAGCTGTCCCTGTTGACTCCATCTCCTCTGCGAACCTTCTGGCCGCACCGTTTATCCCCGTATAATACAGATTTACAGTTATCATATCAATACAACACCTCCATAGCCTTGTAACATGCATCAAAACGTTCCTTTCCCCTGCTGTAGAACGCTGTCAGTTCAGGTCTCGGGAGAAACTTCTTCTTTATGGATATGAATCGTCTGACATCTGAGAAATCAGAGAATATACCCGATCCGACTCCGGCTATCACGGCAGCTCCCATCGAGTTTGCATCTCCCGTCATGTTTTGGATCAAAGTTGGCATGCCGAACATATCCGCCAGCAGTTGCGCCCAGAAATCATTCTTCGCTCCTCCGCCTATAAGGGTGATCTCATGAATGTTTCCCCTCTGATTCACTGCATCAAGATCCAGTGCCAGATTGTAGCTGATGCCTTCAAAAGTGCTCCTTACAATATCCTCCTTTGACGTCATCCCGGAAAGGCCAATGTATCCGCCTCTTACATCTGGATTCCATCTCGGAGCTCTTTCACCAAGGAGATGGGGAAGGAATATAACTCCCCCGGAACCGGGCTCAGCTTTCTCGGCGAGTTCCTGTATTAAAGAATGCACGTCTTCTCCGTTATTATCGGCAAGCATCTTTTCTCCCGTGAGCAAAGTCTTTCTGAACCAGTCATACGTTCCGCAGCAGTATTGCATGGTAGCATTAGGAGAGTACAGCCCCCTCACGGCATGAGCCCATGTGACGCTTCTCTTCAACTCATCGAATACCGGTTCTTCTTCGGTCGAAGCCACCCATGCGGAGGTCCCCATACAGAGATATGCACTTCCTGGACTTACGCTTCCGGCACCCACGTTTGCAGCCACTCCGTCTCCCGCTCCCATGATCACCTTCGTGATCTCTGAAAGACTGCATTCAACTGCCGCAGCACTCCTTACAGTCCCTACAACGCTGTCTGAGGGGACAATCACCGGTAACTTTGATATCTCTATGCCCGCAGCGTCAAGCACCTCCTGTGACCACCTGAGGCCTCTTAAGTCAAAGGCGCAGACTCCATTAGCATCAGAGGGATCCGTGACGAATCTTCCCGTCAGTTTCATTACTATGAAGTCCTTGGCGTTCAGAAAAGCTCGCGTCCTTTCATATATCTCCGGTTGATGTCTTTTGACCCACATCGCCTTCTGTATGCTATAGGAAGGCGTGTTCCTATGTCCTGTGAGACTATAGAAAGCATCGTCGTCTATCTTCTTTCTGATAAGTTCGACCTCTTCTCCTGATCGCTGATCAGCCCATATAATGGACCTTCTTAACGGAACCCCGTTATCATCCACCGGAAGGCATCCCATCATCTGCCCGCTGAAAGAGACCGCCTCTATCTTTCTGGGATCTATACCGCTCCCGGAGATCAGCGTTGCAGTGGACCTGCAAAAAGCCTTCCACCAGTCATTCCCGTCTTGCTCTGCAAAGAGCGGACCTTCCTGGTAAAGAGGATATGTCTCAAGACAGTTTGCAACAGCAGTCCCTTCTTCTGTAAACAGCGTTGCCTTGTCTCCGCTGGTACCTATATCATGTGCCAATAGATATCTCATTACAGGTATCTCCTCGTTCTCTTTTCAAATCTTATTAATGAGCTTTAAGCTCTTCTATTATCTTTATCCCGCTTGAAGTACCTATCCTTTCGGCTCCTGCGGCAATCATCTCGAGAGCAGTCTTAAGATCTCTTATCCCTCCTGCAGCCTTGACCTTGACCCTGTCTCCGACCGTTTCCTTCATAAGTCTGACATCTTCCACTGTAGCTCCGGATGTGCCGAATCCCGTGCTGGTCTTTATGAAATCAGGCTTGACTTCTCTCGCGATCTCCGCTGCAGCCCTGATTTCTTCCTTTGTCAGATAACAGTTCTCGAAGATCACCTTGCAGACTACTTCTTTTTCTCTGCAGACTGCAGTAATTGCCTCCATCTCTTTTCTGATATAGTCCGTATTCCCCTCCTTCAGTTTTCCCACGTTGAGGACATAGTCTATCTCATCCGCTCCGTCTAGGATAGCCTGTTTTGTTTCTGCCACCTTACTCTCAATATCTGTCTGGCCAAGTGGAAATGCGATCGCAGCTCCTACATGAACATCCGATCCTTTCAGTATGCTCTTACAGAACGAGACCGGGTATGGATTGATAGCGACCATGGCAAACCCATATTCAAGGGCCTCATTGCACAGTTTTAAGAAATCCTCCTCCATGGCATAAGCTTTCAGATTTGTATGATCGATCATGCCAGCCAACGTTTTTACTGATATCCCTTCCTTCATATAATTCCTCCTTCCTCCACGGGCCAAACAGGCCGCAATCTTTCACTTTTTTTATAGTCCTTAAATGTATTCAGCCTATACGACATAAGTTGTATAGTATCGATTTGTCCATATATCTGGAAGATCCCGATATTTCATGATTCAACATAGGTATTCACTTCTCAACACCCGGAATCATGTATTTTAAGCGTGTCCCTATATTCTCTTATAAAGTACTCCTTTTATACTATAACATGGAAGATTGTCAGTAAAAATGACAACCATCTCCGTCTACACAATTATCTGTCTTTTAAAATATGATTTCCAAAATAACTAATAGTATTATCAGATATGAAAAGACCCTAAAACTTCGAATTTCAGGGTCTTTGCTGTTCTTATTATCTCTTTGAGAACTGTGGAGCACGTCTTGCTTTCTTGAGACCGTACTAGCCGGACTTTTTGCCCGAAGTCCTTGTATATACTAGGTTCTTGATTCTCGGCATCCTCAGTTCCCTCAGTCATTAACTAATGAAGAGATCCTGTTGTACTCGCCTGCAGCACCAGTCCCCGTCCAGATACGCGCTCTTGTAATAGCGTTCAAAGAGCATTGTGCCCACGGCAGTCTTGCCCACGCAGGGAGATTCGCTGATAAGGATCAGCTTCTACACCGCTTTCCTTTGCCGAAAATCTGAACAGTGGATCTCCGTTTTCTTCCGTTCCATACTGCACCATGCCGCCCCTTTCCATGGCTCGGGCGGAGGCAATGTTCTCTTTGGCACAGCCGCCGTGTACGCCGGGAAGCGCATAGTCCTCCGCGGCGATCCGGAGCAGTTCCTTTACGCACTGCGTCCCGTATCCCCGGTTTCTGTATTCTTCATCCAACAGAATAAAGATCTCCGGCTCTGCCGGATCACGGCCTCCGTCCAGTCCGCACCAACCCATAATGGTTCCGGGACGCTCCTTCCCGCATATCGCGAGGCAGAGGTGGCGGATACTGCCTTTCGTATTCTTTTCGTAATTCCCGCGCATATAGGCAATCGCTTCGCGAGCCTTCGTATCAGACAGCGGATGATGATCAGCCGGCCAGGTCCGGGAGACTTCCGCCAAATCGTCTTCTGTGACGAAATGAAGGATCAAGTTTTCTGCCTGAAAATCCTGATAATCCATAATAATCCTCTGGTATTTGTATCCGTCCGGAATCCTGATATAAGCCCTGATATGCTCATCTTTCGGGCGCTCGACAAGCTCAGATACGTTATTCACATTCCCCTCCGCAGCGAGGATCATATCTCCCCGGTTTTCAAGGACAATGCCAATATGATCATGATCCTTGTTTTCAAAAACCCGGTCATAAAGAACGATGTCGCCGGCTTCAGGAACAAAGCCTTCTTCTCCTTTGTGATACCCTATCTTAACATTGCCCTGTGCAAGTTCCTCCCAGGCGATACAACCGGCCAGATGGCAAGTTTTACATGCATCCGGTCTGATGGGGATCTCAAATCCCGCTTCCCGGCAGCAATAATATACAAATGCCGCACACCATAAACCGTCGGCTTCTCTTAGCGTCCACTTCGGGAAAAACCGAATGATCGGCTCGAGATTTGATTCCTTCCCCTCAATATAACCATGAAAAGGGGTTTGAGCCGCTTTCTTCGCAACCTCCGCCAGGTATTTTCTTGTTGCCTTCTCCATGATAATCCTGCCCCGAATAATACAATAGAAATTCCTGCGCAAAAAGCAACTACCGAGGCCCCCAATGGTCTGGGACCGGAGCAGTGTGAAAAGTGACTGCGAAAGGCAGTCCTGAGCATCAGAACAGCTCTATGTTTCCAAGAAGAAAATCCATCAGATTACAGTGAAAGAATCCGTTATCGTCATAGTAATTATGCGGCATATCCAGGCGGATGACGATCTTCCTGAAGAAATCTCCCGTCAGCTTCATTGACTGTAATTCCGTACTCTCCTTTTGTTCCGTATCTATTTGATAAGCAGACTGAATATAAATACGTTTGTCCCCGTCGTTGACGACAAAGTCAATTTCGCGCTGGTTCTTTTCATTGTTCTTCCGCTCCAGGACCATACCGACGTCAACAGAATATCCCCGTAAAACCAGTTCGTTATAGATGATATTCTCCATCATGTGGCCCGGATCATATTGCCTGTAATTCAGTCTCGCATTCCGAAGACCGATATCCGTATAATAATACTTGTTCGGATAATTGAAATATGTTTTGCCCTTAATATCATACCGGCGCGCCATGCCGATGAGAAATGCATCCATTACATGCGAAAGATATGCAGATACCAGACTCGGGTTTATCTTCTCGTGACGCATTGAGCTTAAGGCGTTGGCAATATTTGTCGGATTTGTCAAAGAACTGATCTGAGAAGCTGTATAATCCAGGATTGCGTTCAGTATGTCTTCCCGTTCCAGATGGTTTCGTTCCACAATATCTTTGACATAGAGTTCATCGTACAGATTAGCAAGGTATTCCTTCTTGTCCTGTTCTTCGGTCATACCGGCAGCCCGCGGCATTCCGCCATACAGCATATACTGGTCCAGGGCAGCACGCTTATCCCCACCGACGAAGGAATAGTATTCCCCAAAGCTTAAGGGATACACATGGATCTGAGTCGCCCTTCCCCTGAATTCGGTAGCTATATCCTTTGAAAGCATTCTCGAATTGCTGCCGGTCACGTACACATCCAGATTCTTATATGCTTTCAGTTCATTCAGCATATCATAAATCGTTACTTCGATTCCCCCGTTTGCCTCGTCCTTCACTACTTTCGTGAACTGAACTTCATCCACGAACAGGAAGAACCGATCTCCAGAACGTTCTTTTATAAGGCTTCCAACATATTCGCAGAGCACGATCGGATTCCGGAATTTGTAATACCTTCTCTGGTCGAGTTCCAGCCTGATGATATGATCATCTGAGATGCCCTGTGAGAGCAGATATTCGTAGAACAGGTCAAACAGCAGGACCGATTTTCCGCATCTGCGGATCCCTGTAATGACTTTTATTTCACCGTTCCACATGTTGTGAATCAACCGATTCAGATAACGATCTCGCTCAATCATTCTTTTCACCTCTTACTTTGGACGTATTTGCCCTAAGTTCGAGGTCATTATACCATTGCCTCCTGACAATTTCAACAGAAAACGCTCTCTCATCGAAAACTTAGGACGTATATGCCTTAAGCATATGATCAGTCTGATCGTTTTATACATTCCTATTTCAAACAGAGGGTAACCTCCTTGTTTGTCCTGCAGAGCCTGCAGGAATGGGAAAAGCCCGGTCACTGATTTCGTACAGCAACCGGGCTATGTAATGGAGACATATTCTTCTGAAAAGACAAAGACGCCCGGCAGGAAGAACTCTATGCTGAACGCCTTAATGCATATAAAACCGGATTAAGAATGTCGGAATCGGTCAGATTCCATCAATCATACCGAATCGAAATGGGGTTCCGGAAAGAAGCTCATTCGGAGCTTAGAAGCATTTTTACAAGAAGAGACATGACGCTCTTTTCAATGCGGAAAATCGACTTCTTACGCTCCTACAGTTAGCCCATCTGTTAACTAAAAATGGCCCAAAATGGGTCGAAAATCGCCGGTTAGCCCATCGTTAACTATAAAACTCCGGTCAGAATCCGTGATAAACCATGAAATCCAATCAAAGATTTTCGGGCATGAAAAAACCCCGGAAACGTTGAATTTCCAGGGCTTTTCGCATCTTGCTTGATCTCGATTAACGCTTGCTGAACTGCGGAGCGCGGCGAGCCTTCTTGAGGCCGTACTTCTTTCTCTCTTTCATTCTGGAGTCTCTGGTGAGGAATCCGGCTCTCTTTACTGCTGTCCTGAGTTCGGGTTCAGCCTGTATGAGTGCACGTGCTATTCCATGTCTGATAGCTCCTGCCTGTCCGGTATATCCGCCTCCGAATACATTGACATCTACGTCATAAGCGCCGACTCTTTCAGCGATCTCAAAGGGGGAGCGAACGAGAATCTTGAGTGTTTCATATCCGAAATACTCTTCTATGTCTCTTCCATTGATGGTTATGGTGCCTGTGCCCTGAGTTAAACGAACTCTGGCAACGGAACTTTTTCTTCTTCCAGTTCCAAGATACTGTTCTTTAGCCATTTCCATTTCCTCCTCTTATAAATCCAGTGCTTTCGGGCACTGAGCCTGATGCTTATGCTCTGCTGTCTTATAAACGTGCAGTTTCTTAACCATCTTTCTTCCAAGAGTAGTCTTCGGTAACATCTTCTCAACTGCATGATAGAAAGCGAAATCGCTGTTGCTCTTCATAAGTTCTCTGTATGTTACGGACTTGAGTCCTCCCGGATATCCTGTATGATGATAATATCTCTTTTCATCCAACTTCTTACCGGTCATTACGATCTTATCTGTATTTATAACGATCACATAATCTCCGGTATCAACATTAGGTGTAAACTCAGGCTTATGCTTTCCGATGAGGATAGCTGCGACCTGGCTTGCAAGTCTTCCCAATGTCTTTCCCTCAGCATCAACAATATACCATTCTTTTTTCAGGTTATTGTCAGCCCTGTATGATTTCATGAGGTTTCCTCCGATAATTGATATTGTAATGTATGGTAGATAGTGCGCGGTTCTGCGGGGCTTTGCAGAACAGAGCAACATATATTTTATATAAGGGGGTTTTCTGTGTCAAGCCTTCTTTTCCCATATTTACAGGCTTTTTTGCTGCCCTGACACGTTAAGTGTTGGAGTGTGTCTGAAGATGTTATTAAGATAACAACGCCGTCCCCAGATCAGGTCCGTCATGGTCCGATTTATATAAGAGGAAGAACGTTACCGCTCCTCCGGATTATCATTCCTTATTATTGAGATACTGCTCTAACCTGTCCCGATCATAGAATACCTCTTCCATGATCAGCCCCTTTGCAGGCATCGTCATCCCTGCAAGAGTCCTGTCTTTAATTTCAAGGATCTCCCTGACCGTTTCCGGTTCGAGTTTCCCCTTGCCTACTTCCGTGAGAGTCCCGGCTATGATCCGGACCATGTTGTATAAAAACCCGTTTCCGGTCACATCGATATGGATGAGATCCCCTTCTCCCGTCACCGTCAGATCATATATGGTCCTCACTGTCCCGACTATGTTACTTCCGGCAGCCCTGAATGCGGAAAAGTCATGCTCTCCCTCAAGAAAGGTTGCCGCTTCTTTCATCTTCTCCAGATCCAGCTTTACCGGGATATGGCAGGAGAAGTTCCTGAATATTGCAGTATCCTGTCTTGAGACGAAAAGAGTATATCTGTAATGCTTTCCTATTGCGCTCTTTCTGGCATGGAAAGATGACGCGCACTCCCTGCTCTCCCGTATCCTTATGTCGGGCGGCAGTTTCTGATTCAATATGAAAGCATATCTGTCACCCGGAATATCTAGACCAGTGTCAAAATGAGCGACCTGGCCTCTGGCGTGCACACCGGCGTCTGTCCTTCCGGCACCTATAACCGGAGTCTCAAGACCGAGAGTATCTTTAAGAGCGTCTTCGATGCGTTGCTGGATGGTCATCGCATTGACCTGCCGCTGCCACCCCGCATAAGAAGTCCCATCATATTCTATTTTAAGAGCGATCCTCTTCATTATTCAGATACCTACTATTATTAGGACAAGCAGAATAGCTGTTATCCCCATTGCCACATAATCTCTCCATGAAAGATGATATTCTATTAGCCTTGTCCTTTTGGCACTGTCACTGTAGCATCTGGCTTCCATTGCAAGAGCAAGGTCATCTGCTCTTTTGAATGAGTTTATGAAGAGCGGGATCAGTATGGGGATCATGTCCTTAATCCTGCTTATGAGACTCCCACTGTCAAAGGCAGCCCCTCTTGCGGTCTGTGCCTTCATTATCTTATCTGTTTCATTTATGAGTGTCGGTATGAATCTGAGGGCAATGCTCATCATGAGAGCCATCTCGTGTACCGGAAAGCCTATCTTTGCAAGAGGCTGGAATAGCAGTTCTATCGCATCAGTCAGTTCCTTTGCAGAAGTTGTGAATGAAAGGAGGCTCGTTATCTCGACGAGCATAATTAGCCTTACGACCATCTCTGCACCACGTATAAGGTTCTCCTTATACAGTTTGACGAAGGACCATTCCCATATTAATGTCTGCCCCGTCTGGAAGAATACGTTCAAGATAAAAGCCAGTGCCATCACGAACCACATGGATTTTATGCTCTTTAATATAAGTTTGATTGGGATACTGCTAAAGGCTATAGCGATGATCAGGAAAGCCGCAAAAGCAATATAACCTCCAAGGGATTTGACAAAGAATATCAGTATGATAAGTATCATGCTGATGACAAGTTTCACCCTTGCATCCATCTTGTGAAGGAAAGAATCTCCGGGAATATACTGTCCGATACTGAGATTAGATATCATGTTTCATCCTCCCGAGCTTCTCACCAAGATATGAGAGCAGATCTTTATACCTGATTATATCCTTAGGTATCTCCACTCCGTTTTCTCTTGCAAATCTGCAGAATCTTACTACATCAGGCAGATCCAGATCTGCCTCCAGAAGTTTCTCATAGTCATTGAATATCTGAACAGGTGACCCTTCCATGAAGATCCTTCCGTTCTTAAGGACAAAGATCTTTTCAGTATATTCTGCAATATTGTCCATATTATGAGAGATCATTATTATGGTCTTTCCCGTCGTGTTCAGGTCTTTTATGATTTCCATGAACGATTCCCTGCCTGCAGGATCAAGCCCTGCTATCGGTTCATCAAGTATCAGAATATCCGGATCCATAGAGAGTACTCCGGCAATGGCAGCCTTTCTCTTCTGTCCTCCTGACAGAGCGAACGGAGATTTGTCCTTTACTTCCTCGTAGTCAAGTCCGACGAGTTCTATGGCATTCCTGACTCTTAATGCTGTCTCTTCCTCGGAGAAGCCGAGTTTTTTAGGACCATATGCAACATCCTTTTCTACCGTCTCTTCAAAAAGCTGATATTCAGGATACTGGAATACGACTCCCAGAGTCCTTCTCAGAGCTTTCTTATCCGCTTTTTTGTCGGAATAATCGACACCGTTTATCAGCACATTACCCTTATATCCTTTAAGCAATCCGCTTATGATCTGTATGAGAGTGGACTTCCCGCTTCCGGTATGTCCTATTATCCCCACAAATTCCCCATCTTTGATCTCAAGGGAAATATCATCAACTGCAAGATGCTCGAAAGGTGTGCCTTCCATATATGTGTATGACAGATTCTCAACGATTATCGACATATTTCTCCAGCGAGCCTTTCCATATCAAGAGTTTTGTCAAGGTCTATCCCACGGTCTTCAAGATCGTTGATGAGCCTTGCTTCAAAAGTCGGAACAAGTCCTGATTCCCTGAGAAGTTCCTTATCGAAGAAGATCTCCTCCGGAGTGCCTTCCTTCAGGATCCTTCCTTTTCTGAAAACTATCACCTTATCTGCTCCTACGGCCTCTTCCATATAATGCGTGATATGGATGATGGTGATCCCTTCATTCCTGTTCAGTTCATGCATTATATTCATGATATCCTTCCTTCCCTTAGGGTCCAGCATTGCTGTCGACTCATCAAATATGATGAGTTGGGGCTTCATCGCAAGTACACCTGCAATGGCAATCCTCTGCTTCTGTCCTCCGGAAAGCATATGTGGAGCATGTTTCAGGTATTGGGACATGTTCACTACCTTGAGTGCATATCCGATCCTTTCCCTGATCTCTTCCCTGGGAAGTCCGAGATTTTCCGGTCCGAATGCTATGTCCTCTTCCACTATCGTGGCAACGAGCTGGTTGTCTGGATTCTGGAACACCATCCCTGCATTCTTCCTGATCTCAATGGTATCTGATTCATTAGAAGTATCCATTCCTGCGACCGTAAGGGTACCTTCATCAGGCCTGTTCAGGGCATTTATAAGTTTTGCAAAGGAAGACTTTCCACTGCCGTTTTTTCCAAGAATGACAGTAAAAGAGCCCTTTTCTATCTCTATATTCAGTTCTTTTAACGCAAAAATTCTTTCGTTTTCATCTAAGGGATAAGAAAAACTCAGATTCTTTGCCTCAACTATATTGCTCATGTGTTTCCTTCAAAAAATGAGGCTTGTAGACATCGCTATAAGCCTCATTCAAATCAAAGTTATATTTCCGTCATACCATCTCAAGAACTACCATTTCAGCAGCATCGCCGCGTCTCGGTCCCATCTTGATGATCCTGGTATATCCGCCGCCCTGTCCGTTCTTGGACTCTTTCCTGGTGACGTATTTAGGAGCGATCTCCCTGAACAGTTTTTCGATTACCGGGAAATTGATGTCCTTTGTCCTTGCATTGTACTGGGACTTGCTCTCTTTTTCCAGCTTGTTGGGCTTGATGTTGTATAACTCGGCAATGAGCTGCCTTCTTACTGCGAGCTTTGCGGGAGCGTCCTGCTCGAACTGCTGCTCTACCATGTTGCCCTTCTCATCCTTTACGGACTTGGTGACTGTAACTGTGTTGTTATATTGTGAAATAGCCTTCGTTATCTGTTTCTCAGCTATTCTCTGAACTTCCTTAGCCCTGGCCTTAGTTGTAACGATCCTGCCGTTCCAAAGAAGCGCCGTGACCTGATTTCTTAATATTGCTTTTCTTTGATCAGAAGGTCTGCTCAGTTTATTGTATCCTGACATTGCAACCTTTCCCTCCTACTGTATTATTTCTTTAGTCATTCTGTCTAAGGCTAAGGCCCAGACTAGCTAATTTCTGCTGAACTTCTTCCAGAGATTTTCTGCCGAGGTTCCTGACCTTCATCATCTCGTCCTCATTCTTCTGAATGAGCTCTTCGACGGTGTTGATGCCCGCCCTCTTGAGGCAGTTGTACGAACGGACTGAAAGATCAAGTTCTTCGATGGTTATCTCCATGACCTTTTCGATCTTCTCGTCCTCTCTGGGTACCATTATTTCAACGTCATCAACATTGGACGCCATGCTTACGAACTGGCCGAGATACTCATAGAGGATCTTAGCTGCCAGGGAGATAGCCTCATCGGCTGCTACAGAACCGTTCGTCCAAACCTCAAGTGTGAGCTTGTCATAGTCCATCGTCTGGCCGACACGGGTGTTCTCCACCGTAAAGTTAGCTTTGGTGACAGGTGTGAACAGAGAGTCCATAGGGATAACTCCTATTGCCATGTCTTCTGTCTTGTTCCTGTCTGCGAGAACATAGCCTCTGCCATGCTCAAGCGTTATCTCCATATCCAATATTGCATTATCATCCAAAGTAGCAATATGTAAATCCGGATTAATGATCTCGACATCAGCATCATATGATATGTCTGCTGCCGTCACATCTTTTGGGCCAATTACGTTAAGCGTAAGAGTCTTTGGCTCATTTGAAAATAATCTTGCACACAGTCCCTTAAGGTTAAGGACTATATTCGTAACATCCTCACGGACTCCCGGTATTACGGAAAACTCGTGAAGGATACCATTAATGCGAATTTTTGTTACTGCAACTCCTGGCAGGCTTGATAATAAAACTCTTCTTAATGAATTTCCGAGTGTAGTACCAAAACCCTTTTCTAATGGTTCCATAACAAATTTAGCATAACTTTTATCTTCATTAATCTCAACGCATTCAATCTTAGGCTTTTCTATTTCTAGCATCTATGAAAAAACCTCCTTAATGCTATCTAGTTGATTTCTTTTATTGACTGTAATTTAGGATCTGTCAACATGATCCTTCCACGAATCAGCTAGTGATCTATCCACAAAGCTATTTAAATCCGTTATTATCCTGCTCAAAATTGATTTATGATCAGAAAAATGGATTATTTGGAATACAGCTCGACTACCAGTGTAGCGTCAAACGGGATCTCATCCAAATACTCATCGCTGGGCAGTTCTACGACCTTGCCCCTGAAATTCTCCAGATCACTTTCAAGCCATGTCGGAACGAGTCTTCCTGATGTAACATCGACGATATCCTTGAGTCTCTGAGAAGAACTCTTGTTCTCTCTTACTTCAATGACGTCATCCTTGCTTACTATATAGGAAGGAATATTTACGACTTTGCCGTTAACAGTAACAAACCTGTGGCTTACCATCTGTCTGGCCTCTTGTCTGGTACGTGCCCAGTTGAGTCTGAACAGGATATTGTCCAGTCTCAGTTCAAGAGTCCTCTTAAGTTCTTCACCGGTTCTTCCCTTGACACGAGCAGCTTTCTCATAGTACCTTCTGAACTGTTTTTCCAGAACGCCATATATGAACTTGGCTTTCTGCTTCTCACGAAGCTGAAGTCCGTACTGTGAAGCTTTTCTGTTGGAATGAACTGGTTGACGTTTTGAGCTCTTGTCAATCCCAAGATAAGAAGGGCTGATTCCAAGTGCTCTGCATCTCTTTAAAATAGGTGTTCTATCTATAGCCATTTCATTTACCTCTCATTAAACTCTTCTACGCTTAGGAGGACGGCATCCGTTGTGAGGAATAGGAGTTACATCTCTGATGAGAGTGATCTCCAGACCTGCACTCTGAAGTGCTCTGATAGCAGCTTCTCTTCCTGCTCCAGGTCCTTTTACGTATACTTCTACGGTCTTTAAGCCATGCTCCATAGCTGCCTTAGCTGCTGTTTCAGCTGCCATCTGAGCTGCATAAGGAGTGGACTTCCTTGACCCACGGAAACCGAGTGCTCCGGAACTGCACTGTGAAAGAGCATTTCCCTGCATATCGGACATAGTAACGATAGTGTTGTTGAATGAAGAACGGATATGGGCAGCACCACGCTCGATATTCTTTTTCTCTTTACGTCTTCTAGTAGTTCTAACTGACTTAGCCATGAATACTTACCCTCCTTATTTCTTCTTTCCAGCAACCGTACGCTTCTTGCCTTTTCTGGTCCTTGCGTTGGTCTTGGTACGCTGACCGCGTACTGGTAAACTTCTTCTGTGGCGAACACCTCTGAAGCAACCGATCTCCATCAATCTCTTGATGTTGAGGTTCACTTCACGTCTAAGATCGCCTTCTACCTGATAGTTCTTATCAATGTAATCTCTGATTTTTGTAGCATCGTCTTCGGAAAGGTCCTTGACTCTGATGTCAGGATCTACTCCTGTAGCCGCAAGAATAGTCTGAGATGATCTCAGTCCAATACCATAGATATAGGTCAGGCCTATTTCTATTCTTTTCTCTCTCGGCAAGTCTATACCGGCAATACGTGCCATTAACAATTACCTCCAGTAAATCTTAAGTCCTTTAGTATTTATTAATCCACATAAGCATATCATCATGAAATTTTCATAATATAAACTGGAATGTGTTTATACAGCCGCTACAAAAATTCAAAGTGATAAACTTGTGTTTTTATCAATTATGAACGGGATCCCTGTCTCTGCTTATGCTTCGGGTTCTCGCAAATAACCATTACTCTGCCATTGCGTCTTATAACCTTGCATTTTTCACACATAGGTTTAACTGATGGTCTAACCTTCATAATTAATCCTCCGATCTTATACGCTTGTGTTAAGGAAAAACCCATAACACGCACAAAAACCCATATTAAACAGGCATCTATATATTCTATACAAAAGTCAAGATGAATGCAATATGTGATTTTGCTTATTTTTCAGTTTTTCCCTCTCCAGACTATCCTTCCCCTGGAAAGATCGTATGGCGAGAGTTCCACCGTAACTCTGTCACCAGGAAGTATCCTGATATAGTTCATTCTTAATTTGCCGGAAATATGCGCCAGAACCTTGTGTCCATTCTCAAGCTCAACTTCGAACTGAGCATTCGGATAAGTGTCCGTCACTATTCCGCTTATTTCGATCACATCACTTTTTGACAAATCTGTTCAATCTCCTTGATAATCTCTGATCCTGACAAAACTGTTGAGTTCGTATCTTATATCCTCATCCCGAGGTGTCTCTCCGTATTTGTCTTTAAAAACCACATTTCGCTCCAAAACCTCAATATGCTTTACATTCTTCAGTTTTGGCGCATCGACTTTTTTAAACAAACCGTCTGCGAGTTCTGCCATTCCGTCATTTTTCAGCCCTGTCACTATGTAGAGCCGGTCTCTGTCATGACCCTGAATGCTCCTGCAGATGTTTCCTATCTCAACCGGTCGCATCATCGTATGGAAATAATGTCGCACGGACCTTCCTTCGTTATCACTATGGTGTTCTCATAATGAGAGCAAAGGCTATAGTCTGATGTCACTGCCGTCCATCCGTCATCCGAGAGGATAGTGTCTTCAGCACCGAGCGTAAGCATCGGTTCCACACAGATTACGAGTCCCGGTCTAAGGACAGGTCCTCTGCTTCTGGTGGTGTAGTTCGGGACTTCCGGTTCTTCATGAAGTCCTCTACCAAGACCATGGCCGACATATTCCCTGATGATACCGAGGCCATTTTTGACTGCAATCTCCTCAACACCTTTGCTGATGTCAGAGATCCTGTTGCCGCTGACGGCCCCCTTTACCCCGTTGAAGAAAGCCTCTTCCGTAAGTCTTATCAGTCTTTTGGCTTCCTCGGAAACATTGCCTACTCCTATGGTCCTTGCCATGTCGGAGTTATATCCCTTCACCACACATCCACAGTCGAATGTGACTATGTCTCCGTCTTGAAGCTTTCTCTTTCCTGGGATACCGTGCACCACTTCTTCGTTGATTGAGATGCATGCCGTTCCCGGAAAACCTTCAAAGCCTTTGAAGGCGGGCTTTGAGCCCTGTGAAAGGATATATCTGTAGGCTATATCATCAAGTTCTTCTGTTGTGATCCCAACTTCGGATGCAGCAATCATCCTGTCGATAGCTTCGATGGTGATGAGTGCTGCATCTCTCATTCTTTTAATTTCGTCAGATGATTTTAAACTGATCATTGCACATTATCGAAGATCGCCTTGATCTTGTCGACTTTTTCCTGGATCTCCCCATTGGCATCGATGTCATGAAGGATACCCTTTTCTCTGTAGTAATCTACGAGAGGTTCAGTCTGTTCTACATAGACTTCATAACGCTTCTTGATCGTTTCTTCTGTGTCATCTGTTCTTGTATACAATTCACCGCCGCATTCATCACATCTGTCTGAATCATACCAGCTGGTGTTGAATACCTTTCCGCAGTCTCTGCAGATACGCCTTCCCCCGACCCTCTTGACTATCACGTCAACGGTTGTGTAAAGATTGATGACTGCATCTATCTTTGCAAACTGATCGAGAGCTTTTGCCTGATCCACAGTCCTCGGGAATCCATCAAAAAGGATACCCTTGTCGGAGGATTTGAGCTTGGACTCAACCATACCTATTATGACTTCGTCCGGAACGAGCTTTCCTTCCTCTATGTACTGTTTAGCCATCTTTCCAAGTTCTGTTCCGTTCCTCATCTCTTCTCTGAGCATGTCGCCGGTTGAGAGATGAATGACATTGGCCAGATCCTTGATCTCCTTTGCAATAGTTCCCTTACCTGCTCCGGGAGGTCCTAAAAAGATAACGTTCATATCTACTCCTTTAATTTAAGAAACCCTTGTAATGACGGAGCATCATCTGAGCTTCAAGCAACTGAGCTGTTTCAAGAGCAACGCTTACCATAATGAGAAGTCCTGTTGCGCTGAATACCGAGGTAAGGCTGGTCAACTTCGTGAACAGTGTCGGGATTACTGCAAGAAGCGCAAGGAACACTGCTCCGAAGAGCGTGAGTCTCTTGAGTATCAGGCTAAGATAATCTGAGGTAGGCTTGCCGGGTCTGTGTCCAGGGATTATGCCGCCCTGTCTCTGTATATTCTTTGATATATCCACAGGATTAAATGCTATCTGTGAATAGAAATAGGTAAAGAATATGATGAGAACTGCATAGAGTACTGCATAGAGGAAGCTGCCTGTTCCGAGGAACTTGGTATACCAGGTATAGAAAGCGCTGTTCGGCCAGAACTGAGCTATCATTGCAGGGAACTGTACGAATGTCATTGCGAAGATTATCGGCATGACTCCGGACTGGTTGACCTTGATCGGTATGTAATTAGACTGACCGCCGTACATTTTTCTTCCGACTACTCTCTTTGCATACTGAACATTTACTCTTCTTTCTGCCTGATCAACGAATGTGATAGCAGTGATTATGACAAGCACTCCGATAAGTATGAGCACAAAAGCAAGAACGCTGAGATCACCGGAGATCATGGCGCTTACAAGCGATATGACCTGTCCCGGGACCTGTGCTACAAGTCCTGCAAAGATCAGGAGCGAGATTCCGTTTCCTATACCCTTCTGATCGATCTGTTCTCCAAGCCACATGAGCAGGGCGGTTCCTGCCGAGAGGCAAAGGAAGATCGTAATGTAGTTGAACAGGTCTGTTGATTCAACGGCACTGCTTCCGAGTCCCCATAAGATACCGATTGCCTGTATAAGAGCAAGTCCTACAGCTACATATCTTGTGATCTTATTGATCTTCTTCTGCCCTTCTTCCCCATCCTTTGAAAGTCTCTCAAGAGCCGGGATGGCGATAGTAAGAAGGTTCATGATGATAGAAGCGTTGAGATACGGAGATATGCCCAGAGCGAATATGGACATGTTCTCCAGTCCGCCACCTGACATCATATTCAGGAACTCAAGTGCGGTATAGTTTGCAACAGATTCTGCCACATATGCCGCATTGACGCCAGGCACAGGTATTACCACTCCGATGCGATAAATAAGAAGAATTAACAAAGTATAGAGTATCTTCTTTCTTAATTCTTCTATTTTCCATGCACTTGCTATGGTTTTAAACATTTCAGATCTCCTCTACCGTACCGCCGGCAGCCAGGATCTTCTCCTTTGCACTTTCAGTGAATTTCGCAGCCTTAACGGTAAGTTTTGTGTTCAGTTCTCCATCACCGAGGATCTTCAGTCCGTCGTTGATCTTCTTGATAAAACCTATCTCCTTAAGGAACTCGGCTGTAATCTCCGTTCCTTCTTCGAATACTGTCAGATCGTATACATTGATGGCAGTATACTGTTTAGCAAAGTTGTTCTTGAATCCTCTCTTCGGGATCCTTCTCATAATAGGCATCTGGCCGCCTTCGAATCCAGGACGTACTCCGCCGCCTGCTCTGGAATTCTGACCCTTCTGACCTCTTGCAGAAGTCTTTCCAAGTCCGGACCCGTTGCCTCTGCCTACTCTCTTCTGGGATTTTCTTGATCCTACAGTCGGTTTTAATTCATGTATTTTCATTGAAAAGTCCCTCCTTAAATTTCCTTGACTTCCAGCAGATGCTTTACCTTGAAGATCTGTCCCTTGATGCAGTCATTAGCTTCCTTGACTACTTTTGAACCGGTCTTCTTCAATCCTAAAGCACGCACTGTTCCGATCTGATCTTTCGGGCAGCCAATTATGCTTTTCTTTAATGTGATCTCGTATTTCATTTTTGTCTCCCCTCTTATCAGTCGATCTTTACACCCCTCAGGCGCTCGATCTCTGCCTTTGTCCTCAGCTGGCTGAGTCCTGCAAGAGTTGCCTTTACGGTGTTGATGGGGTTGTTGGAACCATAGGATTTAGCCTTGATGTCCTTGATTCCTGCGAGCTCAAAAACTGCTCTTGCATGGTTTCCGGCAATAACTCCGGTTCCAAGTGCAGCAGGCATCATGACGATATGGCCTTTGCTGAATTTTCCAATGATCTCGTGAGGAATAGTAGTTCCTTCCATGCTAACAGTTATCATGTTGCGCTTTGCGCTCTCTTCTGCTTTTCTGATAGCTTCAGGAATTTCCACAGCTTTTCCTTGTCCGCAACCGACATGACCATTCTCATCGCCTACAACTACGAGAGCTGAGAATCTCATGTTTCTACCGCCTTTGACGGTCTTTGCTACTCTATTGACAGAAACAAGTCTTGTCTTTATGTCCAGTTCTCTGGCATCAATACGCTGTTGCAATTCTATTCCCTCCTTATAACTTTAATCCGGCTTCTCTGGCACCTTCAGCAAGTGCCTGAACGCGTCCGTGATAGATATATCCGCCACGATCGAATACTGCTTCTGTGATTCCCTTTTCAGCAGCGAGCTTTGCGATCCTCTCACCGACTACCTTTGCCTTCTCGCTCTTGGTCTTTCCTTCGAGCTCTGCAGCGATAGCCTTGTCCTTTGTGGATGTAGCAACGAGAGTATTTCCATTCTCGTCATCGATCATCTGTGCGTATATATTCTTTGAGCTTCTGAATACTGCTAATCTCGGGCGGTCGGAAGTACCACTGATTCTGTTTCTGATGCGCTGGTGTCTCTTGACACGTACAGCATTCTTATCGATCTTTGTAATCATATTATTCTACTTGACCCCCTTAATTATTTGCCTTTCTTGCCTTCTTTTTTGATCACGTGTTCGTTCTCGTATCTGATTCCCTTCTGATTGTAGGGTTCAGGCGGCTTGATGGCACGGATACTTGCTGCGACCTGGCCGACAAGGTGCTTATCAATTCCCTTGACGATGATCTTATTTGCAGTAGGCACTTCAAAAGTGATTCCCTCTTCGGGTACGATCTCAACCGGATGTGAGAATCCGAGTGCCATAACGAGCTTGTTGCCCTGAAGCTGTGCTCTGTATCCTACACCGACGATGTCGAGGCCCTTCTGATAGCCTTCGGTCACGCCATGAACCATGTTTGCGATAATGGCTCTGGTAAGACCATGGAGCGCTCTTATGTTCCTCTCATCGGATGAACGCTTGATCACTATTGAATTATCTTCTTTTTCGATGGTAACAGAACCACTGAAGGTCTGCTTTAACTCCCCTTTAGGTCCCTTGATGATAACTTCGTTATTCTCACCGACCTCAGCTGTAACGTTAGCTGGGAGTTTTACGGGCTGTCTACCTATTCTTGACATATAGTTTTCCTCTCTTTCTCTCAGTCAGATTTACCATATGTAAGCGACAACTTCGCCACCGGTATTGTTCTTTCTTGCTTCCGCATCGGTCAAAAGTCCCTTGGAAGTGGATATGATCGCAATTCCAAGTCCTCCGAGTACCTTCGGAACCTCGTCTTTTCTGGCATAAACTCTGAGTCCCGGCTTGCTTATTCTCTTAAGTCCGGAAATAACGCTCTCACCATGAGGACCGTATTTGAGTTTAACGACCAGTTTCTTCTCTGTCTCGTCTTCATTAAGTTCGAAGCCAGCGATATATCCCTCATCAAGAAGGATCCTTGCGATGGAATTCTTAATCTTGGAAGCCGGAATCTCTACTGTATCTCTTTTTACGATTAATGCATTACGAATGCGTGTAAGCATATCAGCTACTGGATCTATAACAGGCATTACTATTTCCTCCTTCTTCGATATTACCAGCTGGCTTTCTTGACACCAGGGATCTGTCCCTTATATGCAAGTACTCTAAAGCACACACGGCAAATTCCATATTTTCTCAGAACAGAATGTGGACGACCGCATATTCTACATCTCGTATAGTTACGGGTAGAAAACTTAGAGCCTCTCTGTTGTTTCATTATCATGCTTTTCTTAGCCACTGTCTGTTCCTCCTTACTTGATGAATGGCATTCCCATGAATGCAAGCAGTTCACGTGCTTCCTCGTCGGTCTTTGCAGACGTAACGATTATAATGTCCATTCCCCTGATCTTCTGAACCTTATCAAAGTCGATCTCCGGGAAAACGAGCTGTTCACGGATACCTAATGCATAGTTGCCTCTGCCATCAAATGAGTTTGCTGGAACTCCTCTGAAGTCTCTGATTCTCGGAATCGCAATGCTGATGAGCTTGTCTACGAACTCATACATTCTGTCGCCGCGAATAGTGACTTTAGCTCCTACAAGCATTCCTTCCCTGACTTTAAAGTTTGCGACGGACTTCCTTGCCTTTGTTACGATAGGCTTCTGTCCGGAAATCGTTGCCAGGTCCTCGAGGGCTGCCTCTCTGGCCTTGGAATCGTCCTTGGCATCTCCTAATCCCATATTGATGACGACCTTTTCAAGTCTCGGAACTTCCATTACGCTCTTGTAATTGAACTTCTGCATCATAGCGGGGATAATCTCGTTTTTATATGTATCTTTTAATCTTGGCACTTTTTATCCCTCCATTCTCTCACTTGCCGATCACAGCGCCGCACTTCTTGCAAACGCGGGCTTTCTCGCCATTTTCGAGCAGCTTGATCCCGACTCTGACACCCTTATCGCACTTTGAACAATAAAGCATGACGTTGGATGCATCGATCGGAGCTTCCTTTTTAATGATGCCGCCCTGGTTTGTCTGGCTGGTCGGTCTGGTATGTCTGCTGACGATATTAACGCCTTCGACTATAACCCTGTTCTTTGAAGGAACAACTACGAGTACCTTTCCCTTCTTGCCCTTGTCCTTGCCAGTGATAACAACTACGGTATCATCTCTTCTAATATGCATTTTTCCCATATCTTGTCCTCACTTTCTCACAGAACCTCGGGTGAAAGAGAAGCGATCTTTGCGAAGCTGTCTTTAACTTCTCTTGCCACAGGCCCGAATATACGGGTCCCCCTCGGCTGGTTGTTATTATCGATAATAACAGCAGCGTTCTCATCAAATTTGACATATGAACCGTCTTCTCTCTTGAGTCCGCTGACGCTTCTTACTATTACAGCTCTGACGACATCCTTCTTCTTGACGACACCGTTAGGAGTTGCCGTCTTGACGGATGCTATAATGACATCACCTATATTAGCCGTTCTTCTCATGGAACCACCAAGAACTTTAAAGCACTGGATAGTCTTTGCTCCGGAATTATCGGCAACCTTTAAGTATGTTTGTGGTTGTATCATAACATTCTCCTCCTATCCAATTATTTAGCCTTCTCGACGATCTTGACGAGTCTGAAATACTTGTCCTTGCTAATGTGGCGAGTCTCCATTATCTGAACTAAATCACCCACGTTTGCTTCACTATTTTCGTCGTGAACTTTAAACTTTTTTGAATAGTGAATAGCTTTCTTGTAGATTGGATGTTTCTTGACTTCACTAACACGGACAACGATAGTTTTATCCATCTTTGTGCTGACTACTTCGCCGGTTCTTACCTTGCGGAGATTTCTTTCTTGTCCTTCCATAAAGTTTACTCCTTTCACGCTTATTTGTTGGCAGCTGCAAGCTCTTGTTCTTTGATAACAGTCTTGACTCTGGCTATGTCCTTCTTTATGTCACGGATGCTAATAGGATTAGCAAGCTGACCTGTTGCTTTCTGAAAACGAAGGTTGAAAAACTCTTCCTTGAGATCAGCAAGTTTCTTGTTCAGTTCTTCCATACTCAGATTTCTTATTTCGTTAGCCTTCAACTTGCTCACCACCTTCGATATTCTCATCCCTCTTTATGATCTTGCACTTGATCGGGAGTTTGTTGCTTGCGAGCCTTAATGCTTCCTTTGCAACATCTTCGCTTACGCCGGCCATCTCAAAGAGAACTCTTCCCGGCTTGACTACTGCTACCCAATATTCAGGAGCACCCTTACCGCTTCCCATACGGGTCTCGGCAGGCTTCTTCGTTATTGGCTTGTCAGGGAATATCTTGATCCATACCTGACCGCCTCTTCTGGTGTAACGGGTCATTGCCACACGGGCTGCCTCTATCTGATTGCTGGTTATCCATGAAGGCTGAAGAGCAACAAGTCCATATTCACCATATGATACTGTATTGCCACGGTTAGCCTTACCTTTCATTCTTCCTCTAAACACTCTCCTGTGTTTAACTCTTTTTGGCATTAACACGGCGTCTTCCTCCTTCCTGGTTCCTTCTGTCTCTTCTCTGGCCCTGCTGCTGCTCATCGTTTCCGAGAGTGAAGCTCTTCATTGCCTTCGGAAGGACTTCTCCCTTGTATGTCCAGACCTTGACTCCGATCTTTCCATATGTGGTGTTTGCTTCTGCAAATCCGTAATCGATATCGGCTCTGATGGTCTGAAGCGGGATGCTTCCCTCATGGTAGCTCTCGGCTCTTGCGATCTCTGCTCCGCCGAGTCTGCCGCCTGTCTGAATCTTGATTCCCTTTAGGTCTCCGCTTCTCATTGCTCTTCCGATAGCGGACTTCATTGCTCTTCTGAAGGCGATCCTTCTCTCGAGCTGCTGAGCTACGTTCTCTGCTATGAGCTGTGCATCAACATCGGGCTTTCTGATCTCTCTTACATTGAGGACGACGTTCTTGTCAGTGAGTTTGGAGAGCTGTGCTCTTAAATTCTCAAGTCCTGCGCCTTTCTGTCCGATGACCATTCCTGGTTTTGCGGTGAAGAGCGTGACTGCAACTTTGTTGGAAGCTCTCTCTATCTCTATTTTGGAGATGCCGGCATCATACTGGTTCTTCTTGATGAATTTGCGAATCTTGTCATCTTCCACGATAAAATCTGCAAACTGGCCTTTCTTTGCCATCCATCTGGAATCCCAGTTCTTTATGATTCCTACTCTGAAACCGTTAGGATTAACTTTCTGACCCATTATTTTCCCTCCTTCACTGTGTCAAGAACTACTGTAATGTGGCTGCTTCTCTTAAGTATCGGCATTGCCCTTCCTCTTGACCCAGCCTGATAGCGCTTTAATGTCGGTCCCTGATCTGCATAGATCTCTGCGACATACAGATCATCCTTTGAAAGCTCCTGATTGTTCTCTGCATTGGCGACTGCGCTGTTAAGTACCTTGAGCACTGCCTCGCTTGCGCCTCTCGGAGTAGCCATCAGTATGGCCTTGGCATCATTGACTTTCTTTCCTCTGATCAGGTCTACGACCAGCTTAACCTTTGTTGGGGCTATTCTGATGTATTTAGCGACTGCCCTAGGACGAGTGTCTTTGTTCTCATGTCTGAAATTTGCTTTTTCTCTTTGACGTGTTGCCATTTAACTCTCCTCCTTCTTATTTCTTCTTGGCAGCCTTATCTCCGGCATGTCCTCTGAATGTTCTTGTTGGAGCAAACTCTCCGAGCTTGTGTCCAACCATATCTTCCGTAACATATACTGGAACAAACTTTCTACCATCGTGCACAGCTATTGTATGAGATACCATCTGTGGGAAAATTGTAGAAGCTCTAGACCATGTTTTTAAAACTTTCTTTTCATTGGTTTCGTTCATCTGTTCAATACGAGCCAGCAGCTTTGCATGAACAAATGGTCCTTTTTTAACCGATCTACTCATTAGTAACTCCTTCCTTAATTATCCTGCCTCATCATTTAGCGTTTCTGCGACGAACGATAAGTTTGTTAGATTTGTTCTTCTTCTTCCTGGTCTTATAACCGAGTGCCGGCTGTCCCCAAGGAGAGAGCGGACCTGCATGTCCTACAGGAGACTTTCCGTCTCCACCTCCATGCGGGTGATCAACAGGGTTCATTACGGAACCTCTGACCTTCGGTCTGTGTCCAAGATTTCTTGTCTTTCCTGCTTTTCCAAGCTTCACGTTTGCAGCATCGATATTTCCGACCTGTCCGATCGTTGCCTTGCAGTCAAGTGGTATGAGCCTAACTTCTCCGGAAGGAAGCCTTACCTGGGCATATTTGCCTTCCTTTGCCATAAGCTGAGCGGCATTTCCTGCACTCCTGACGAGCTGTGCACCTTTGCCTGGGATCATCTCGATATTGTGGATCATTGTACCAACAGGGATGTTGTTGATCTTGAGTGCGTTGCCGGGCTTTATGTCTGCTCCGTCTCCGGAAACGATCATGTCTCCGACTTTAAGTCCGAGAGGAGCGATTATGTACTTCTTCTCTCCGTCAAGATAATGGAGCAGTGCGATATTTGCTGATCTGTTTGGATCGTACTCTATGGTAGCAACCTTAGCAGGAACTCCGTCTTTGGATCTCTTGAAGTCGATGACCCTTATCTTCTGCTTGTTTCCGCCACCTATACGGCGAACGGTGATCCTTCCGTGAGCGTTTCTTCCGCCTGTTTTCTTTCTGGCGACCAGTAAGGACTTTTCAGGGGTTGTGCTCGTGATCTCTTCAAACGTAGATACGGAAGCTCCTCTTCTACCAGGAGAAGTCGGTTTATAGTTTTTAATAGCCATGTTTTATTCTCCTTTTACTGAATCATGCTGTCGAAGAAGTCGATTCCCTTTGAATCAGCTTTTAATGTGACGATAGCTTTCTTTACCTTCGGTGTTCTGCCGCTGGTATATCCCTGTCTCTTGACCTTTCCCTTGTTGATGGAAATGTTCACGCTCTCCACTTTTACGTCGAAGATCTTTTCGACTGCTTCCTTGATCTCTGTCTTGTTTGCGTCGATTGCGACCTTGAAAGTGTATTTCCTGTCCGGTATGTTGTCATAGCTCTTTTCAGATAAAACCGGCCCGCGGATGATATCATGTACGTCTTTCACAGTGAATATACCTCCTCTATCTTCTTAACGGCATTCTCAGTGATGACGAGACTGTTGCAGTTGACTATGTCATAGACACCGACTGATCCTGCGATCTCGGTCTTGAGGGTAGGAACGTTGTTTGATGCTCTTATTACGAGCTCGTTCTTCTCTTCTGTGACGATCAGAGACTTCTGATCTGCTTTCACGTTCTCAAGGACCTTGAGTATTTCCTTTGTCTTTCCGTTCTCAAGATTCAGTTCCTTCAGTACTATGAGTTCCGAATCCTGGACCTTCATGGACAGAGCGCTCTTCATTGCGAGAGCCTTGACTTTTCTGTTTACCTTCTTGCTGTAATCTCTGGGCTTTGGTGCAAATACCACTCCGCCATGTCTCCACTGAGGAGCGCGTGTTGAGCCCTGTCTTGCTCTGCCGTTTCCCTTCTGTCTCCATGGCTTTATTCCGCCTCCGCTAACTTCACCCATTGTGAGAGCGGACTGGGTTCCATGTCTCATGGCAGCATTATGTGCAACGATGACCTGATGAATGACGGATTCATTCACTTCGATCCCGAATACTTCATCGTTCAATGATAATTCTCCAGCAGGAGTACCATCCTGATATAACATTTGAATGTTTGGCATTATTTGTTCCTCCTTTCGAAAATTATTGTCTAGCTGACTTTCTGATCGTTAAGAGCTGTCCCTTTGCTCCCGGAACTGAGCCCTTGATCAGGAGCATGTTCTTGTCTGCATCGACTCCAGCGACCTTGACGTTGATGATCGTCCTCTGAACGGAACCGAGATGTCCAGGCATCTTTTTTGTCTTGAAAACTCTGCCCGGGTCACTCTTTGCACCCATGGAGCCCTGTCCCCTGTGATACTTGGAACCATGAGCCATCGGGCCTCTGTGCTGTCCCCATCTCTTGATCGCACCTGCGTATCCCTTGCCTTTCGTGATAGCGGTTACGTCAATGGATTCTCCCTTTTCAAATACGTCGACCTTTATTTCATCGCCGATCTTGAACTCTTCCTCAGTGCGGAACTCTCTAAGATACTTCTTAGCGTCGATTCCTGTCTTCTTGAACTGTCCCATGGTTGGCTTGTTGACCAGTTTCTCTTTGACTTCGCCGAATCCAACCTGAATTGCTTTATATCCGTCTGACTCTTCAGTCTTGACCTGTGTTACAACACAAGGACCAGCTTCAACTACGGTTACTGGAATCATAGCTCCTTCTTCGGTGAAGATCTGTGTCATTCCAATTTTCTTTCCTAAAATTGCTTTCAACATGTTTTTCCTCCTCACTCATCCATCAAAGCTTGATCTCAATGTCAACACCTGCAGGGACCTCGAGCCTTGTGAGCGCTTCGATCGTCTTTGCGTTAGCTTCCATGATGTCTATCAGCCTCTTATGGGTGTTGATCTGGAACTGTTCGCGCGAGTCCTTGTACTTGTGTGTTGCTCTCAGAATTGTAACTATCTCTCTGTCTGTGGGAAGAGGGATAGGTCCGGAAATCTTGGCACCCGTTCTCTTTGCTGTTTCAACGATCTTGGATGCCGACTGATCGATCAGATTGTGATCATACGCTTTTAACTTGATTCTGATCTTTTGGCTTGCCATTACTTGTTGTCCTCCTTGTTTCTCCGACACACGTTTCCGCGTGTGCCACTATTATTTTTTTTGCAAACGCTTTCGCGTTTGCTGAGTCCTCCGAAAGCCAATCATCGGAAGATCTCTCTCCGTCATGCGGATGTTCATGCCTACAAAATTACCCGGAAATGGCATCCGGCAACCTCTATAGGCCGGCTGCATACATACATTTGCGCATAATAAGCAGCTTAAATATTCTACTTCACGCCCTATGGCATTGCAAGTCTTTTTTGTCCTTAAACAGTAAAAAAAAACGTTTTTTCAGAAAACCTGACTTTTATTCGGTTTTTTTGTTCCTGCTCCGGACAAAACACGGGGGCACGAGTGTCTTCGTGCCCTCCAAAAATGTCCTTTTTATTACTGTTTTATTCGATGACGCTTGCTACGACGCCGGATCCGACTGTCCTTCCGCCTTCTCTGATTGCAAATCTCAGTCCCTGCTCGATAGCGATTGGTGTGATCAGCGTGATCTCCATCCTGATGTTATCTCCAGGCATTACCATCTCTACTCCCTCAGGAAGCTTGATAACTCCGGTAACGTCTGTCGTTCTGAAATAGAACTGCGGTCTGTATCCGTTGAAGAACGGTGTATGTCTTCCGCCCTCTTCCTTCGTAAGTACGTATACCTCGGAGTTGAAGTGTGTGTGCGGATGTATGCTGCCCGGCTTTGCAAGGACCTGTCCTCTTTCGATCTCTGTCCTCTGTACGCCCCTTAACAGAAGTCCGATGTTGTCGCCTGCGATCGCCTGCTCAAGGATCTTCCTGAACATCTCTACGCCTGTTACGACGATGTTCCTCGTCTCATCTTTAAGTCCTACCAGCTCTACTGTATCCTGGACCTTGACTGTTCCTCTCTCTACTCTTCCT
>JAFRTU010000001.1 GCA_017439085.1 Clostridia bacterium | reverse complement strand
TTGTACTCATTTTTCCTCCTATTTGCTTTACTGTTCTTAGCTGGCAGGCTTTTTTCAGTTTAGCACATTAGGAGGTCTTGTTTACTCACCGCTTAAGCTCTTTTCAACCACGCGACTATCGCGTGGTTTTCGTATTACAATGAAAAACTCCAGTGATCAACCCACTGGAGTTTTGTATTACCTGGAACATCTATTTGAAAGTCTTTTCAAGTCAGCTTATGACATGCTCTATGTCATTGAATTTGTGCAGGAACACTGCGAGCTGATATCTCTGGCAGTTTGCCGTAGGTGCAAATGTCGTTGCAGATGTTCCGCTCGTTATCTTGTTATTATATGCCCACATTATGGCCTTATATGCATAGTGTCCTTCCTTAACATCTGTGAATGGGTTCTCGATATCCACTACCTTCGATCCGTTAATCCTCCACAGTATGACCACCATGTCCTGTCTTGTGATAGAGCCCTTAGGATTGAACTTATTGGTCCCGGAAAGGCCCTTTATATAGCCCTTATTCGAAGCCCAGACTACTGCAGAATAGAAATAATCGCTGGATTTCACGTCGCTGAACGGATTGTTCATTCCGGATATGGAAGGCTTTCCGTACATCCTGTAAAGCATCACTGACAGGTCGCATCTTCTGCACTCCCTGTTCGGTTCGAATGTGGTATCCGTCGTGCCCTTTATAACATTATTGTTATAGGCCCATGCTATGTGCTTAAAATACGACTTTGATGTATCAACATCTGAAAACGGGTTATACTGTACGGTGAGCTCGTTCGACGGATAGCTCTCAAGATACGGGTCTTCATTCACCCCCACGACGTAGTATGTAAATTGCTCTCCGCATCTTACATCCGTATCGGTATATGTGAGACCAGTAGTCGTTCCTATCTCCACGTCCTTGGAGCCATTCTTCCTGTGTATGACATACTTCTGCGGTCCCGTTCTCAGGTACCATGAGAGATTCACTCCCTTTCCGTATTCGATCCCGCCCTCAAGTTTCGTGGCTTCGAGCTTCTCTCCCTTCCTAAGCCAGAATGCAAACAATGTAAACTCTTCATCTATGACATCTTTCTTGTCGATCCTGAAATTTATCTCCCTGTCCAGATACCAGTCCACGAAGATCCAGTCTTTATCCGCAGGATGAGGCCAGCCTTCCATCTGCATCGCTTCACCTATGGTCGTGCCTTTTGGCACCGTTATGCTCTCTACGGGCGCCCCGATACCATAGGTATCAAAGTGGATCGTCACATATCCCTCGGCAGCGGATGCTCCGTTCTGAATGAGCGAAATGGCCGTAAGTGCCAGTATTATCGCCAGTATCAGACATATATGTCTTCTCATAAGGGTGCCTCCTTTTAATGGCAATTAGAAAGGGAGAGGACATCTCCTCTCCCTAAGGATTATACATCATTATTCGATTATGTGCTCTATATCGTTGAACTTATGCAGGAACACTGCGAGCTGGTATCTCAGACAGTTGGACTTCGGCGAGAACGTTGTCGCACTCGTGCCGCTCGTTATCTTATTGGCATATGCCCACATTATCGCCTTATACGCATATGAGCTCTCATCCACATCTGTAAATGGATTTTCTATCTGTACCTTCTTGCTTCCGTTGATCCTCCACAGTATGACGACCATATCCTGACGGGTAATCGATCCTTTGGGTTTGAATGTCGTTGCCGAGGTCCCCTTGATATACCCTTCGTTATATGCCCAAACTACAGCACTGTAGTAGTAATCACTGGACTTGACGTCTGTAAAAGGAATGGACATTCCGGAAATACTTGGTTTTCCGTACATCCTATAAAGCATAACCGCTAGATCGCACCTCTTGCAGTCCTTTGAAGGCTCAAATGTGGTAGAGGTAGTTCCCTTTATCACACCGTTGTTGTAGGCCCATGCTATGTGCTTGAAATATGACTGCTTCGGATCCACGTCCTTGAACGGGTTATATGTCACCGATACTTCGTTCGACGGATAAGATGCTATGCCTGAGGAGCTGAGAGTTTTTACGAAGTAGGTGTATTTCTCCCCGCACTTCACATGGGTATCGGTAAAGCTCTGAGACACAGTGGTCTCTATCGCCACGTCGTAAAGACCGTCCTTCCTGTATACTACATATCTCGAAGCTCCGGATATCTGGTTCCATGTGAGCTTCACTCCCTTGCCGTAATCGTTCGATCCCTTTATTGCAGGTGCAGCGGGCCTGTCGCCGAATACGACCTCGATATACAGGGTGACTTGTTTCTTTTCATAGGCCTCATCGAATCCGTCGAGATCCTTCGAGACATCCCTCCCGTTCAGGGTGAGCTCGTCAAAGTGGAGATACCCCGTATTTGCATTGCATTCGAATATCCTCGTGGTGTCCTGTATGCGGAGAGTCACCATGAGATAGTAGGTATCACCGTCCTCGAAGGTACCGTAGAATCCCCTGTATGTGGATTCATCCTTTATGACCCAGGCGGTATCCTTGACGGCTATCATGTCATCATCTATCTCCACGTTCAGATAGTCCTGGGAATAGTCCCCGGCCTTAGGCGTTGCCTCAAGGGACAGGTTTATCATCTCCACCCTCTCGAACCAGTGCGCGTAGAGGGTCATGTCATGGTCTATCGTCTCATCCCCGTAGGTGAAATCCTCACAGTCCTTATCATAATACCAGTCATCAAAGGAATATCCGAATTCCTCGGGCTTCGGCCAGTTCGACAGTCTCTTGGCCTCCTTGAAGGTGATTCCCCTCGGCACCGTGATGCCTGACACAGGATCCCCTATGCCGTTCACGTCGAAGGTCACCTCGACTTCGCCCGACTCCGCTTCCTTCCAGCTGATATACAGGACGATGTCCTCGTAGATATCGAGCACGTCTCCCGGATACAGGAAGTCCCCGGGGGAGCTCTTGAGATAATAGTGCTCGAACTCCATGCCTGAGGGCGGAGTGATCGTGCACTCCTTTATGTCATATGTGCCGCCGTAGGAGACGTATTTCGTCTCCATGCTTCCTTTTCCTCCCGAAGGATCTATGGAGACCTGATATTTCTCCGTTCCCTCCACGAATACCCTCTTATATACGTTCACGGATTGCTTGGTATCATCGAACCATTCCACCTTTGATACGGGAGTTCCGTTCAGAGTGACGGAAGGAAGGGTATTTGCCCATCTTTTGCTGATATTGTCCTCCAGGTTCATGAGGAGATAGTATTCATCATCCTCATTCATGTATTCGCTGCTGTCCTTAAGGCTCTGATATCCGCTTCCGACCTTCTTCGTGAGATATGAAAAGGATGTGTCTATATAAACGCCGGACGGTAACGTTGCCTCTGAAAGCCTGTTAACAAGAGCCTGTGACACTTCAGAGCACTTCATCGTGGTCTCAATATCCACCGTTGAAAGGTCGCAGTCTATATCGACGCTTGTGATCATCGGAAGGGCGTTCACGGTTATCTCTGCCGTGGCCATGACGCTTGTATCATTCTCAAGAGCAGCCGTAAGCGTGAGCTTCGTAGAATCCTCGTATTTCGCCACGGATACAAAGCATCTCGTATCGGTCACGGGGACTACGATGGTCTCATCATGCTTATTTCCTGTAAGCGTCCAGGTGACCTTCTTTTCGTCCGTTCCTTCCAATATCGCATCGAAATACTTGTTCGTGCTGGCATCGATGGTCGCCGGAGAAGGATCGATCGTGATCTTGGCTGCAGCGGAAACACTGTTGAAGATGCCGGCTACGGAAGACAGTAAGATCACTAAAGCAAGTAAAAAGCTTATCCTCTTATTCATGTATTCCCCTTTCCTGCCGGATATATCCGGCAACCGGTACTAATTTAATTATATCTTTTTTCAGAGTTCATTCTCTATGGAAAAAGAAAAATGGATGTAAAAAAAGCCTCGTTTGTTTTCCCGTCCGGTTCGCTTACAGCTGCTTATATATCCTAAAAGCTTCTGAAGCCTTCTCCTCCGTATCCCCGGATCGTGATCTGATCCATAAAA
This sequence comes from Clostridia bacterium, assembly GCA_017439085.1. GTDB lineage: Bacteria > Bacillota > Clostridia > Christensenellales > Christensenellaceae > QANA01. Next base: position 20,905 of record JAFRTU010000001.1, on the reverse strand, counting down.
GAAAGAGGAGCTCCATGCTCCTCTCTTCTTTTCATCAGACAATTGACATCAGTCCGCATATTCGATATCCAGGTAATAGTCCTGCGGCTTTCCCTGTATATATGGTAAGTACATTCCGTCCTCTATGTAGAACTGTATCATGGCCTTCCTGCCGTCATCGAGTTCCACGAATACGAAGCTCTTGCAGTCAGTGTATAGGGGTTTCAGCTTTGAGCCCTTCTTAAGGTTCTCATCCTTGAGAGCCGTATCGGATACCCTGACCATCACAGGCAGAGGCTCTATCACCTCGATTTCTTTTGCATATCCGGTGTAATAGTAGACGCCCGATATGTTCATGAGTTCTCCGTTGATTATATCATAGTCGGATATGACGCTCGTGGTGCCCAGTATATCAGTCCCCGACTCCATCATCAGGAGTCCGTCCTCCATGCCTATCGGAACATACGGATATTCCTTTGAGATGATCTTGTTGCCTTTTTTATTGACTCGTATCTGGGTGAGCATCTCGTCATCGCTCTCATAGTAGCAGAAGAAGAATATGTCTATCCTCCTGGCATCAAAATCCTTCTCAACATAATAGAGATGGGGCTCATATGCGTCCTCTATGGTCTTCTTGAACTCCTTCTTTACGCCTGAAGCCTTAACACGTATCTCATAGGTGCTGTTATACTGTCCCTTCTTCTCCTTTACGATGAAGGTATCCATCTCCCCGTCCATGTCTATGTCCATATGATATTCGAAATCCAGCATCAGTTCGTCCATGAAGGGCTGCTGACCCGGTTCCGGTTCAGGAGAAGGTTCGGGCGAAGGCACGGGTTCACTCGATGGCAAGGGTTCGCTCGAAGGCACAGGCTCGCTCGGCACTACAGATGAAGAAGGTACCGTGCTCGACTGTACTGGCTCTGAAGACGGTTTTACAGGCTCGGAAGAACTCTTCACAGGTTCGGATGAACCTTTCCCTGAAGGCACCGTGCTGCTCTTTTCAGGAGCCTCTTCCTTTTTGCATGAGATGATGCCAAGAAGCATCGCCGTTATCAGCATAACAACTATCAATATGTATGAGATCCTCTTTTTCATGGTATCTCTCCTTGATTCAGATCACATGTACTATGTTGTTAAATTTGTTCAGAAATACAGCCAGCTGGTATCTCAGGCAGTTGCTCTTGGGCGAGAACTTGTCTGATGACGTTCCGCTCGTGATCTTGTTCTTGTACGCCCACATTATTGCCTTGTATGCATATGAACTCTCGTCCACGTCCGTGAACGGATTGTCAATCGTCACCTTCGGGCTTCCGGCCATCCTCCAGAGTATGACCACCATGTCCTGTCTCGTGATGGTGCCGTTCGGATTGAACTTCTTTGAGGAAGTCCCCTTTATGTATCCTTTGTTGTACGCCCACACCACCGCGTTATAGTAGTAGGCGCTCTTCGGGACATCGGTGAAGGGTATTGTCTGTCCTGATACCGAAGGCTTTCCGTACATCCTGTAGAGCATCACCGCGAGATCGCACCTCTTGCAGTTGCCGTCCGGGTCGAAGGTATCGGCAGTGGTCCCCTGTATCACACCGTTTTGATATGCCCAGTTCACATAAGGAAGGTAACTTGCCTCATAGGGAACGTCGAGGAAATGGTTCTCATAGTCACAGATGATCTCGGCATTAAGTATCTCCTCCGAGTCCATGCTCCTTGCCCTGGAGACAACCTTGCTGTCCCACTCCGTCCGGCTCCCCGGGAAGTACACCTTGGAAAGAGACGAGCAACCGTCGAACGTCTGAGCGGCTATGTCTGCAGCGGAAGAGGTCATCTTGGGATTGAAATACATGGTCTTGAGACTGCTGCAGCCCATCATCATTCGGTTAGTATAAGTACAGTTAGGGAGCCTGATATCGGTAAGTCCTGTCATGCCGTAGAAAGCATAAGTGTCTATCTTCGTCACTGAGCCCGGAATCAGGAGCTTCTTTATACCCGTGCAATTGTAGAACGCACCTATCCCTATGGAAGAAAGCCCTGAAGGAAGTGATACATCCTTTATCTCATCCAGATAATAAAATGCGAATTCGCCGATGGACCTGACTCCTGAATCTATGTATATATGGCTTGCCTTCTTCTCAGCGGATACCGCCACATACCAGGGAGCCATATAGTCGTTCGTCGTATAGTCATACATCGTCCCCGATCCGTAGATGTAAAGAGTATCGGTCTTTGTGGATATGAACCATTTAAGGCTGTCCCCGCATGTTCCCGAAGGATCGCCCGCAGCGCGGGGAACGTCATTGATGTTGAATCCTGCAGCATGGACCTTCTGAAACCCGAAAAATGACAAAAATATCGCTATCGAAAGAAATAAAGCAAATGCTCTTTTCATTGATATGCCTCCTGTTTATGTATCAGAATCATTATATCACCGGTCAAGGCGTTTTCGCGCAGTGAAGAAAGCTTCTCCGTCTTTTCTGAACAGCCATGTGTTTTTGTTTCTTTTTCTGCCCTGTACTGTCACTTTTCATTTGGTATATAAAAGAGCCGCCTTTTCGGGCGGCTCCTGCAAAACTATCGGGATATCAGCCGGCATATTCGAGGACCATGTAATAATCCTGGGTCTGACCGTGTATCGAAGGGACATAATCTCCTTCTTTGAACCATATATCTATCATGCCTTCCTTACCGTCCTTGGTAACGAACATCACGAAAGTCTTCATGTCCGTGTATACGGGCCTTATATAAGTTCCTGGATCGAGTTTCGTCTCTTTCATCTGAGTCTCGCTTATCCTTATAAGCACCGGCATGTCCTTTATCACCTCTATCCATCCGTCGTCATCGTCGTATTCCGGATAATACCAGACACCGTCGATATTACGGAATTCTCCGTCGAGCAGGACATATCCTGACTTTAGACTGTGGGTCCCCAGGATATCGGAACCGACATATGCTGAAATGATACCGCCTTTCTCCATCTCTCCTATCATGAGATAGCTCTCTGTGGCTTTTATCTTGTTCCCGGACTTGTTGATCCTCATGATGAGATCGATCTCATCATCACTGTCGTAATAGTACGTAAATATGAGGTCGAGCCTCTTGTCATCCGTATCTGCCTCCACGACATAGAGCTTTCCGCCATAGACTTCCTTGATGGTCTTCTTGTACTCTTTCTTGAGGGCAGATGACTTGATCTGAATAGTATAGGTATTGTCATACTGTCCCTTCTTCTCGGTCACCTTTACGACATCTTCCTTCCCATCAAAGTTTATGTCTAGAACGTGTTCCTTGTTTAGTTCCAGTTCCTTCATGTAGGGTCCCTTCTCGGGTTCAGGCTCCGGCTCAGGTTCAGGTTTCGGTTCAGGTTCAGGCTCCGGTTCGGGCTCGGGAATCACGCTGCTCACTACCGATGAAGAAACAGGCACGGACGGAGACGGCTCCGGCTCAGATGACGGTACCGGCTCTGACGACGGAACGGCGGGCTCTGACGACGGTACTGCAGGCGCAGATGATGCAGGCTCCGAAGACTGTTTCTCTGATCCCGAAGGGACCACGCTGCTGCTCTTTTTCTCTTCATCTTTTTTCGTGCATGAGAACAGCATCGATGCCATTATGAGTACCGACAAAACTATGAGCATTATCCTCTTTTTCATACTTCACCTCCAAACGGAGCTCAGAGCTCCACCTCTTCTTTAATTATATATCCTTCCCCCGACTTTTCTAACTCATATATCTTAGTATCTGTTTCCGTATAGTCGAAATACATGAGGCATTCCCTTTCATCCCATGAGAGGTCTTTGAGCAGTTTCGGGACATCGGTCATGAAATGCTCGACCCTAGAATAGTGCCAGGGCCTCTTGCCTTTCGGTATCCTCCTAGAGAGCAACTCCGGAAGATGATTATAGAAATCCTTCTTCCAGTCCTCACTTTTTTCGATGCTCCTTGAGAGATATGCCCTTTTCGGTCTCATGTACCAGTCAAGGAGAAATCCGTCCCTCACGGCAGGTTCCCTTAGTTCAAGTGCATATCCGTAGAGGAGCTCCGCAAGCTCCTGCTCGCTCATATGCTCGCGGTCGAGTCCCTTCTCTCTGATGAGCATGGCTATATCCTCAAATACCCTGTAGTAACTGTCCTTTGCCTTTGCGGCAGCATGCACGAAGAAATAATAGAGACGGGAGTTGTAAATCCTCTCCAGGAGATACTCCTTGTCCCGAAGATCATCAAGCTCATCTGCGGTTATGGCATCAGTGGACAGCACCTCATATGGAGCGGTATCCGAATGCCTTATGCCATACTGTTCTGTCATGTCTTCCATGGGTGAGCCCTTCAGGACCTTCAGGAATCCAAGCTGTACCACAGGAGCATAAGTTGCCATTGTATCATCGAAGGATCTCCTGAATCTCTCATATGTCTCAAGAGGGAGACCTGCAATGAGATCCAGATGCACGTTTGCCTTCCTGCCGAGGAGTAATTTCCTCACGACCTCTTTCGTGTATTCGAAATCCTGTACCCTGTGCACCGCCTTAAGCGTGGGAAGATATGTAGACTGCACTCCTATCTCCAGGAACATCTGTCCTTTCCTAGAAGCATTCACTGCATCTATGAACCGCTGATCTATGAGATCTGCCGCTATCTCGAAGTGGAACTCGGTATCCGTGTGCTGAGTATTGATGAATTCCAGTATCTCAGCAGCCCTCTTCCTGTCCATGTTGAAGGTCCTGTCCACGAACTTCACCTTCAGCACATGGGCATCCATGAATGTCCTTAAATCCCTCTTCACCTTTTCGACTGATGAATATCTGAGAGTCTTGTCGGAAGAAGACAGGCAGTATGCGCACGAGAACGGGCAACCCCTCGAGGACTCATAATACACGAGCCTTCCCTTTAAAGAATCAAGATCGTAGTACGGCTGGGTAAGAGAATCAAGATCAACGAACATAGTAGGTTCGTTGTCCACCCTCTTCCCGTTTTCCAAATATGAGACCGAAGGACATGTCCTTATGTCCCTGCCGTCAAGCAAGACCTCACAGAAGCATCTGAAAGCCTCTTCCCCCTCCCCTCTTATCACGCAGTCCGAATGCATAAGCGCTCTGTCCACGTCGTTTGACGGCTCGGGACCGCCCATGAGTATAGTGGCACCGGTAGCTTCCTTAAGCCTTGAGGCAAGGGGATATACATATTCCACGTTCCATATGTATACGGAGAAGGCATAGCAGAGCGCATCAAGGGAAAGAAGGTCGGAAAAGACCTTCTCCATATCATTATTTATCGTATATTCCCTTATCTTTACCTCTTCCCTTTTCGCATAGGTCTTGAGATACCTGACTGCAGGGTTGGTATGGGAATATCTGGCGTTCATGCCTATAAGGATGATGTCCCTTGTCATATGCAAATATACAAGTATCCCGGGGAAGTCCCCGGGAGAATAATTATTTCAGTATCCTGAATCTGCCTGTGAACGGAAGCTCCTTTGCCTTGCCGTTCATCACGTTTACTATGCCTATTACACTCATCACAAGGAATGCCAGGCTAATGAGTGCCCTTATGATCCTGAACAGCCAGCCCAAAAGAGGTATATGGCAGAGAATGCTTATGCCTATCCAGATTATGAGCTCGAATATGGCGAGCACGAGTCCCTGATTGGCATGGAACCTTGCAAACCTGGACTCCTTGGCAGCGAATATAGGAATAAGCACCAGCCATGATAGGTATGCGAGTATCCCCATGAACTTGTTGTCCTCTATGTCGCGGGGATCGTAGTTCCCTGTCTCGTCTGGAGTATTGTTAAGATTGTTGAAACCGTCTTTGAAATCGTTCATGATATATCTCCTTATCTGAGCTCGAGCTCAATTTCAAGTCCATAGTGGTCTGTCGGATACTTGCCGTCCATGGTCTCCCTTATGACTCTGTAGCTTAATGGCACGAAGTTCCCGTCTATGAAGAAATAGTCTATATGGCGAGGCTCCTCGCCCTCGAAATAGTAGCCGTGATATGTCTCCGACCAGTCGTTTTCCGTAAGAGCGTTTACGTCTTTGAAGCTCTCCGTCATTATCCTGTATGCACCGGATTCAGGTCCTGCATTGAAGTCGCCCGTAATGAAGAGCGGCAGCATCATGTTCAGAGCTTTTGCGTTCTTCACCAGAAGTTTTGCACTGTTCTCCTGTTCCGTGTCCCCGAATCCAAGGTGGGTGTTCATGTAAATGAAGCGCTTGCCAGAAGCGATATCTTTAAACACGCAGTATATGCACATTCTCTTGTGTCCCCAGGTATCCCAGCACTCGCTCTCCACATCCGGAGTATCGGAGTACCAGAAATACCCTGTATCCAGGAGATCGAACTGACCTTTTCTCCAGAGTATCGGAGATCCTTCGATCCATCCTTCGGTGGCACGATATTTGTTGAACATCTCGTATTTATCAAGAAAGTCCCTCTCGATATATTCCTCCCACTGAGGACGGTATTCCTGGAAACCTATGATATCCGGATCTATGTCGTCCACTATCTTCTTAAGTCTCGGTGCTCTCTCCTCTATGGAGTAACCATCGGGATCGTCCATGCTCCTGATGTTGAAGCTTACTACTCTTATCTTCATATTCCGTGATCCTTATTTGATATATATTTATGATATCACAGATATACTTCACGGGATAAATGAGATGATCTGTATCTGTCATAGGAACATATGTTGAAAAAAGATATAATAAATAATAGAAACTGTTATCAGGAGAGATATATGGAAGAAGTGTTCCTTGCTGCTCCATCAATGGAATATGCCGATGAGATCCGGGCTTTCAGAGAAGAGATATTGATGTATGACAATGATATATCCGACAGATTTGCCGGCTGTTTTCATATGGAAAAATGCTCTTCTCCCGAGAAATGGATAGAGATATGCGATAAGCTGAGAGACCCCGCTAAATGCAGGGAATTCGGGGTTATAGTCCCATCTCATGAATATCTTCTCGTACATGATGCTGACAGGCGGATCCTTGGAGTAATAGATATTAGGGAGCATATAGACCATCCGATACTCAGGGAATACGGAGGCCACATGGGCTATACTATACGTCCGACTGAAAGAGGAAAAGGCTATGGCAAAGAGATGTTAAGGCTCGCACTTGAAAAAGCCCGTGATATGAACATCAGAAGGGTACTCGTGACCTGTGATGCTGATAACCATTCAAGTGAGGCCGTCATATTGGCAAACGGAGGTTTGCTTCATGATCAGATAGATGTGGATGGGACTCCGGTAAAGAGATACTGGATAGATATCAAGGGAAAGATGAATTATAAGACGATCATCATCAGAAGGCTTGATCTTTCTACTGCTCCTGATTTCTTCGACTTCTTTGATAACCGCGCATTCTCTGACGGATCTCCGAACGCGCCTTGCTACTGCAATCTGTGGCATATGAGTTCTGATGAGATAACGGAACTCAGAAGAAAAGCTGCTACAGCTGATAAGGGTGATGATAACTGGAAAGAAACTCTTAGGGCTTCAGCCATGGATATGATAGAAAAAGGAATACTGAAGGGTTATCTGGCCTATGAAGGAGATACTGCCATAGGCTGGTGCAATGCCAACGACCGTATCTCATATAATCGTGTAGGCGAGTTCTATATATCTGAAACTCCTTCTGAAGATCTTCCTGCAGAGGAAGGGCTCAGGAAGGGAATCATAAAATCAGTAGTGTGTTTTGAAGTGTCTCCCGATTTCCGTGGCAGAGGAATAGCTTCTATGCTTCTCGAGCGTGTGATCGAAGATGCAATGGCGGAGGGATACCAGTACATTGAGGCATATCCTAATGCAGCCGTTCAGGATGCTTTCAGTGCTTTTACAGGGCCCAGAAGGTTATACGACAAAGCAGGATTCACTGAAACTCTTCGTAAAGATCATATGGTGATAATGAGAAAAAGTCTGTTTTGATCAACCCGTAACAGAAAGGACGAACTCCTTCACAGTTCCGGAGTTCGTCCATCTAAAAACTATTCAATTACGTGTCCAACTTTTGGGGTGCACATCATAATGCTCCTGCCTTTTATATATCAAACCAGTAAAAACTTATTTCAGCATCCTGTAGAGGAATGTCACGCACTGGCCTCTCGTGCAGGTATCACCCACACCGAAGGATCCGTTGTTGTATCCTGCGGCTATGCTGTTCTCACTTGCCCACTGAATAGCCTTGTAGTACTGGTTGGTCGTAGGCACATCGGTGAATGTCTGGGTGTTCCCAGCAGGAGCGGGCTTTCTGGCATATCTCCAGAGGAATGTGACTATCTGGGCTCTCGTGCACTTGTCGGACGGTCCGAAATATCCCGCCTTTGAACCAGAATATCCTGACACTATGCCGTTCTCGCTTGCCCACTGTATCGCCTTGTAGAAGGAATGCGTTGTGGGCACGTCCTTGAAGGTCTGTGCGGTCGTGCTGGGATTAGGCTTTCCTGCCGCCCTCCAGAGGAACGCCACAACCTGTCCCCTGGTGACATTGTCACCGACTCCGAAATAGCCTTCCTTGGAGCCCGAGTAGCCGGAGACTATATTGTACTCGCTTGCCCAGTAAACGGCCTTCTGGAAGGTATGGGTCTCGGGAACGTCCTTGAAGCAGATCCTCCACTTTACGAACTTGTCTCCTGTGGTCCCGTCTTCCCAGGTATAGTTCACCTGATCGTCAAGATGCAACTGTGCGGTATACTGGCCGGCTTTCGTGGCTTTGTTATATGATACGGACATATGAGCGCCTCCTTCCACGCCCGTCTGTTCCTCCCCGTTATATGTGAGGCTCTTTGCCTTCGGGACGGCAACCTTGAATGTGGCGGTGTAATTGTATTCCGTCTCATATTCACCCATTGCCACGCTGCCTTCCATATATGCCTCGAGCTTGATGGTATGGGTGCCGCTGTTCTCAATGTAGCCGTAAAGGATATAGTCGTCAATATCCCTGTTCACGTTGTATGTGGTCTCAGTGGTGCCTCTGATGTGTGCACCGTCGATCGTGATATCATATTTAGTGGCGTTAGGATACGGATCCCATGTCATGATACCTTCAGAAGATATGGTGACATTCTCTATTACCCCTTTCGGCCCGTATGGGGATACATAGGTATATGTGAGCTCCGATCTAGCAATGTATTCTCCGTCGGCATACGCCTCAACAGTTATGGTGTGCATTCCGCTGTTCTCTATGTCACCGCCTATGACATAGTCATCTATGTCTTCCTTCAGATATCTGAAGGCCACTCCGCCTGTCGGTCTGCTTACAGAATGGTCAACCATGACCCAGTAATCCTGTGCTCCGGGATACGGATCCCATGCCATATAGCCATCCTCGCCTATCGATACATTGCTTAATTCCGGAAGTTCCTCGGCGTATGCCTTCCTGCCTCCGTTCGGTACGGTAAGCAAAAGGACCATGAGCAGTGCGGCAAACACTGAGGTTATTCTTCTAAACATCTCCTTCATAGAATGCAGTCTCCTTTCAGATATAAAAAAGGCACGGCAACATACCGTGTCATGAAATATCGGGATCAGTAAAAAGGCCTTCTCAATGTCTGTCTGCCTTTCCGGCCATATCTGACGTCCGTTATCATGTGTGCCTAGCCCTTTATCCGTTTTTTCTTATGTATATGATACTATATCCAATTCCGTTTGTAATCCCTTCAAGCCCGCATATGCTCCTAAAGGCAATACCATTTAGGATAATGACAGGTTTATGACAGCTTTCATTCAGCATATGAAAAGAGAGAGGCTCAAAACCTCTCTCCTTATCGTTTTTCTATATTTTTTATAAATCACTTATAACGTGCTCTATCTTGTTGAACTTGTTCAGGAAAACTGCATCGTTCAAAACATATGTTTCATTTATATAATACCATCTCAAATATAATGCAAAAACCCTAAACTGACCAATATAACAACCCAATTCATATTCTTCATGATGAATACCAAAGATTCTTGTCCTATACCTTTGGATTCATATGGAGCAAATCTCCATTTTCCTTCAGTTATGGCGTTATAATATCTGGATGTTGGAAAATTATAATAAAAATCTCTATAGTCAGTGTTTCATCAAAAAAGATGCTCTGCAACAAACAGAGCATCCTCTTGTATTTGATTTTATCCGTTGAACTTGTTTATGGCATTCTGGAGTATTCCTGCGATGCCCGGTTCAAGTGTCTTCATGGAATCAGCGATCTTAATGAAGCCTTTCATCTTTCCTTCGCTCAGTTCCCTCATTGGATCCTTAAGATGATCCATTAAGCCCTTTCCCATCAATTGAGGCAAGGCACCATACTGTCCTGAAGCAAGCTTCGGTTCAATTGTTCTTTTGATCTGCTGTATTTCATCAGCTGAGAGTATGTCAGCAATCTTGTATGTCTTCTTGTCTTTCTTACTGAAAAGTCCCATGTTATTGCTCCTTTTATATATCTGTCAGTTGTCTGCCCTGTTGTATCCGTTTCTCATGGAAACGCTGGATTCATGGACTACGGCATTAAGAGTTTTTGTCGTCTGTTCCTTTGCCATATCGCAGATCTTTTGATTTGCTTCTGAAGCAAGGCTGAAGTCTTTGGACTCAGTCATCTTCTTATCGTATTCCTTTACTATCCTTCTTCCCTCAACGAAGCAAGCCATCTGATACCTGTCTATGAGCTGAATGCACTTGTTATAGTCCTTGTCGGCCATAGCCCCTATGAGCCTGCTTCCCCAGTAGAAGTTCTCTGTGGAAACGTCAAGAGTGACATCTGTAAGGTATTTCGGCAGTTTCGGAACATTCGTATATATCGGGATCGCAGCATCGAATGTAGTGGAACCGAAGCATATCCACTCCAGTCCCTTTATCTCGTCAGGAACGTTGCTCCTGATCTGGCAGACAGAACATACTCCGGTACGGCTTATTCCTATGGACCTGTACTTGCCTCTCGTACCTGTGTCATGGTTTAGATAAGGATCATATGGGGTTCCCTGGAAATGACTGGAAAGCATGTATTTCACATCCTCCACTGAAAGTTTCCTGTCCGGAACCAGTGCCCATGGTATATCGTCGCTCTCGGGTCCGAAGTCTGCATTCTCCCCTTCCCATGTGAATGAGAACGGGCAAAGATATCTGCCCATGAACCATGCTCTGGGGGTATTGTAGATATGGTCCTGATCGGAGTGTGAGCCGAATATGTCTCTTGGATTGAATACTCCATCCTGATTTGTGTCGAGGTCGTTTCCCTTTATGAATTCCCTGAGATCCTCAGAGCAGAGGTTCTCCTTCTTTGCTCCGAATGCATCCACTATGTCGAAAGCATCCATACCGAACTGGTTCGGATTGATGACGCATACATCATCCGGAACTCTTCTTGCCATCCAGTGATGTCCGCCTATTGTTTCGAGCCACCAGACTTCGTTCTCATCATTGAATGCGATGCCGTTCATCTCATAGGTCCCGTACTTCTCGAGCAGGGATCCGAGTCTCAGGACACCTTCTCTTGCTGTCTTTATATATGGAAGTACGAGCACCACGAAGTCCTCTTCACCTATTCCTCCGGGTATCTCTTTCTCCTTCTTCGTCTTGGGTTTCTTGAGTTCCACGAGCGGGTCTGCTGAAAGGACTCTGGGGTTCGACGTTATGGTCTCCGTAGCAGTCATACCTACGTTAGCTGCATTTATGCCCGTAGCAGCCCAGATACCGTGTTTCGGATCCACGGAAGGACTTGCGGTATAGCGCATAGGATCATTCGGGAGCTCCACTTCGCAGTGAGAGATCACGCTTTTATATTTCTTTGGCTGATCTTTCGGCTCCACGACTATCATCTTCTTGACATCGAAGAATCCGTCATCTGTCCTGGCTATCAGGGTCGAATTGTCGTTGGTTGCTTTCTTTCCAACAAGTACTGTCGTACATGGCATTGTCGTTTTCCTCCATTAATTCAAATCAAATCTATTTTACTATCATTTTCCCCCATGGGAATAGTAGTAATCCTCTGCATCCTCATATGAATCGAAATCCTCGCAATACCAGTCATAGAAATCCTCCGGATCCGAGAAGTCATCTACATAGTGTTCGCTGTAATCGGTCTTTCCGGGTCTATAGCCGTTTTTCTTTCCCTTATCTTCAGTCTGTTCCACCTTTACTACTATCCCGTCTTCGCATACGGCGGTAAAGATGATCTTCTGCTCCTTCATTTTCCACGTATATGTGGTCCTGGTCTTCAGTTCATCCCTTAGTTCATGCCATTTCGTGTCATAATACTGTTTTCCCGTTTTGTAGGTCTCGCTTTTGTAAAACGAGTGCTTTCCCAAGACGGAATCATCTATCCTCGATTCCGGCATGCCCACGAACGGCTTGTTACGCCTGATCCTGTTATCGAGTGCCTTCTCAGCCTGCTCATCCGCCTGTTTCTGATCGTAGTAGTCGAGTATCACGGTCCTCATGAATTCCCTTTCCCTTGATATGGTCTCATTTGACAGAGATCCTAAGGGTGCATACCAGATGCTGTGCGCCAGATCACTTGCTCTTTTAAGATCGTTATCGGAATGGGACTCGTGCATATCACAGAGAGTCAGAAGATCGGAATAATCCCTGTATTCCTGATACCCGTAAGTCGAGCTCTTCTTCCGCAGGTCGGAGCTCCACTGGTATAAAAAGCTGTGGGCCACGTAGTAATGGTCTCCGTATTCTATTATCTCCACAGCCTTTTCATAATCTTTTTCAAAATAATAGAACCTGGATGCGGTAGTGATGGCTGAGATGAATATGACAAAGACAGCGATTACAAAGAGTGAAATAATAATAAAACTGTGTCTTGTGGCCTTCTGTCTGTTCTCCAGGTATTCATCGCTCAGAAGTACGGGATAATACCTGTTGTTAACCTTAATGACTGAACGGATGAGAAATATGAGCCGTATCACCAGATATACGACCGCTGCTATGGCTATGGCGGTCACGATATATATGCCATTTCCCTGTTCGAAGATATTCCCCTGGACAAGGAACAGAACAGGAGCAAGAAGCATAAATAAGGCCACGCCGAAGCATAGGTATATCCTAGACATCCTTTCCTTCAGTTCTTCATGGAACTTCTCGCCTTCGGTCTTTTCGGCAGAGATCTCAGAAACAGCTTCTTCCCTTTCTTCCTGCCCGGGACCGTATATCTCATCGTATATATCCCAGTTACCGTTCACCATAAAATACCCACCTGTGAAAAAGTGAGACTGAACTTTGTCTCATTTATCATTATATCAGCAGAATATGATCTTCATATAAACATGGAAAAGTATATCAGTCGTAAAAATGGCCGTATCTTGCCCTCTCCTCATAGCAGATGTGCTTCATGTCGAGTGCGGAAATGATGTTTGCAGGCTCCGCCCTCCTATACATGTCCTCCGACGGCTCAAGATTACCCCTGTCGGAATCGATATATATGGCAAGAGGCCTCCTCATGCCTATGGCGTAGCTTACCTGCACCTCGCACCATTTGAGGTCGTACTCTTTAAGAAGTTCCTTGGCGTACACCCTTGCAATGTATGCGCCCGAAAGATCCACCTTGCTCGGGTCCTTGCCGTTCATGCAGCCTCCTCCTACGTTCGAGAAGGACTGGTAGGCGTCCACCACTATCTTCCTTCCGGTAAGGCCCGCATCACCCTCGAAGCCTCCTATGAAGAACCTTCCCGTGGGGTTGATGAGGAATCTCTCTATCTCTACCCCGTAGTCGCTGCAGAGGGAGATTATGTAGTCCTTCAGGATCCTGTCAGTCTCTTCCCTATTCTCTTCAGAGTTGTTGTATGAGATCGTGAAATCCTTTATCCCAATGAGCCTGAAATCGTCGTCATAAACCCCCGTTATTTGGGCCTTTCCGTCCGGGAAAAAGTCTTTATGGCTGTGTACCAGCTCATCGTACTTTCTTGCCAGTTTCTGTAGTATCACCATGGCAGTCGGAAGCAGTTCCTCCGTATCGTTACAGGCGTAGCCGAACATCATTCCCTGATCCCCTGCTCCTGCGACCTCATCGTTGGTGCCAAGAGCAATGTCCCTTGACTGAAGGCCTATGTTGTCCGTGATCTCATAATCATCGGGATATCCAATGTCTTTTAAGACTCTTCTTGCAATGGCCACAGCATCGAATTCGGCCTTTGTCGTCACTTCTCCCGTTATGAAGATCTTTCCCTTTCCTCCGGCGGTCTCGATGCCGCATCTGCTGCCCGGATCCTGTCTCAGACATTCGTCCAGAATGGCTGCGGATATCTGATCACACACCTTATCGGGATGTCCCCTGAAAACGATCTCATTACTGTAAAGTTTCATGTTCCCTTCTTTCTACCCATAAAAAGATCCCCGTCATGCCTATGACGGGGACTGCACTGACAATTGTTTTACCCATCGATCAAGCTTTAGCACCTTGTTATCACAGGTTGCTGCACAGTCAACGAGCTTGTCTCTCGTGTGCTCTTCATAGGCATAGATATGATAACACGATCCGGTCCGATTAAACAAATCATATCGGCCGGATCGTAAAAAGCATTCATGTATGGATGTAATAAGAGGGTCATTCCTCCCTTTTTGACAGTACTTCCTTAAGAGTCCTAAGAAGAAGGCCGACGTCGATGGGCTTTGCAATGTGAGCCTGCATGCCCGCCTCTTCTGCTGCCAGTTCATCCTCCTTGAAGGCATTGGCCGTCATGGCTAGTATCGGGATCGATGCGAGCCTCTTGTCTTCAAGTGAACGTATCGCCCTCGTAGCCTCATAGCCGTCCATCTCGGGCATCTGTATGTCCATGAGGACCGCATCATAATAACCGGGCTCTGAAGAAGACACCATGTCAACGGCTATCTTTCCGTTCTCCGCAGTCTCCACGATGAAACCTGACTGGGTGAGGATCATGTTGGCGATCTCCATGTTTATCAGGTTGTCTTCCACGAGGAGTATGCGCTTACCTGAGAAATCGGTATCTTTCGTGTCTTCGCCCTTCTCATCCGCATTTCCGGTGCCGATCCTGTCGAGATCCTTTTCTTCAGCGAGTCTGAACTTCAGCCTTATCACTATCGTCGTGCCTGATCCGGGAGCCGTTAGCACGTCTATGGTACCGCCCATGAGATCGATTATGTTCTTGGCGATCGTCATCCCAAGACCCGTGCCTTCCACTCTGCTCACGGTAGATGTCCTCTCCCGTTCAAATGCGGTAAAGAGCTTTTCAACGAACTCCTTTGACATGCCTATCCCGTTATCCTGAACGCGGATCTCATATGAGCCGTATCCGTCGACAGGCGAGCCGGCTTCGAGTACCGATGTACTCACCGCTCCTCCCTCGGGAGTGAACTTGTATGCATTGCTTATGATGTTGAAGAGGACACGGTTCAGGTTCTTCATGTCGCACCAGACATATCTGTTCTGGACCTGGCCCGAATAGACCCTGAAATCGATGGCCTTTTCTTCCATAAGACCGGAGAAGAGATCCCTGATACCGTCGAACAGATCCCGTATATCCACGGGGACGTATTCGAGCTCCAGCCTTCCGCTCTCTATCCTTTCCCGGAATATACTCATTCGGCGATCCAATCCGTTATGATCTTTCCTGAAAGTCTTATCTGCTCCTCGTTCGTTATAGAGGGTACACCGTCTCCCTTCTGTGCCCCATAGGCTCCGAAGTAGGCATGGCATCCTCCTTCTATTATTGTCTCAGTCATGGACGAAGGCAGCTTGTCCCTGTTCTTCTTGTATTTATCCATTTTGAGGACCTTGTCCTCGCTACCATATATGGACAGGACCCGTATATCCCCTTTTGAGATGTCTTTTGATGAGTATGCTCCAAGGAGCACGAGTCCCTTTATCTTTCCTTCCCTGTCTGCCGCCTCGAATGCAGCGGACACGCCTCCGAGCGAATGTCCTCCGATATACCAGGTCTTTATCCCTTCGTAGCCGCCGATATAGTTGTCGGCTCTGTGAATGTCCATGATCGCAAGCCTGAAAGGCATCCTGCAGAGTATGCAGAGGTATCCTTTTGAGGCTATCTCCCTCATGAGTGGGATGTAGGCGGTGTGCTCCACCTTTCCTCCGGGATAGAAGATGAAGCCGATCTTGGCATCAAGCGGGTCGAACACTGTATCTCCTGAAGGAAGCTCTGTTTCCCTGAGCTTTACCTCAGTCTGATATGAATCAATGAAACCGTTATCGGCATGGTAATATATCCCCGTATATATGAAGAATGCGCCTGCAAGTATAAGTAAAATCCCAAGCGCCGTAAGTATCCGTTTCAATACCTTTCTCTTCTTTTCTTCCATGTTTCCCCCGGTCAGGACCTACCATATTTAATTATACGATATTGGGTATCCGTCTGGACACAAGAAAACAAAAGACCGGGGATCATCACATGACACCCGGTCCTTTATGTAAACTATCATGATCATCTGTCAATAGACCTTATCTGTATACTACCTGCAGTGAACCGAAGCTAACATCGCTCTTTACTATGATCTGCTGGGCAACATCCAGATCAGGCTCACCCGTTACGGAAAATGCCGCAAAATTGTTCTCAGATGATTTTACGAGCTTTACGTGTCTTGGCAGTAATATAGTCAAGTTTCCGAAGCTCTCATCCACTTCCAGTACACATCCGCTTGTGAACGTCTTCACTCCGGTAAGATCTATCGTGTAATCTCCGAAACTGGAATCCACTGTTCCTCCTGTGAACACTTCCCTGTCATATATGACTTCTCCGGACCCGAAACTCATGTCCAGGTCAAGATAGTCATTCTCCGTGGACATTTCCATCACTGGCGTCTTGCCCTTTTTGTGCCTGTCATAATAATCGTGCGGTCTCACGTTCCTTATTATCGTCTTTATGAGCACTGCTATGGCAAAGACAAGGAGTATCACGTACCACGGGATCCCTATAAGGTGTGTTCCGTAGGGATATATCACTCTTCTTATGAATTCATATCCGCCGAGAGCCATGAGCACTATGCTCACCGTAAGACTGCTGTTTATTGATGAAAGTCCAAGGGTGAATATGAGGAGCGGCCATACATATCCCCATCCGTTGAGCTTCAGTTCACCGAAATCACCGTATGGGAACAAATGGAACATGCCATGGAGAAGGAATACCATGCATATCATAATGAGGCCTATGCAGCTTGCTATCGTCGGCCATCTTCCTGCATTCCATTCCCAGTTCCATTTTGCTTTTCCTTCATCGGTCTTTTCTTCCTTATCAAGTATTATGACCTTCGGGTCTATGGGCTTCACTCCCATGAGCTCGTCGACTGATGCTCCAAGAAGATCTGACAGAACGGGCAGCAGGGTTATGTCGGGATAGCTTAAATCGTTCTCCCACTTGGACACAGCCTGTGCGGATACTCCGACCTTCTCTCCCAGCTGTTCCTGGGTCATGCCCTTCCTCTTTCTCAACTCCGCTATGCGCTTTCCCAATGTTTCTTTATTTTCCATCTTGTTTGCCTCCTTTTGTTGTTGGCATCAGTATATCCCGGGGCAGGTAGCATTACTATCGACCGTCGGTTGAATACGGCATTTTTGAACTACCCCTGTAGTTGAGTCCTTAAAAACAGCTCTCTACCGGCGGTTGTTTTTCGGATTTGTGCTCTTTAAAAACGGTTGAATTCCGTGCTTTTCGCCCTTTTTACAGCTTGTATATCCTCTTTACGTTCTCAGAGAGTATGTTCCTCGCTGATCTTTCCGCAAAATCATAGGATATATGTCCCCTCTCGACAAGCCTGTCAAGAGCCTCTGCGAGCACTCTCTTCATGAATATCGCACCGAACCATGTATGCTCAGGTATGCAGCATCCGTCGGTCCCGAAGCAGACCTTGTTGAGCGGTGCCATCTCGAACAGCTTCAGAAGCTTGTCCTCAGCGGCCATTCCTGCATACGGGCAGAAGGAGGATATGTCCGCATATATGTTCGTGTAGTGGTTGAGGAGCATGCCGAGCTCCTCCATATACGGATAGCTGCCGTGTATGAGCATGAGCTTGGTTTCCCTCACCTGTGGCAGATTGATCACCTCGTGGAGCAGGAAAGGATTGCATTTTAAGAGATTGCAGTCGGGGCTGTCTCCGAGTCCAGTATGTATCTGCAGAGGGATATCAAGCATCCTTGCGACATTGCATCCGAGAAGGAACGTGTAGTCCCTGAATACCTTTTCAGCCTTCTGATCGGTCGGATCCCTGAGATATGCCTCGTATCCCTTCCTCACGTCCTCCTTTTCGAGCACTTTGACCTCGAGGCCGGTATAGTAGGCTATCACTGACTTCAAGGCTATGAGGCCCTCATCCTTGACCATTCTGTCACAGCCGTCATAAAAGGCCTGCTCGAACTGACGGAAAGGTACCATCTCCTCCACGAGTCTGTTAGCGACCCATTCTATCCTGTTTATGTTGTACAGCCTGATCTCGGGCTCACAGCAATCGTGCATCTCCCTGATCTCAGCTTCTGAAAGCTTCTTTGACTTGTCGTATTTCTGCCCTATAGGATATCCGAAGTCCACCAGGAGCGAGGAATATCCCGCCTCCCTGTAAAGGGCCTTGGTGTACGCTTCCCTGTCCTTTATGGCATGAGCGTTTCTCACCTCTATCACTTCTTCGTCAGAAGCGTCTTTCATATCGAAGTACCGTCTCAGCTCGTTCATCAGCATATGATAGTAGACGGTGTTCCTCATATCCTCGGATTCTACAGGATACAGCCCTATGCATGCGTTCCTTGCGAAGTCCTTAGGTTCCCTTCCCACCGGGAACGGATGGCAGTGGTTGTCTATCACCTCATACTCCGTAAGATCAAGTCTTGTCATGTTGATACCTCCCTCATTCATTATTATTATTTTTATACATATCTATCTTCCTTAAAAAAGTGTTTCAAAATAGATCTATGGTCCAGGAGGTGATAAAGACTCCACTTCACAAAACAGTTTCACATCTTTATCCGGCATTATGAACTCAATCACTAAGTACCTTTCATCATCCGTAAAAATAGCTTCTATCTTTTCTCCGTCAAGGTAGAACTGATAGGATGTATCAGTCCCCCAATCCATCAGAAGTGTGACCTTATCTCCCGCAGTGTACTGATCTTCTGCATTCTCATACCAGGACTGCTGATTACAATAATCTACCTTATGATAAACAACATCCATGGAATTCTTATGATCTATCGAAAGCGTCACATCGTGGTCAGGCATAGTAAACTCTATTATTATCCCCTCGGATTCGAGCCTGTAGTTCAAGGGCTCATCGTCAAGATAGAAATAGTAATCCGTGTCAGTAGCTATCATATAGTAAACGAGCCTGACATTAGCTCCTGCGGGATAGCTGTTCCTTGCATGTTTGAAGCTTGCCTTTCTTCCGCAGTAATCCACCTTGTATCTCTTCCTGCACGAAGTAAGCAGGAACGATCCTGATATCATGAGAACCAGGACCGCCAGGATAACTGTCCTTATATGTCTTCTTTTCATATTCCTTTCCTTTCTTACCTGAAGGGAATGATAACACTTTTTCCTTAGGTTAATTATATTTTCGAAATCCGTTTCTAACAACTCATTTCATGCTCCATTCCCTCTTCACAGACTGAATGCGAGTGCATGTTATAATGTAGTTGAGAATCGATTAGGGAGGTTATTTTGTATGAGAAAGAGTTCAAGGATAGTCCTTGTTGCAGCTGTGATCCTGATCATCCTTTCAGGATGTTCTAAAGCAGCCAGATACGACACCGGTACTTTCAGCATCAGACTGGCTGAGGGCTGGTTTACGAAAGAGAACAGGTCAGCTGAAGATCTGTATGGCGGAGAGATACTGAAACTCGAGAAAAGAAGCGCTTCTCCTCTCGGTGAAGGGATCTCCGCATATTATCCCCTTATGATAATAGAGAGGCATGATAAGGGTTATGTGAAACAGAAGGACACGATCCATCATTACAGATCGGACGGAATCGTGAAGATAAAAGATACGGAATATGTGATACAGAGGGCCGACTATCTCGGCTTCGTATACCAGTACATCTCATATGACAAGGGCAATAACACCTTTATAATACTCATCTCCGTCACACTTGAGGGAAAGATAATAGATCTTTCCTTTGAGGACAAGGATATCCAGAAGATGATTTTGAGTCTGAAGTAAGATCAGGAAAGGAGAACTGCGGTTTGAAGATCTCTATCATAGGTTATAGCGGATCCGGAAAATCCACTCTGGCAAGGAGACTTGCAGAACACTACGGGACAGATATCCTCTATCTCGATACTGTCCTCTATCTTCCCGAATGGAAGAGGCGGGATCTCGATGAACAAAGGAAGATCGTGGAGGATTTCCTCGACAGTCACGACAGCTGGGTGATAGACGGGACATACAGCAAGCTGTCCTTTGAAAGGAAGCTTGAAGAATCAGATGAGATAGTGATGCTCCTGTTCCCGAGTCTCACCTGTCTTGCAAGAGCATACAGGAGATACAGGAAATATAAAGGCAGTTCCCGTCCTGATATGGCTGAAGGATGCAATGAGAAGATGGATCTGAACTTCATACTCTGGATATTGTTCTTCGGCCGCAGGAAGGCCATAAGAGAACGATTCAGAGCTGTTAGGGATAAATACCCCGATAAGACGGTGATCCTGAAGAATCAGAAGCAGCTGGATGATTATGAGAAGCGCCTGGAGCAATGATTTCCCTTTGAATGACAGATGATCCGTCTGTAAATTATCAATAGCCCTGAAATGTCACAGTAACATTAAAGGCTCACAATATACAAAAAGAAGAGGCAGTCATTTATTGGCTGCCTCTTTGTGTTTCAGTTTGTCTGAGAGTTATCTCTCTTCTGATCTCTTCCTGATCATAGTTACTACTATCGCACCTGCTGCGATCGCAGATACTGCCAGCAGTATTATCCAGAAGAGCAGGTTGCTGTTATCGCCGGTCTTCGGTACTTCTGTGTGAGTGTTCGTGACCGTGAATCCGCT
>JAFRTU010000012.1 GCA_017439085.1 Clostridia bacterium | reverse complement strand
GTTTTCCAACTTGACCTCCTGCAATCGATCAGACAGGCGGATGTTGCTCTCCCTCACCCGGCCATAGTCCCCTTGCAGACGCTCAAATTTCCCCCGCAGCTCCACATAGGCCAGATACAGGGAGCGCAGCACCTTGACGATGTGGATGTGGTACTCATAGGACAGCCGCCACGCCCGGACATTCAGCCGCATAGCCAGGGCATTGGGTTTCATATCCAGCCCCAGGGCGGCGACAAGTTCCGTGGCCGTCCCTCTCCACTCTGGCCGTTCCGCCGTTACCAGGGCGGCAACAGCCTCCAACACCGGGTCAGGCGGCTCCTGCCGCAGCTCCGTTTCCCGCCGCTCCAGCTCCCACACAAGCCGTTCCTCGTCCCGCTTGAGGTAGAGGCGCTGGTCTTGCTGATCCCGCCCAGAAATGTCCAGGGTGGCGGCGTTGTCTGCCCGCCGCTCCTTTTGGAGCAGAAAGGCCCCGTCTGCCGCACCCAATAAGCCGTTGGTGCCGGAGATCATATCAAACTTATCATCGGCCTGCTGCTTGCGGGTGTGATGTACAACCAGGAGGCAAACCCCGCTTATATCGGCAAACCGTTTCAGTTTGGTGATTACCTCATAGTCGTTGGCATAGCTGTACTTCTCTGCCCCGGCCTCCCGGATTTTTTGCAGGGTGTCGATGATAATAAGCCGGGTGTCCGTGTGTTCCCGGACAAAGCCCTTTAGCTGCTCCTCCAGGCCACCGCCGAGCTGCTTAGCTCCGATGGCAAAGAACAGGTTTCCGGTACTCTCTACTCCAAACATCCGGTACAACCGCTCCTGTAAGCGACGGTGGTTGTCCTCCAGGGCCAGATAGAGGACTGTCCCCTGGCGCACCTCATACCCCCACAGGGAAAGGCCCATACTCACATGATAGGCAAGCTGGGCCATGAGAAAGGACTTGCCCACCTTGGGAGCGCCCACAAAGAGATATGTCCCCGCATAGAGCAGACCGTCTACCACAGGAGGTCTGCCGGGGTACACCTGTTCGTAGAGGTCATTCATAGACACGGTAGGCAGATAGGCCGGGTCATTGACCCGGCTTATCTGCCGCAGGATTTCCTCCAAATCTCTTTCCGGGGGCTTGTGTTCTGTCACGCCCTCTGCTATACTTTGGTTAGGTTTTTGTGAGAGCGACTGTCCCCCGTCTGCGCCAACAGGCGGATATGGGGCAGTCGTTTTCTCTTGCAATCTATCCATCTATCAATCCTCCCTCATGCCGTCCATGATGGCGGCGATCAGCCGGATGGTGTCCAGCAACTCCCCATCCACGCCATTCCCGGCCTCGATACGCTCCAGTTCTTCCAGAACGGCGGCCAGCTCGTTCCGCAGGGCCTTATACACCCTGGGGTTGCCCTGTACCACCACATCCCGGCACAGCAGCCGTCGGGTGATGTAGTCCTGTTTGGTAAGGCCGGAGAGCCGCACAGCGGTTTCAATTTCCCTGTCCTCATCCGGGGACACCCGGAAAGCCACAGTTTTGTTTCTCCAGCGGTTGTGTCGGTCAAGATTTTTCACTGACATGATTTAGGCCCCCTTTCGCTCCATGTCCAGTTTGTCCGCCATCTCCGCCTGCCGGGTGGGGAACAGGTGGGCGTAGCGGTAGGTAATATCAATGCTTTCATGTCCCACCCGGTCAGCGATTGCCAGGGCCGTAAAGCCCATGTCAATGAGCAGCGAAATGTGGGAGTGCCTCAGGTCGTGTATTCTGATCCGCTTTACCCCGGCCTCTTTCGCACCCCTGTCCATCTCCCGGTGGAGGTAGGATTTTGTCACCGTGAAAATGCGGTCGGTGGGCTTCACCCCATACAGGCTCTTGATATAGTCTCGCATTTCTTCACAGAGGAAAGCGGGCATTTGAATGACCCGGTTGCTCTTAGGGGTCTTGGGGTCGGTAATCACATCCTTGCCCTTAATCCGCTGGTAGGACTTGGAGATGGTGACGGTCTGTTTCTCAAAGTCGAAGTCGCCAGGAGTGAGGGCCAGCAGCTCCCCCTCCCGGACGCCGCACCAGTAGAGCATTTCAAAGGCGTAATAGGAAAGGGGCTTGTCCATCATGGCCTCGGCGAATTTCAGATACTCCGCCTTTGTCCAGAACAGCATTTCCCGTCCCTTTGGCTTTCCCATATTGCCCGCCTGGGCAGCGGGATTGACCTTTAGATTGTAGTGCCGTACCGCATGGTTGAACACGGCGCTCAACTGATTGTGCAGCGTTTTTAAGTACACCGGAGAGTAGGGCTTGCCGTTCTTGTCCCGGTAACCCAGCATTTCATTCTGCCAGGCGATGACCTCCTTGGAGTGAATGTCGCACATCTTCCGCTTGCCGAAGTACGGCACCAACTTCTTGTAGAGGATATGCTCTTTCGTCCCCCAGGTGTTTTCCTTGATACGGCCTTTCATGTCCGCCACATAGACAGCCACGAAGTTTTCAAAGGTCATTTCCAGGTCGGCGGTCTGTTGTTGCAGGAATGTCCGCTCCCACTCCAGAGCCTCCCGCTTGGTGGGAAAGCCCCGTTTCATTTTCTTTACTTTCTTGCCCGTCCAGTCCTCGTAGTAAAAGGACGCATACCATGTGCCCTTTGCCTTGTCTTTGTATGCCGGCATTGTGGTTCCCTCCTTATTGTCTGTCCCGCAGCCCATAGAATTTTTCCTCGAAGTAGCGCCTGCTTACCCGTCCGGGAATGGTGAGAAAGCCTTTTTTCTTCAGCTCCTCGTTCATCTCCCGCACCAGCTTGTAGGCGTAGGGCTTGGAAATGCCCAGCTCCCTGGCGACCTCCTCTGCTCTCACAAACAGCTCCTTTTCCATGGTCAGCACCTCCTTATTTTAGTTTCGCAAATATGTTAATGTCACCATCTTCATTATACATTAACATAAGTGTTAATGTCAAGAATTTATTTCGCATTTTTGTTAAAGATTATCTTGCATCTTTCGCTTTTTTGCGCTATACTATTGGCAAAGGCGGTGGGATATTATGACAGTCGGAGACAAGATAAAGAAAATCCGCACCTTTCGAGGCATGACACAAAAGGAATTGGGGCTTGCTATCGGCTTTGAGGAAAAGGGAGCGGACAACCGGATCGCCCAGTATGAGACGAATTACCGTGTTCCGAAACGGGAACTGCTGGACAAGATGGCCGAGGCGCTGCGGGTAGACCGCCAGAACTTCTACACCATCGCCCCCGGCTCTGCCGAGGACTTCATGCGGACATTCTTCTGGCTGGACGAGGACAGCCCTGGCGCTATCCGCCTGTTCCAACTTGTCCGCAATCCGGGCAGAGCAGGGGCCGCTGATGATACCGCTGTACGGTACAATGATAGCGATGACTGGCCCGCACACCCTCCCGTGGGTATGTACTTCCAGTATGGCCTTGTGGACGAGTTCATGCGGGAATGGCTTTTTCGTCAGCAGGAGTTACACGCCGGGGAGATCACCAGGGAAGAGTATTTTGAATGGAAACTCAACTGGCCCCATACCTGCGACGATGGCCTGGAAAGCGAATATTATATCCCTTGGCGGAAAAATAAATAAGACAAGCAAAAAAACCGCCCTGCTGAATTTGTCGTTCAGCAGGGCGGTTTTGCTTGTCCTTTTGGGATTTTTCTCTTGAGAATACCGGGCGGACACAAATAGTATCAATCCAGTATCAAGAGCAGTATGGACGGGCAAAAAAGCCTGTATTCATGCGGGTTTTCGCCGTTTCGAGCGTCATTCCCACTCTATGGTAGCTACCGGTTTCTCGCTTATATCCCAGAGGACTCTGTTGACTCCGGGGATCTTAACTATCTTATCTCTCATGGAGCAGAGCACCTTGAAAGGTATCTCGGGAACGGTGGCCGTAACGGCGTCAACCGTATTTACCGCACGGATGACTACTGCCCATCCCATATATCTTACTCCCTGTCCGTCTACGTACTTGATGCCTGTGGACTGAACGTCAGGGATCGCACAGAAATACTGCCACGGAACTTCGGGAAGAGCCCCTATCTCCTCACGGACTATGGCATCAGCCTCTCTTAAGGCCTCGAGCCTGTCACGTGTTATTGCGCCTACGCAGCGCACTCCGAGTCCCGGTCCCGGGAACGGCTGACGGTATACCATGTTGTCAGGAAGGCCGAGTTCCTTTCCTACGACACGTACCTCATCCTTATATAAAAGTTTTACGGGTTCTACAAGTTCAAATCCGAATTTCTCGGGAAGTCCTCCAACGTTGTGGTGAGCCTTTACTCCGACGCTCTCGAGTATGTCGGGATAGATGGTGCCCTGGGCAAGGAACTTTATGCCGTCGAGCTTCATAGCCTCTTCCTCGAATACACGGATGAATTCCTCTCCTATGATCTTCCTCTTCTGCTCAGGATCAGCTACTCCTGCCAGCTTGTCGAGGAAACGGTCAACAGCATCGACATAGATGAGGTTTGCATCCATCTGGTTGCGGAATACCTCTATGACCTGCTCCGGTTCTCCCTTTCTCAAGAGACCATGGTTCACGTGTACACATACAAGGTTCTTGCCTATGGCCTTTATGAGGAGTGCGGCGACTACTGAGGAATCTACTCCGCCTGAAAGTGCAAGAAGGACCTTCTTGTCCCCTATCTGCTCCTTTAAGAGAGCTACCTGCTCATCTATGAAAGCCTTTGCCAGTTCACTTGAGACTATCCTCTCCATGGTTTCCGGACGAACGTTGTTATCCATATATAACCCTCCGATCATTCATGTAAAAATCATATGAATATTATAATCGCCTTTTTATGCCAAATCAAAAACTTGCGAATGTTTTTTTCGCGATATTTCGGGATAATACCCGTCTTATACACGTGTTTATAACATCGTGGGCAAAAAGCATTATGCGCGGTTTAAAAACAGATCGTTTTGGAATAGAATAGTAAATAGATAAATAAATCATAAGGAGAAACACTATGAGATACGATATACAGGGCGATACACTTCCCGTAGTAGTCATGTACCTTGACAGCGGCGAGAGCATCATCACCGAAGGCGGCGGAATGAGCTGGATGAGTCCGAACATGACCATGCAGACTACAGCCGGCGGATTTGGTAAGGCCATAGGCAGGATGTTCTCCGGCGAATCCATATTCCAGAACATCTATACCGCACAAGGCGGTCCAGGAATGATCGCATGCGCATCCAGTTTCCCGGGATCCGTAAAGGTGTTCAACGTTACCCCTCAGAATCCGATAATCCTTCAGAAATCGGCTTTCCTCTGCGCTCAGATGGGCGTTGAGCTCTCCGTCTATTTCAGGAAGAACTTCGGTGCGGGACTCTTCGGAGGAGAAGGCTTCATCCTTCAGAAGATAAGCGGTAACGGTCTCTGCTTCGCCGAGTTCGACGGACATGTAGTGGAATACGACCTTGCTCCCGGCCAGCAGATCATCATCGATACAGGAAACCTTGCTGCAATGACGGCCTCCTGCCAGATGAACGTAAAGACCGTTTCGGGAGTCAAGAACGTACTGTTCGGCGGTGAAGGACTCTTCAATACCGTAGTAACCGGACCCGGAAAAGTCTGGCTCCAGAGCATGCCTGCTGCAAAGCTAGCAATGATATTGTCAGGCTATGTCAGTGGAAAATGATACTGGACACATATGATAAGGCAAGACCGGAGGAGATCCTCCGGTCTTTGTCATCTTATCTTTTCTTCAAACCGCTCATATACCTTTTTGAAAAGCTTTATCAGCCTGTCTCCGTCAGCCTTTAGTACTTTCCGGTCTCGGGACCATATCCCGTTTATCTCTCCCTCTACGTCTGAGATCTGGGTATATACGACTCCCGAAAGACCGTTCTCAATCGAAGGAAGGACCATCTTCTCATACAGACCCACTATCATGTCCGTAAGACCTTTCTCGTCCCCTGCCTTTCCGTATCCATAGGTCTTTCTTCCTCCGTTGGTGTCGAGAGATCTCGTATATCCACCGCATTCGCTCAAAAAGAGCACCTTCCCTTTTTTCGGATCTTTAAGGACAGGAGTCCTGAAGTATATGTGCCTGCTGTCGCAGTCTTTCCGTTCGTTCTCGAACCAGCCGGAGCAAGTGTCTATAAATCTTGAAGGATCTTCTCTTCTCAGTATCTCATACATCCTTTCGGAGTCGAACTGTCCCCATCCCTCGTTGAACACGGTCCAGCCTATGACGGAAGGATGGCTGCAGAGATGTCTTACCGTTTCCAGCATGTGCTTCTCAAAGAAAGCCCGCCTGTATCTGTCCCTCTTTGATGGTTTTCTCTCTTTCAGTTTTTTCGTAAGGAAGGTCGGTATTACGGTATCTCTCATAAAGGAATACTTCCCCGAGTTCACCATGTCCTGTATCACGAGCATGCCATGCATGTCGGCATAGTGATAGAAGACCTCCGGTTCCACCTTTATATGTTTCCGGAGCATGTTGAAGCCAAGTGACTTCAGTCTTAAGATATCCCTCTCATATTCCTCCGGGTCCTCCGGAAGGAATCGGTCTGAAAAATAGCCCTGGTCAAGGACCCCGTTAAGAAAGACGGGCTCTCCGTTCAGCATGAAATACCTTCTACCGTTCCTCTCGATTGTGCCCGTTGTCCTGAGAGCAAAATCTGTCTCTATACGGTCGGTATCGGTCGATATGACGAGCTGATATAGATAAGGATCGTCAGGAGTCCATATGTGCGGATGTTTCAGATCTATCCTCACATGTCTGTTACTGCATCTAAGGGTCATCTCCTCATCCCCGTCCATATATGAGAGAATATATGACGGAGCATCAGTCACGACTTCTATATCCGTCCCTTTGAGATCCGGCGTGGTCCTCACGGATTCTATCACATGATGATCCGGGACCTCTTCAAGCCAGACTGGCTGCCATATGCCTGACACGGGAGTGTACCACATGCCGTGAGGCTTAAGGCATTGCTTTCCATAGGGATAGTCAGTGCTGAGCTCGTCGGTGACGTCCACGTAAATGGTGTTCTCCCCATCCTTAAGGTAATCGGATATGTCCAGTGAGAAGGGCAGATATCCCCCTTCATGCCATCCGGCCTCAAAACCGTTCACCCTGATCTCACACAGCTGATCCACCGCACCGAAATTGAGCCTCATCCTCTTTCCTTCATGAAGAGGAAAATCTCCTGTATCGAACGTGACTTCATAGGAAAGAGAATCGTCGCTCCTGAGTTCATTCCAGGGTGCGCCTTTGGGTTCTCCGTTCACCTTCCAGTTTTCGTTAAGTATCATATAGCCGTCCCTTTTCAGAGACGGTCTCGGATAGATATCGTTCCAGTTTTTCATATCTGCCTCCCAATCATGATTGTATCACATAGAGACCGTCCTCATCCTCTGATATGCATCTTTGAAATACTTGGGATTGATAGTAAAATATCATATGATGAAACGAACGGAGGATCCTTTCATGAAGCTTATGGATATGACATGCCCTCACTGCGGAGCAAAACTCCAGTACACTCCCGGGGAGAGGACCGTAAAGTGTGAATACTGTGATTCCGTGATGATGATCGACAGTCCCGTACAGGAGCAGCCGAAACAGGCTCCTCAGGCTCCTGTCAACAATACCGGATACTACAGCCGCGCATTCTATCCCGAGAACAACAATATGAGGAACGTGAATACCACTTCGGGTCCGAAGCACATATGGCTCTGGGTGCTCGGTTTCATGTTCATGATCCCGATCCCCCTGACCGTGATAGTGGCAAAGTCCAAGTTCAGCAAACTTGTAAAGGGCATACTCATCACCGTTATATGGGCTTTATATCTCATATTTGCATATTACGGTAATGACTGAATAAATGGAAATATATAAAAGCTTCGTCTTACTTCAAGGCGAAGCTTTTTCTTTCCGGCGGATCATTACAGAAGGACAGCAGTTGATAAAGGCACAAGTTCTTCCGCCTCTTTATTTCTTCCCTCTCTTACGATCCTTCTCACTTCCGATGCACTTACGGGTCTTCCGTCTATCCTGAGTCTGTCAACTTTGATGAATCCGATACCGTACTCAGGCAATATCATTTCCATGAATGAGTTGTATGTTGCGGTGAATCCCGACAGTTCCTCCGTACCTGCGAACCTTTTCTTGATGTTGAGTGCCGGTGCGATCTTTTCCCCGAACAGTCTTATGTCGAGCTCACACTCTGCTCTTACTCCGTCCTTTTTATCCTTGAAGAAATAAGTGGGAAAAGTGCCTCTCGAGATCATATAGTCTCCTCCCTCGTGTATCACTGCCCTCTTCTCGTCTTTCAGGAGGTCTTTAAGCATCTTCATTCTGGTCTCAAGGGGATACATGTCCCTGTCATATGAAAGC
Source organism: Clostridia bacterium (assembly GCA_017439085.1). GTDB lineage: Bacteria > Bacillota > Clostridia > Christensenellales > Christensenellaceae > QANA01. Next base: position 7,212 of record JAFRTU010000012.1, on the reverse strand, counting down.
AGGAACACATGGAGCACATCCGAATCCTTCAGAGCCTCATGTATCAGATATTCATGTCCCTTCGTCAATGGATCGGCGTTCATGACAATGGCAGCAGCGTCCTCTGCTTTCAGGAGCTCATCACCCGTTTCCATGATCAGTTTCGAAATGAAGACGTCAAGCCCGTTCCTTCTGTTCTCCATGAAGAGCACGTCCGAAGTCATGTATATCACGTGGAATCCGAGGGATATGAAGAGTTCCCTGTTCATTGGCTTCGTATATATGAAGAGATGGTATATGCCCTTTTCATATGCCCTTTCCATGAGTGAGCTCACGATAGTGTTAAGGAGTCCTTCTCCCCTCATGTCCTCCCTTACGGAAAGATATTTCATTACATTTCCTTCAAGGGCTCCGGTCGCGACCATATTGCCGTTCTCAGTGACATAACAATACTCTTCGGGCTCTGTCTCCAGCCTGAGTCCGTTTCGTTCAAGTATTCCCGAAAAGGAAGCATATTCATTATCTGTAAGATACCGTGTCAGCACCTTCTCCATGTCATCCCCCAAACAGCATATATACGAAAAGCGAAGCTGCAAGCAGATCCCCGGATCCCCCGCCGCTTATCCCGAGGCGGGAATACTCCGCGTCAAGCCCTTTCAGTATATCGATATGTTCTCCCTTCCTGAAGAGTTCTATATTCCTTAGCTTCTGAGCATCCTTTTTCACCTTTTCAAGCCCCTCTATGCCGGATCTTTTGAGTATGTTCGAATCCTCAGTCACTGCCATAAGAGAGATCAGGCAGAAAAGCTTCATGTCATTTGTGGATAGCCCTGCTTCTGCGGCCTCCGTGAGTGCGGGAAGTCCGGTTTCAAATATGCTCCCGTAACAGGTCTCTATCTCTCCTCTTATGCCGCTCCCGTGAACTTTGAGATATGCTTTCTCTCCGTTGGTCCTGGGTTCACGGATATGAAGAAGCTCTTTTCTGAATGGACCAAGCACCTTTCCGAGTTCAGTTCTGAGATCTATGGGGGATACCTTATCCTCCTTAAAGGTCCTTACCGCTGCCGCAGACAGCACTCCAAGGGTGAATATCGCTCCCTTATGAGTATTCACTCCTCCGGTGGCAGTATACATATCCTTCTCTGTCTCAAGGCCTTCCTCTCTCAGCCTGTCATGAAGAGAGTCCGGATCCTCAGTATCGTACGCCATGAGGCACATATCCCGTATGTGAGGCACTATCGCATCTATGCTCTTAAGGAACGTCTCTTCGTTCATATCATCATGGGCTCCGCTGGAAAAAGGATCCACGAGTCCGGGCTTCGGATTCGTCATCAGTTCTTCCGCCAGGGAAGATCTTGCGGCTTCAGTGATCCTGTCTGCAGTTTCCTCCCTCATCCAGCCGTCGATCTCTCTGTTCATGAATGAGAAGAGTTCTTCCACGGTATGGGCTCTTGACCTTCCGCAGACCTTGGCATCGTTTCCGCAGAGATAGCATTTCCTCGAGGGGAATCCTCTCTCCACCCTTGATACCTTTGTCCCGTCGGGCCTGTTGACGTCGCAGTCGAGGAACCGTCCCACGGGCTCTGCGAGCTCAAGGCTCATGACCATGTCCTTTATCTTCCCAGGATCGCCTTCCACTGCGAGTATCAGTGTCTCTCCGCCGTACTCGGCTATCACATCCCTCTTAAGGATATTTACACGGTTTTCGGAAAGTAGTTCCTCCAGGGCCTCCACAGAGCGTCTGAAGAGATAATCCAGTCGTTTGTTCCTCTTCTCGGGCCCGGGCACGTTAAGGGAAAGGGCTACCGTGGTCAGTCCCTCTTTATTCATCCCTTCCTGTATAAAAGACTTCCTTTCCCGGAAGGAAAGGACGTCTCTCATCTCTGCATTTTTATATCTCATTCTTTTATCTGTCTAACGACATCCATTATGGTGCCGTCGCGCGCCTCTATGACAGCGACGACTCTGTCTTCAAATTCAATATCCTTTGGCTCTCCGGTGATGGAATAGGCCTTTTCCTTCATTTCTTCGATAGTCGTAAGAGGAAGCCCGGAATCCCTGACTGCATCTATTAAGTCCTGTCTTCTCGGATTGACTGCTATGCCGTATTCTGTGATGACCACATCGACCGATTCTCCCGGAGTAGTGACAGCAGTGACCCTGTCCCTTATGGTAGGCATCCTTCCCTGTACGAGAGGCACCAGTACTATAGAACACTTTGCTCCTTCCGCGGTATCAGGATGTCCGCCCTGGGCTCCCATGAGCATGCCGTCCGATCCGACTACCACATTGCAGTTGAAATCAGTATCCACCTCGAGAGCAGCCAGTATTACGAAATCGAGCTTGTTCACGAAGGCTCCCTTGTTGAACGGAGATGCGTACTCTCCTGCCGTGATCATGTAGTGCCTCGGATGATGCATGTTCTGAATGGCGAAGGTATCGAAGTCCTGAGTGTCGAACAGGGCCCCGCAGAGTCCTTCATCCAGAAGATCGCACATGGGCTTTGTAAGTCCTCCAAGCCCGAAGGCCATCTTCACCCCGTCTCCCCTCATCCTGTCTGCAAGATATAGGGTCGAGGCTATGGAGGCACCTCCTACTCCCGTCTGATACGAGAATCCGATCCTGTAGTAAGGGGTCTTTGTGACGAAGTCGGTGCAGTACCTTGCCAGCATCAGCTTCTTCATGTCAGTAGTAGGCTTGGCTGCTCCCGTGGCTATCTTTGAAGCGTCGCCTATCTCATCCACCTTCACCACGTAATCCACCTTGGTCATGGATATCTGGCAGGGGTAGTTCGGGAACGGCACGAGAGTGTCCGTTATGGCTATGACCTTGTCGGCGTAATCGGCATCCACCGATGAATATGAGAGGACTCCGCATTCGTTCTTTCCTCCCATGCCGCTCAGGTTTCCGTAATCGTCGGAAGTCGGTGCACCTATGAAAGCTATATTTATCTTCGATTCACCTGATTCTATGGCTCTCACCCTTCCTCCGTGGGAACGGAGGATGGCTATGTTCTTAAGATATCCCCTGGAGATCGCCTCACCTATCTTTCCCCTGACGCCCGATGCCTCTATTCCGGTCACCGTACCGTCAAGTATGTAGTCATATACGGGGTCATGCGCCTTTCCAAGAGAGCTGGCGCAGAGGGTTATGTCCCTTATTCCCATTTCATGGATCTCTTTCATGACCATGTTAACTATGTGATCCCCCTCACGGAAATGGTGATGGAAGCTGATCCTCATGCCGTCCTTTATCCCTGAAAGCTCAAGAGCCTCCCTGATTGACGAAACGAGCTTGTTCTTTCCGTTGGAGATGACGCATCTCGTCTTCGGGCCTGTTTTTTTTATTTCGTATCCGTCATAGTGGCCGTTTCCCATGAACGGCACCTTATGTACCTTCTCGAGTATCTCTTCCGGTATATCTCTTCCTACTGCGTTCAGCATGCTCCTCACCTCAGCTTTCCGGAGGCTCTTGCCATCTCAAGTGTCCTCCTGGCTCCGTCATAGAAGGCTATGTCTATCATCTTTCCGTCTACGGTGAATACTCCGATGCCCTGGGCTGATTTTTCTTCGATCTCCCTCACTACCTTCTTTGCGAATTCTATCTCCTTATCGGTCGGAGTAAATACTCCGTGCACGATAGGTATCTGTCTCGGGTTAATGAGAGATTTTCCGTCAAAGCCCATCTGTTTTATCATCTCTGTCTCATGTCTGAAACCGTCAAGGTCATTGACGTTCGTATATACCGTGTCGAAGCACTGTACTTTCGCAGCTCTGGCTGCGATTATCATGTGCTGACGGGCTCCCATGAGCTCGACTCCCGTCGGAGAGAGCGTGGTCTGGAGGTCCTTCGTATAGTCGCCTCCGGAGAGAGCTATCCCGAAAAGTCTGTCGGAAGCTGTGCATATCTCCATGCAGTTTATGACTCCCCTCGCGGATTCTATGGCAGCCATGAGGAGCACGGTTCCTTCCTCGATGCCGAACTCCTTCTCAGCCTTAAATACTTCCTCTTCGAGGATACTTATGTCTCTTGCTGTTTCTGTCTTCGGTAGCCTTATGGAGTCGCAGCCTGCAGCAACGGCACATCTCACGTCCTCCCTCCAGTGAGGAGTATCCAGTCCGTTGATCCTGACGATCTTTTCCGAACGGCCGTAGTCTATGTTTCTAAGAGCATTATATAAGGAGAATCTGGCGGAATCCTTCTGGTTCTCTGCAACTGCATCCTCGAGATCGAACATGAGGCTGTCCGGTCCGTAAAGATATGCGTCCCTTATAAGGGAAGGCTTCTGAGCGTTCAGGAACAGCATCGAGCGCCTTAGTCTCTTCTTTTTATCTGTCAGAGCTTCTCCCATGGGATCTCCTCCTTTATCTCGGCCGACCTGAAAGCAGCGCTCTCGACTCTGGCCCTTATGGTGCAGTCAAGGGCTCCCTTGTCAGTTACGGAGATTGTGCAGTTCTCTATCCCTAGAGTTTCCAGAGTTTCCCCTATGACCTCCCTTATCCTGTCACCGAACTGCCTTATGACGTCGCTCTTGAGGTCGATCTCTATGCCGTTCTCTGACGGTTCTATGCTGACGAAACAGTCACTGCTCTCAAGAGTTCCTGCCGCAGCTGGTTTCAAAAGCTTCATATTCCTTCTCCTTTATGAAGTCATTTTTACTATGTGTTTATATATAAAATTATATAGAAAACAGGGAGTGATTTACAGAAGCATTTAAGGAAAAGACCCCGTCTCATCTCTGAAACGGGGTCTCTGTTTTATTATCGGTTATGCTTCCTTGGTGAACTCTACGTTGTCTTCGTCATTCTTCGGGTACTTCTTCTTGGAAAGTGCCATCACGACTACGTTGACAGCGAGGATTCCGACCATCATGAGCGTCCACTTGTCGACCATCGCCATCTGGTTCCTCATGTCCTCGGTAAGTACGAAGGCGATTATGGATCCGACAGCAGGTATCGTGCTCAGAGTCCTTAAGAATCCGTGCTTCTTGACCTTTTCTTCGTCCTCTTCCGGCATCTCTCTGGTCTCGTCGTCGTCATCTTCCTTCTTCTTTGTGAAGTAGGTGATTCCGAGTCCGAGGGTTCCGAGTCCGGTAAGGATCGTGCAGATGAGGTTCATGAGTGCCCATGTCGGCTTCGGCTCAGGTGTCGGCTTCGGCTGCGGCTCGGGCTCAGGCTCAGGCTCGGGCTCAGGTTCGGGCTCCGGCTCAGGCTCGGGCTCAGGTTCGGGCTCCGGCTCAGGCTCAGGCTCCGGCTCCGGCTCAGGCTCAGGTGTCGGCTTCGGCTGAGGCTTAGGATCTTTCTTTGTCGGTACTTCTGCGGTGTCAGGATCTACCTCAGGCTCGTCGTCAGTAGGATCTTCCGCAGTTCCGGTAGCGGTGTTGACTACTGATCCCTTCTCTGCGTCTTCCTTGGTCACCGTGTATTCAGCCGTGAACGTCTTCTCCTCGCCTGGAGCAAGTGAATCGATCGTCCACTCATCTCCGGTCAGTTCGTCCTTAATGACTATGTTCGTCAGTGTCACGTTACCGTCGTTCACTACCTTGATCTCATAGGTGACTGTCTCACCGGCTTTGTAACCGCCGCTACTCTTCGGTGTGGAGGTCACTTTCTTGGTGATCGTCATGTGTCCCTTAGGATCTTCGGTGTCGATCGTGTCTTCGCCTTCCTTCTCAAGATCTCCGAGCTTGACGTTTACTATGTTCTTGAAGGATCCTGCGAGCAGGTCTTCCTCAGTTACAGTGTATGTAGCCGTGATCTCGATCTCTTCTCCGGCCTTGAGTGTCTTCGGATATGTTCCGAGCTCAACGCCTTCGATCTCGGTGACTGTAAGTGTCTTCTCCTCGTTGTAGATGTTCTTGACAGTGATGGTCCATTCGACCTTGTCGCCAAGAGCATATTCCTTGTCAGCAGATGTCTTTGTTACTACCTTGTCATCCGGTACGTCCTCATCGGTAATGGTGAGCGTTCCGGGCACTACTTCGATCTTGATGTTCGAATAGTTGACGGACGTAGCTGCGAAGTCGTCTGCCGTCATGGTCATCGTGTAGGTTCCGACGAGCGTTCCCTTAGCGGTTGCCTTCTCGTCGTCCTGTGCGATTCCTGTGAACTCGATCGTGTCATCGTCGATCTCAGATACCGTGTATCCGTTTACGGACTGCTCTGAAGCACTGTAGGATCCTTCCTTGCTGTTTCCGGTCACGGTGATAACATATTCGTCTGTGATAGGCGTGATTTCAAGTGTTCCAGGCACCACTGTTATCTTGATGTTCGTGTAGTTGATGGACTCCGCCTTGAAGTCTTCAGCTGTCATCGCCATCGTGTAGGTAGCTACGTTGGTACCTTTTGCAGTTGCCTTCTCATCGTCCTGCTCGAGTCCAGTGAACTCTATAGTCGGATCGAATTCAGATACTGTGTATCCGTTTACGGACTGCTCGGTCTTGTTGTATACCTTGGTATCGCTGTTTCCTGTTACGGTGATCTCATACTCATCTGTGATAGGTGTGATCTCAAGGGTTCCAGGAACTACTGTGATCTTTATGTTCGTGTAGTTGACGGACTCTGCACTGAAGTCTTCTTCTGTCATCTCCATCGTGTAGGTGCCTACATTAGTACCCTTAGCTGTTGCCTTCTCATCGTCCTGAGCTATTCCGCTGAACTCGATGGTCGGATCATAATCGGATACTTCATAGCCGTTTACACTCTGTTCCTGAGTATTGTAGACTTCTGTTCCATTGTTACCTGTTACTGTGATCTCATACTCATCTGTGATAGGTGTGATCTCAAGGATTCCGGGCACTACCGTGATCTTGATGTTCGTGTAGTTTGTGGATTCTGCACTGAAGTCATCAGCTGTCATTGTCATCGTGTAGGTGTCTACGTTCGTGCCCTTAGCTGTTGCCTTAGCATCGTCCTGTTCGATTCCGGTGAAGTCGATGGTCGGGTCGTAATTGGATACTGTGTAGCCGTTTACACTCTGCTCTTCGGTGTTGTACACCTTGGTCGTGCTGTTTCCGGTTACCGTGATCACATACTCATCCGTGATAGGTGTGATCTCAAGAGTTCCGGGTACAACCTTGATCGTGATGTTCGTGTAGTTGATGGACTCTGCACTGAAGTCATCCTTCGTCATCGTCATTGTATAAGTGCCTACATTAACACCCTTAGCCGTTGCCTTAGCATCATCCTGTTCGATTCCTGTAAATGTGATCGTAGGATCATACTCGGATACCGT
>JAFRTU010000011.1 GCA_017439085.1 Clostridia bacterium | reverse complement strand
TTTCATCTTTGAGCCCTTTTGGTGTTTTCGGATACTTTCCCTGATTGTACATCTCAATGCACCGGCGTTTGAATTCATTACTGTATTTCATATTAATACCCCCATTACTGGCTTTTTGTCCAGTAATGGGGGTACATATCACTATGCTACCGGCATCTTTCAATTAACTGATTATTATACGAAATCCGGGAAGAGCTCCCTTATCCTCTCCGCGGAAACTCCGAACACGTTCTGTATCTGCTTTACGAGCACCCTCGGACGTGCTGCTATTACAGCTCTCGTGGTCTTGCAGTTCTGTTGCCATTCGGAATAGCTTCCTCCCCATCTTGCGATGTGCCTCTGCATCTCGGGCCTTATCTCTTCTACCATGCTGTCGAAGAGATCAAGGGATCTTGCGGCTATGTCCTTTAAAACCTCGGAAGCCCTCTTTAAGAACTTCTCCCTCCAGCCTGCGTTCTGTTTAAGTGCCGTCGGAATGTACATGTTCGTCAGGGATCCGTCAGGAGATGCGACTCCTGCACCTGTGAAATATCTGTTCAGCGTACTGGCCTGGGTTCCCCTGAATGCAAAGTCGAAATCGTAGAAGATAGGTCTCCATTTGACCTCATAGTGCTTCTCGTTCCAGAGCTTCTGGTTGAACATGTCGTAGTCCCCGGTGAAGGATCTTGCGATTATGTAGTCGATCCACGCATCGGCATCCACGTATTTGCAGAACTTCTCGTAATTGCTCTCCACTGCCATGTTCATGGTCTTTGCCATCTGGTATATCTGCTTTATCTGTACGGTATCGCCTGCAAGAATGGCGAAGTTCCTCCTTATGACGTTGAGGTTGTCCTCCTCAACTCCGTGCTGGGAGGCAAGACAGTTCTCGTTCATGCTCTCCTTGAGGTCGTATATGCCGTAATACTTTCCGTTCACGTATACCACAACGGGCCTCGACATAGAGGTGTCGATGTTCAGGTCCTTGAATAGGACTCCGGTATAGGCGTCTATCACCCTCGTGTACTTCCAATCCTGTCCTCCGTTCCTAAGTACCAGGCTCTGGAAAGAAGATATCTCATAGTCATCGAAGAATGGATATGTCACGGATGATTTCCCGTATCCGCTCCTTAGATAGATGCTGAAGCTCTTCTGGGCATAGACTCTGGTGGAGTTTCCGGATACCCTTATGCCTGCAGGGAAGCTTACCCCCTTGGTCCCGTCGGCCTCATAGAACTCTATGTTGCATTTCCTCTCCACCTTCACCAGTCTCTCTCTTACGGCATAGACTTCCTTGAACTCCTGGGGATCGGCTGTTATGCAGACCACGGGCACCGTATGCGCCTTCTCGAAGAGAAATGTAACGGTGTTGGTATCAGAAGGTATATGTCCGTCCTTGATGCACACGGCATTTATGACCGTGGTCCCCGAGATCTTCATGGGTCCGGTATACAGATTGGAACTTTTGGAAGGCCTCGTTCCGTCGGTGGTGTAATAAATGTTTCCTTCTCCCGAGATCTCAAGTGTGAACTCGCCTGACACAACTCCTCCCCTGTGGGAGAATTCGGGGGCATTCAGCTCAGGCTTCAGAGTCCCCGAGTTTTTTGCACCTTTCGTCTGGGAAGAAAAGAACACCCTTTCTCCCGAAGGATCGTCCTCGACCCTGCCGCTCGAATATCCGACCTTTAAGACTCCGGTCTCAAAGACATCGTAGAGTTTGATGCCGTCGGTAAGATATATGGTCTCGCCTGACGGAGAGATGCTGAAGGTACCTGTTCCCTGCTTCTGCTTTGAAGGAGAGTTTGACGTATCGAGCGCCTTATAGCCCTTTGGGGCTATGGTGCCCGAAAGTGCGAATTTCTTCAGATCCTTATAGTCGTCAGAAAGATACAGCCCCTCGAGGCTGTATGTCTTTTCTGTGGGATTGTAGAGCTCTATCCAGTCGGCCTTGCCGCTCCTCGGTTCGTTCACCGATACCACTTCGCTTATGAACGGAGTGAGCCTGCTCAGCTTCTCTGCATTTTTGATATCCTCATACCCCTGGGTCGTATTCTCTTTTCCGGGCGTGCTCTCCATGAAGAACAGCCATTTTCCGTCCTTAAGCCCGTAGGAGACGTTGCTGAGTCTCGATTCATCCGGGAACAGCACAGCCTGTCTTTCAAGGGTCCTGTAATCGGTAAGATACAGTGTCTCGCCCTTTCCGAGCTTGAAGGATGCGTGGTCGCCCACATCCTTTCCTGAGAGGTATATCACCTTGTATCCATGGGCGGGCAGCGTTCCCTCCTTCAGTCTGAACTTGAAGGGATCATCCGCCTTGTCGGACAGGAAGAGTCCTTCCATGTCCACATCCACATCGGAATCGTTATATATCTCCACCCATGAAGGTCTGTCTCCGAACTCGTCAATGAGGGAATTGTCATTGTCGTCCATGACCTCGTTTATGTGCACGCTCATCATCTCCACGTCGGTGATGGAAGTGGAGTTGGAATAGATGGAGCTGTTCTGTTCACCGGGGGTGATGTCCGCAAAGAAGACCTTCTCTCCCTTATCATTAAGTCCTACGGACATGTTCTTCAGGAGTCCTGCCACATTGACGCTCTCCTTTATCTCTCCGTTGAAGGACAGGAAGATGTCGCTCTCGTAGGCGGATATCGAGAAATCAGGTCCCTCTATGCCGTCGCTGCCGAAGTAAATGACATAATACTCTCCGCTTTCGAGCTCTATGGAAGGGAATCTCCACCTTCCGAGCCTGCTCTTGCTGTCGGATACCGTGAAGTAGGCCATCTGCACAGGCTTGTCGGAAGAATTATATATCTCAAGGAAGGTCTTCGAGGCCTCGTTAATCACGAGCCCCTCCGGAGCCTTCAGTCTCTTTATCTCATCATATGAATCAAAAAGCAGTCCCTGATCCTCTCTTCCGGGAGTCGGAGCAAGACAGTACTTATAACCCGAAGGTGTCCTCACATAACTGATGTCAGTCTCGAGTGCAGGGACCTTCATCTGGTCTATGGTCCTTCCCTGCTCGTTCTTCAGGATGACTGTAGTGCCTCCCTTCGGGAGCCTGAATCCGGAGACGATATTGCCGGATGTCTCATCGCCCAAAAACTCGGTACAGAGCACCACTATCCTTCCTCCTGAAGGAAGAGTGACATCATCAAAACGAAGGGCGTCCTCTTTCTTGTCTGCCCTGTATACCATGTAGCCTTTGAGACTTATGTCCTTTTCCGTCGGGTTATAAAGCTCGATCCAGTCGGGCGATCCTATGTCCTCCACCAGAAGGGAATCCTTGTTCGAAGTAACGGCCTCGGATATCACTATGCCCGATGCCTTCTCCTCTTCTTCACCATTATCTATGGCGCAGCCGAAGAGTATGCATGAGATGATCTCTATTATGAGAATGAGCGAAATATATCTTTTAGAAAAAAGCAGCTTTTTCAAGATAGCCTCCCCTTTGAAACACTATGCATATTATATGATAAACTTTCTTCTTTTTCCTTATCGTTTTATGTCGACTTTTTTGTATTTTGTATTAAAATTTATATGTTAAGGAGCTGACATATGAGGATCTTGGGACAAAACGCAAAGACCACCGACCGTCAGGTGTTCAAAAGGAAGGAAAAGAAGTATCTTATCGACAGGGCGACCTTCGATGAACTGTTCTCGCGCCTGAGAGAGCACATGGACATGGATGACTTCGGTCTTTCCACCGTTATGAGCCTTTATTACGATACCGAGGATTACCGTCTGATATACAGGAGCATAGAGAAGCCCCTGTTCAAGGAGAAGTTCCGCGTCAGGTGCTACGGTGTACCGACGGATGACAGCACGGTATTTGCAGAGATCAAGATGAAATACAAGGGCATAGTCTATAAGAGGAGGACTTCCGCTCCGTACAGATCCATGATGGCCTTCATAAACGACGGGATGCCCCTCATGCACGACCGCCAGATCCAGAAGGAGATCCGTTACCTTTTCAATCACTACGATCTCGTCCCAAAGGTGATACTCGCCTACGACAGGTATTCCCTGAAGGGAAGAGAATCAAGGAAGCTCAGGATCACCTTCGACTTCAATATGAGATTCCGTACCTATGATCTTGATCTAAGAAAGGGAGACTACGGCCGCCCGATCGAGGATAGGGACTTCTACATCATGGAGGTGAAATCAGAGGACGGACTGCCCATGTGGTTCCTTGACATTTTGGGAGACCTGAGGCTGACTCCCGGTACCTACAGCAAGTACGGAGTCTGCTATAAGAAATATATATTCCCTGAACTCAGGGAAAAGAAAAAGAGACCGGAGGAATAAAACATGCTCGACACCATCTTTGCAGGAGACATAACTCTCGTAAGCATCCTTATAATGCTGGCCACTGCCATAGTGATGGGAATACTGAACTCACTCATATTCTCGTACAAGTCTTTCCAGACCAGAAACTTCTCTATGGCCCTTGCCCTCGTGCCCCTCATCTCGTCCGTGATCATATTCATAGTCAACGATCACCTGGGCGTAGGCGTTGCGGTCGCAGGAGCATTCACCCTCGTGCGTTTCCGTTCTGTTGCAGGTAACGGAAGAGAGATAATCGCGATCTTCGCTTCGATGGCGCTCGGCCTCATCCTGGGAATGGGCTACATCGGCATCGCAGTCATAGTGTTCATAGTTTTGGCCCTCCTCACCATAATACTGACCTCAGTCAATTTCGGAGCACAGGACAATGCCAGGACACTCACAATCACGATCCCCGACTATCTTGACTATGAGGGAATTTTCGACAGCATTTTGAGAAAATACACCAAGCATTACAGCCTTGAAAAGGTACGCACAAAGAACATGGGCTCACTTTTCGAACTGACATATACCGTATACCTCAAGGACTTAAGAAGGACCAAGCAGTTCCTGGATGACATCAGGGTCAGGAACGAGAACCTGAACGTGACGCTCTCCAGCTTCGGAGAACACGACAGCCTGTAAGAAAGCCGATACAAATAAGGACGGGTAGCATCCCGTCCTTTTTTATCCCCCGAAAACTGATCATGACTTTCATTTATCCGTGTCATATCCGAGAGCAATGGTTACCGTCACATTTCCTTCACCGAACGCATTTAAGAGTCCCTCACGGGTAACCCCTTCTATCCTTGCCACCCGTGTGAATGTCCAGGTGTTCTCATCATAAATGATCGTCAGATTGTCTCCCTGGTAAAGAATCACGTCCCCGGGTACCGTAGTGATGGAGATATCATTTCTTGGAAGTGTCCAAGGAAGAGCCCCCACTTTTTCGAAATTGCCGTAATCGTGCATTTCAATCTCTACAGGGCCGGTCATGAGTTTATCCTTCAATGCCCGTGCCGAAGAGTTGTCTTCAAAACGCGCAATGAACGTGTGTCCGTTCGCTTTTATGTTCAGAATTACTTCTTCCATATCATTCCCTCCTTCTTCGGAACTGTACTCTGAAGAGTTCACCGATTGATCTGACTCGTAACCTGAACTCTCCGTCTCAGGAGCACTTTTGTCGCTGCATGAGAAGATCAGAAATGACGTCAATAACAGGATCAATATAAGCACGGGGAGTCTGTTCATATCGTTTCTCCTTTTATCCTCATCTGTAATACTTTTCTATCCCGCCATATCCCCTGATGAGTTTTCCCTTCCCAGTTCTGTCGATGAAGCTCAGAAGTCGTTTTTTGAACTCTTCCGGTCGTTTTCTCGCTGCGTCGATATATGAGATCCTAATTCTCTTATACGGCTCGGAAAAGCCCTCATAGTTCTTCCAGACAACGGGATCCTCTTTCAGGGCTTCCATAATGTCTTCCGGATATTCGAAGGGAGCCTCCAAAAGCGGAAGGACTTCTTCACGTATCTCCGGAAGCAGCATTCCCCTTTCATTGAGCCATATCATGCGCTCTATATTAGGTCTCGAATATGTACTACCCTTCCTTCTAGGAGTAAACCTCCTTATGCAGTGCAGATCGTCGAGCTTCCTATTGGTGCTGTCTATCCAGCCGAAGCAAAGTGCTTCCTCCACTGCGTCGTTATAGGTTATGCTCTCTTCTTTTGCGGCAGCCATGGGTAATATGAACCATATCTCTTCAGATGTGGCATGATGCTCTCTGAGATATTCTCTCCATTCTTCCCTTTTTGCTGTGCCGAAGATCTCCATGTCAGTCTCCCAGATCCGGAAGCTGCATCCCTCCGCATAAAGTTATGTAATGATCCGGATGGACCAGTTCGTCAAATTCATCCAGCACTTCCCTCATGTCGTCTGGAAGCCTCATAAAGCATTCGGATATCAATTCATCAGGGACACCGTAGAATGCCTCCGCCATGGCTCCTGCTATATCGGTAAGGGTGTCACAGTCTCCTCCTAAAGACACTGCTGTCCGGATCACGTCTTCGAAGCTTTCTCCTTCAAAAAACGCCGTCATGGCCTCGGGCACAGTTTCCTGACAGCTCTCCACATGATGATATAAAGGCCTTATATCGTCGCATGTTCTCGAGAGATCATATCCGAACTCCCTTGTCACGTACTCCCTTATCTCTTCTTTTGAGTGACCTGTCCTGGCGAGGAACATCACTGCAGCCACTGACTCAGCACCCTTTATGCCCTCAGGATGGTTGTGCGTCACCTCTGCTGTCCATCTTGCGATCCTCCTTGTCTCCTCGAGAGTGTCATATAGCCAGCCTGCTGGAGATACCCTCATAGCCGATCCGTTTCCGAAGCTGTTGTAGGGCTCAGTGCTTTCTCCCATGAGCCATCCTATGAACCTTCCGCCGTATCCGGCAAAGGGGTACTTCCTTCCCCACTTCTTCATGGAATTGATAAGATCGTCCTTTATTTTCTTCTCATCCAGTGAAGTTAAACTCATGCCATATGTTTTAAGCAGCGCTTCTGCGACCGCTACTGTCATTACCGTATCGTCGGTATATTCGCTCTCCCAGGTGAAGAGAGTGAAATCCTTTGTCTTGTCTCCCCTGTCGAATTCGAACCTGCTGCCTATTATGTCTCCTAGTATTGCTCCTATCATGATCGTGACCTCCTTTTTGATTCATCATGTTCATGATACTTCGAAGAAGGCTCCAAATGGTCGTCCCTCATGCGACATTCATCCTTATGAGCCAAGTATGGGCTGACCGTGCTCGAACAGCACGACATTGATGTCATTAATGTTGTATTTTCTCCGGGAGACAAAATACATGATTATCTGATCGGAGACACTGGAGACGGATATGGCATATCCCGCTCTCATGAGGAGATCCTTCATCTGCTCCTCACTGAGCTCGAGGGATATTGAAAGAGCAATTGCCGTATTCTTCTTAGGCTGATAGTTCACGTTGCTCCTGATCTTTGAAAACAGCTTTCTGTCCATATTCGCCTTCCTGTAGACCTCGGGATCCTTCTTGCCTGATGAATCTATGAGTTCCAGAAGCTTCTGCTGAAAGGTCTTCTCCTTTCTTGATATGAAACTGTCGAGAGAATACGACGTAATGGTCTCATTTACCAAAATGGAAGAAGTATCCATTAAAGAGGACTCCATCAGGCCCTGGGCACTGTCCGACCTCTTCCTTCTTCTACCCTCCGGTCTTCTCATGGAGGTCTCATATTCCTCCGAGATCTTTTCAGCCACGTAATTGTCACTGATATACTCATCGACGTCATGCATCAGATCTTCCGATACCATGAAGGATTTTCTGTCAAATACGACCAGATACACCTCCATGTCATGAGTCATCAGAAATTCGGATATTACTGACACTGCCGTCGTGAGCGCCTTGTCCTTCGGGAAACCATACACCCCTGTCGATATGAGGGGAAATGCTATGCTCTCCGCCTCAAGCTCATCTGCTCTGATAAGGGAATTGCGGTAGCAGTCCGAGAGTATCTCAAGTTCAGAATGCTCCCCGCCTTCCCAGATGGGTCCCACCGTGTGGATGATGTATCTCGCATTAAGGGCAAGGGCCGGTGTCACCGCTATGTGGCCCGGTTCTATGTCTCCTATCTCTTTCCTGTATCTTAGAAGCTCTTCTCTTCCTGCAGCATCGTATACAGCCTTGTCGGTTCCGCCGCCTACCACAGGTCTTGGATTTGCAGTATTGACTATGATGTCGGCCTTTACCTTCACTATGTCGTTTCTTACTATCTTTAAAGGCACTGCTGATACCTCCTTCAGTCTCATATATCTCTATTATATGACAAAAGCCCCGGTAAACGGGGCTTCATGTCTTTTATGCCGTTATTACTTTGCGAGTTCCTTCTTGAGGTTGAAGATCTCCGGATATACATCGTAGAGTCCTTCATATATCTTCTCATAGACGGGCTTCAGCTTCTTGTAGATCTCGACGTTCTCCGGGATAGGCTCTGTGGTCTTTACGATCTCGAGATACTTCTCAAGAGCCTCTTCCTCGTTCTCATAGAGGCCGATTGCAACACCTGCGATTATAGCATCGCCGATGGTGGCAGCTTCCTCTGTGTACTTCGGGACGTTGAGCTTGCAGTCGAGTATGTCAGCGAAGATCTGTCTTGTGATGTCGCCCTTTGCAAGGCCGCCGACCATGACCATCTCCTTGATCTCGATTCCTGCTTCTCTGATCCTGTCCATGATGACTCCGATGTTGAGTCCGATACCCTCGATGACGCTTCTTAAGATCTCGTTCCTCTTTGTGGTGAGGCCGATTCCAACGAAGCTTCCCTGAGCATACCCGTTGTCTCTAGGAGCTCTCTCTCCTGAGAGATAAGGATGGAACATGACGCCGCCGGAACCTATAGGAGCGGACTCGATCTCTTCATTGATGATGTCATATACGTTCTTGTCGGGATCCTTGTCTGCCATTTCCTGCTCGATCTTGCAGATCTCGTTCTTGAGCCAGCTGAAGGATGTTCCTGAAGAAGCTGTGAGGCCGCCGAGCCTCTTGCCCTTTGCATCGAATCCTTCCGGAGGTATAACGAGGATTCCTGCAGAGGTTCCGCCGTTGAAGTATGCGGTTCCTGGCTTATAGAAGCCGGCTCCGAGCATTGAAGCCTGTGTGTCTCCGCAGCCGATGACGAGCTTCGTTCCTGCTGCGAGTCCGCACTGGTCGGAATATTTCTCAAGTACTTCTCCTATGACGTCCGTCCTCTTGTGGATGGCAGGAAGCTGAGCCTTCGTGAGGCCTGTTGCTGCGAGTGCTCTCTCATCCCAGTCCTGAGCCTCTCTGTCATAGATGGTATATCCGGCAACTGCACTGACTTCGGTAGCTGCGATTCCCGTGAGCTTGAAGATGATGTAGTCCTGTCCGTTCGGGAGGATCATAGCGGTCTTCGCAAATACTTCGGGCTTGTTCTTCTTCAGCCAGTAAGCCTTTGTAAGGGTCTCTTCAGGTCCCACATGTCCCATCCTCTTCTCGACTATGTCCTTCGGAAGAAGGGCCTTGAACTCATCGAGGACTTCCACTGCACGCTTGTCCTGCCAGATATATGCATTCTCAAGCTTGTTTCCTTCTGCGTCCAGACAGAGGAGGTTCGGGAACGTTCCGTCGAATCCTACTGCGAGCACGTCTTCCTTTGCGATTCCGTTCTCGGCGAGAAGAGCCTTCGTGGTCTGGCAGAAGCAGTTCCACCAGTCGTCAGGATCCTGCTCGACGCCGTTATTGGCCGTCGTGTAGGACGGATATGCGACCGTCTTGGAACCTATGAGCTTTCCGTCAACTGAGAACAGGGACGCCTTGTCAGCGCTCGTTCCGAAGTCATGAGCTAATAAGTACTTCATATTTAATCTCCTTATAACTGTGATATGTAGATCATTGTAAACAAATACATGTCCATATTCATTCTATTTTATTATACCTTTGCAATGTTGGCTTTTCAACAAACGGGAGCCTTCGAAAATGAGTTCATTTCGGTCCGCCATATGCGTACGTTGTCATATTTTTGATTTATTTTTCCAAACTGTTCCCATATAATTACATTGATGAGTCCGGAAGGGCCCAAATAGTTTTTAAAAGGAATAAGAAAATGAAGAAAGTCATAGCTCTTATCATCGCTCTTGCAATGCTGCTCAGCATGGCAGCATGCATGCCGATCTCCGAGATCATCAACGGAGGCGGAAAGAAATCATCGGAAGTGCCCGCTCCGAAGCCGGAGCCATCGTCCGAGCCTGTACCGGAGCCCACACCCGAGCCTTCTCCCGAGCCACAGCCGGAACCTTCTCCCGAGCCCTCCCCTGAGCCGGAGCCCGCAAAGGAAAAGTATCCTACCGGAAGATATACTCTTATAAAGCTCATCGTGAAAGGTGAGGACAGCAAGCAGACGCTCGAGAATCTTGCACAGAAGGGCTATTACGCATATATGGACATCGACGAGAACAACAATGGTGTCATGACGAACTTCGACGGTTCTGAAATGAAATTCAAGCTGTATCCTGATGAGATGATGGCAGACTACGGCGGTTTTAAATATGACATCGAGTATGCCGACAACGTATTCGTGCTCAAAGCAAAGGACGGAAGCGAGTACCTTGCATTCCAGTACGGAGATCTCGCAAAAGAAGTTCACTGATAATAGGATATCTGAAGGATCCCGGCCAATATGACCGGGATCTTTTTTACAATGCGGACGTTCTCTCCTCTTTTGCTTTTTTCATGCAATGAAAGTATAATGCATGTATCTCTATAAGAAAGAGGAATTCAACATGAACAGGACGATGTGCAAGATACTGGCTGCCCTATTCGGAGCCATGTTCATTCTGACCCTGATACTGGTCCTTACGGTCGACGTCAGGGCTATAGGACCCAAGGGAACAAGCATAGGCCTTTCCACACTTAACGAAGAATTCCATGAGCTCACCGGAGAGAACATGTTCTGGTACAAGGTCACGGAGTTCCTCGGCATATTCTCCCTTGCAGTAGCCGGCTTCGTCGCTGCAATGGGTCTTTACCAGCTCATCACCAGGAAGAGCATAAAAAAGGTCGACAGGGAGATAATCACTGCAGGTATTCTATACGCGGTGATGTTCTTCTTCTACATATTCTTCGACAAGGTGGTCATAAACTACAGGCCGGTCATAATGAGCGGAGAGACCGATGTGGAGCCCTCATTCCCCTCTTCACACACTATGCTCGTTATAGTGGTGCTCGGAAGCGCGATACTTCTGATCCTCAGTTACATAAAGGACATCAGGATCAAGAGCTCGGCAATATCAGTGCTACTGATCCTAACAGCCATTACGGTCATAGGGAGGCTAGTATGCGGAGTACACTGGATGAGCGACATATTCGCGGGAGTGTTCCTGAGCCTTGCTCTCCTTTCACTGTATGCGGCATATATGAAGGAATGAAGGATTTCGCGGATACATACCGGACAGATAAAAAGCATATGAAAACGGCATGATCAGATGGTCATGCCGTTTCTTTATATATACCTTTCATTATTTGGTTTCTGGCATTATGTCGCTCAAACGTTTTCCGTAGAAGAAATCGTGGATCATATCATCGTATTCCTTCCACATGGGAAGGGTCTCGCACTCATCCTTCCTCGGGCATTCGAAATCATCCGTGGCAAGGCACGCCACTGCGGAGAGCTTTCCCTCCGTCAGTTCCAGCACTTCCCCAATCACATAGTCCTCGGGGGCCCTCATGAGCCTGTATCCCCCTCCCTTTCCGCTGGTACCGGAGATAAGGCCACCTGCCACGAGATCCTTCACTATGAACTCCAGGTATTTCTTAGATATACCCTGTCTCTCTGCTATATCCTTTAAAGGTATGTAGCCCCCGTTATCGTTCTCTGCCATGTCCAGGAGCACTCTTATCGCATATCTTCCCTTTGTGGAGATCATCTCTCTCCCCTCCGTTTTTTTTCATATTATAACCGACATTGGTCCGTGCATCAATACCCATTTACCTATTGACTTAATGGGTAATAAGATATATCATACTCTGGGGACCGGAAAGAAGGTCTACTGACCGAAAGGAAGAAAGTAAATGATATATGCTGACAATGCGGCTACCACGAAGATGTCGGAGACCGCTATCAATGCGATGATATCTGCAATGAAGGATACCTACGGGAATCCTTCGAGCCTCTACGTGACCGGACAGAAGGCAAAGGAGGCCATAGAGGAAGCAAGGGAAAAGATAGCTTCGCTCATAGGTGCCAGAGCTTCCGAGATCATATTCACCGGCGGAGGCAGCGAGGCCGACAACCAGGCCATAGTCTCAACTGCCAGGCTCGGAGCGAAATCCGGAAAGAAGCACATAATCTCGACGGCGTTCGAGCACCATGCAGTGCTCCATACTCTCGAGAAACTCAGGAAGGAAGGCTTTGAGATCACCCTTCTTGACGTTCACGAGAACGGTCTTATAACTGCAGAGGAAGTCGAAAAGGCCATAAGACCGGACACCTGTCTCGTGACCATAATGTATGCGAATAACGAGATAGGCACCATACAGCCGATCTCCGAGATAGGTGCGGTATGCAGGAGCCACAAGGTCCCGTTCCATACCGATGCCGTACAGGCAGTCGGACACGTTCCTATCGACGTGGAAAAACAGAACATAGACATGCTCTCCTCCTCCGCCCATAAATACCACGGGCCTAAAGGCGTGGGATTCCTCTATGTGAAGAAGGGCGTGAGGATCACGAGCCTCATAGAAGGCGGTGCTCAGGAGAACGGCAAGAGGGCAGGTACAGAGAATGTCCCCGGGATAGTGTCCATGGCTGCAGCCCTTGAGGAAGCTGTTAGGGATCTGGAGAAGAACAGGGATCACCTTATCCCGATAAGGGACAGGATCATAGAAGGGCTCGATGCCATCCCCCACAGTGCTCTCAACGGAGACAGAGAGAAGAGGCTCCCCGGAAACATCAATTTCTGCTTCGAGGGTATAGAAGGAGAATCCCTTCTCCTTCTGCTGGATGACAAGGGGATCGAGGCGTCCTCCGGAAGTGCCTGTACATCGGGATCCCTGGATCCGAGCCATGTGCTCCTTGCCATAGGAAGAGTGCACGACGTGGCACACGGTTCCTTAAGGCTGAGCATCGGCGAGGACATAACCGAGAAGGATGCGGATTATATAGTCGATTCAGTAAAAGAAGTAGTCGGATATCTCAGGAGCTTCTCCCCTGTCTGGAGAGATCTCGTGAGCGGAAAGACGGAGTTCATACTCAAATAAGAACGGAGGTAAGATATGGCTTTATACAGTGAAACAGTGATGGATCATTTCAGACATCCGAGGAACGTCGGAGTGATAGAGGATGCCGATGCAGTCGGCGAAGTCGGTAACGCAAAGTGCGGCGACATAATGAAGATGTACATGAAGATCACCGACGGGATCATAGAGGACGTTAAGTTCGAGACCTTCGGATGCGGCAGCGCCATAGCTTCCAGTTCTATGGCTACCGAGCTCATAAAGGGAAAGCCCCTTGAGGAAGTGAGGAAGCTCACTAACAAGGCTGTCGCAGAGGCTCTGGATGGGCTCCCCGCATACAAGATGCACTGCTCCGTACTTGCCCAGGAGGCCATAGAGGCTGCTTTGAACGACTATGAGCAGAAACAGAAACAGTAACTGATCTGAAAGAAAAGATCCGGCCAATTGACTGAACTAGTTCACCAATTAACCGGGTCTTTTCATATATCATTCTTCCACATATCTCCTGTATCTTTCCATATCCTTCATATATACGTAATGCATTTTCATATCGGGATATATCGGGACTGAGGACGGTCTCTCCTCCGCCTTTATATCTTTTCCCTCAAGTATCATCCTCATGAGGTTGTATGCTCCCTCCACGGAAGCATTCCTCGTGTCCTCGAGCAGCAGCTCGTGTCCGAATATGTCAGCACACATCTGAGTCCACTTTCTTGAGTTCGATATGCCTCCTGAAAGTCTTATCTCCTCAGGATCTCCGCAGGCTGATATCATCCTCTCAAAGCATTCATAGAGGTTATACAGTATACCCCTCTGAACGGCTTCGTACATGGCCCTTTTATCGGTCTTCTCATCGAGTTCCCTGAAGCCGGAAGGAGGAGCAGCTCTCCACCTTGGAGATCTCTCTCCGAATATGAACGGCAGAAATACCGGAACATCAGAGTCCTGAAGACTGTCCAGCCATTCAAAGGAAGGCGTTTCATTAAAATACGTGTTTCTGAACCACTCCGTACAGTTGCAGGCGCCTGAAGTTGCCGCTCCCGCAAGGATACCTGCAGGCGATCTGTAACACCAGAGCCCGCTTCCTATATCCCTGAGTCTTTCTTCCACATGGAGCCTCATGGCTCCGCTTGTACCTACGGAGAGAGTCATTATGCCCTTGGAGAATGCTTTCGACCCTAGCTGATTCGATGCTCCGTCAGGTATGGCATATATGAGAGGTATCCCCTCCCTGATCCCCAGCATGCGGCAGTTCTCTCCTCCCGTGATCCCAAATGACATACTGTCTTCTACATGAGGAAGCTGTCCTTCAGAGATCCCGAGCAGATCCAGTAACCACGATCTGTATGAGCATTTTTCGTTGTCCATGAGTCCCGAACCGGAAGGAAGGCTAGGAGTCGTGACGAACCTGCCTGTGAGCATATAGTTCAGATATGAGCCGTAACCCATGAAAAGGTATCTTTTCGAAGGTGTGACGTATTCCCCTTCCCTCATAAGTTTCATCATCTTGAAGAAAGGATAGGTCGAAGAGATCTGACATCCCGTAACAGAGTAGAAATTTTGAGAGAAGCTGCTGTCTTTCTTCAGTTCCTCAGCGATATCTCCGGCTCCTGTATAGTTCCAGAGATAAAGAGGACTTACAGGCACCATGTTTTCATCAGTCACCATCAGGTTGTGCCAGGTAGTCACTATGGAGACCGCATCATAATCTCCGGGGCAGAATGAATGGACCGACTCCCTTAATCCGGCAGTCAGAATATTTACGTCCATGGTACCTCCGTTAGCAGAGATATCCCTGAATGGATAGATGCTGATGCGCGTTTCCCCGGTGATACTGTCCTTGAGCATGAGTTTCACCGAAGATGTGCTGACTTCGATCACAAGATGCTTCATATTCTCCTCCTATGATGATTATATCAGTACAGACAGTATCTGTATAAGGGTGACCGATCAAAAGAAAAACCGGGGAGCAGCTGCTCCCCGGCGGATTCTGTATGACTTTTATGTCATACGGTCAGTGTCTCGGTCCAAAGCCTCCATGCGGGCCTCCGAATCCGTGATGCATGCCTCCGAACCCATGATGCGGGCCTCCGAACATGCCTCTCGGACCGAAGCCG
This sequence comes from Clostridia bacterium, assembly GCA_017439085.1. Classification (GTDB taxonomy): domain Bacteria; phylum Bacillota; class Clostridia; order Christensenellales; family Christensenellaceae; genus QANA01. The sequence goes on along the minus strand of JAFRTU010000011.1, from coordinate 2,846 downwards.
TGATGCGGGCCGAAAGGACCATGATGACCAAACGGACCATGGTGACCGAACAGGCCATGATGATGGATCCTGAATGCCGGTCCCCAGAATGGTCTTCTGAAGGGTCTTGTGAGCAATGAAAGCAGAATGATGAGTGTGATCATTAGTCTTTCCTCCTTTTATTGATCTTTGAGGCTCCTCTCATGAGCCTTCCGGCATATCAGGAGGTACTAAAAAAGACCTTTACCGATATGCCAGTATCAGTAAAAGTCTTGCATTCAATTCGAAACGAACAATGTTTTGTTGTTGTGCTGACGTTTTCGAAACTGCCTTTGGCAGCTGCTACTCCCTTTCACGGTTATTATACTACTACCGTAATCCGCATATATCAAGGGGTATACGGCGATATTAACACTTTATTCATATATTTCAATATTTCCCTTCATACAGGCACATTTTGAGTGTCATAGAAGTTTTTTAAGTTATATGTTTAGTATATGTAAACAAATTACACTCTCACATACATCCATTTGTTGCTCCTGAAACGGAGCGTCGCGCATGTTGCCCTTATAAGCTGGTCCAGTATGAGGGATATCCATGCACCGTATACACCAAGGCCCATTGGGAAGCACAGTACATATGTTGCCACAGGCCTGAAAAGAGCTATGTCGTAGAGCGAATAAAGAGCCACGTATCTCGTATCCCCCGCTCCTCTCAGTGCTCCCGCATATATCATGGCCTGCGTCTGTATGAAGCACACGATCCCCACTATGATCAGAAGATCCCCTCCCACCTTTATCACCTCAGCTTCAGAGGAATACATGGCCATGAGAGAATATCTGAACAATACATATATGAGGAAGGCAACGGTATCGAGTATGAGCCCTGCTCTTCTTCCGGCCCTGTTGTATATGACCGCAAGATCGGGTCTTCCCTCTCCGAGCTTGTTCCCCGTTATGGACGTACTTGCATTTCCAAGACCTTCGGAGAAACTGTAATAGATATCGCAGAGGTTCATGACTATATAATGGGTGGCATATTCCGCCGTTCCGAACTCAGCCACCATCCTGCTGTACAGGAACATGCCGATCCTCTGGAACACCTGTTCAAGAAGAGCACTGAGACCTATCCTTGAAATGCCTGAAACGGTAGTCCTGTCGAATCTCCATCCTGCTCTGTTGAACAGTCTGAAGGGGCTCTTCCCTGAGGATACCGACAGTACCGAGAAGATGAAACAGCTTAAAGCCCCTGCCACCTCGGCTATGCCCGCTCCCCTTATACCCAGCTTTCTGAAGCCAAGACCGCCATAGACCAGAAGGAAGTTAAGGAGGAGTTTTATACCGTTCCCTATTATGTTGGATATCATCATGCTCTTAGTGTTTCCCGAGCCTATGAGACCTGAGTTTATGATTATGGAAAGATCATAGAAGAACACCTCCGCCACGACGAATGAAGAATACTCCTTCGCAAGAGGAAGATACTCCTCCTTTGCTCCTGCAAGCATGAGTATCGGCGAGAGGAACAGTGCAAGGATCATGCAGAGAGAGAAAGTCATTATGAGGCATATGAGGAATCCCTGCTTGAACACCCTGTCAGCCTCCTCCTTCTGTCCTGCCCCTAGTCTCCTTGAGACTATTGCGGTCACTGCTACGGCTACCGCCTTTGCTGCGGCGACTATTATCATCCTTGGCTGGGATATTATACCTACTGCCGCAACTTCCCTGGTGCCGAGAGTACCTATCATTATTAGGTTCACTGCGGCTATCAGCATGGTCAGCATGCCTTCGAGTGCGGAAGGCCATGCGATCTTAAGATATTCCCCGTATACCGAACCTGCAGACGGGAGCTCGCCCAGGATGTCAACTTTTCTTTTAAGGGAGGTCATGGAGAACGGATTTCCCATTATGATAGTGTCCTTTTCAATGCTTTCTTCTTTGTCATCAACTATTATAAAATATGTTTGACAATTAGAATATGCCCATATATAATCATATTTGCTGTTACGAGATGCGATCGTGGCGGAACAGGCAGACGCGCACGTTTGAGGGGCGTGTGGGAGACCATATGGGTTCAAGTCCCATCGATCGCACCAGACAATAAACTCCGTTCCATACGGAGTTTTTTCTTTTATTCCCTCACTTTTTCGGTATCCTCCAAGATACCGGTATCCTCAAATATCGTATTCTCAAACACCTTTTTTCTTTATAAAATCAACAATGATGGACAAGTACATGTCCTGGATCCTTTTCCTGTATGATACCGTGCCGGCAATATATAACGGTGAAAGCAGCAGATCGGTTCAGGACAAGGTATGAGTGCATAAGGGTCCCATGACCCGAAATGGCAAACAGCCAAATATAAAAAAGGAGTGTATGGACAAGATCCATACGAAAAGAAAATGAAAAAAGTTTTAGCAATCGTTCTTGCTCTTGCTATGGTAATGATGATGTTCGTAGCATGCAAGAAAGAAGAAGAGAAGAAGTCTTCGACTCCTGCTCCCGCTCCGGCACCGTCCGAGGCTGGTAAGTCCTCTTCAGAAGTTGCTCCGTCTTCCGAAGCAAAGTCCTCTCAGGGCCCGAAGTACAAAGAGAAATACAACATCGCTTGCGTTTACTCTGAGAACACCGGAGACTTCTGGGGAATCGTTGCAAACGGATGCAACGCTGCTCTTGATGAGCTCAAGGCTCAGTACGGCATCGAGGGATATTGTGTAGCTCCTGCTACAGCATCTGACTACACACAGCAGATGGACCTCATCGACCAGGTTCTTCTTAAGAAACCAAACGGAATGGTTCTCTGCCCGTCCAACGCTGACTCCATCGGAACATACGTGACCGACAAGTTCACGGATGACTCCATCCCGATCA
>JAFRTU010000010.1 GCA_017439085.1 Clostridia bacterium | reverse complement strand
TTTCATCTTTGAGCCCTTTTGGTGTTTTCGGATACTTTCCCTGATTGTACATCTCAATGCACCGGCGTTTGAATTCATTACTGTATTTCATATTAATACCCCCATTACTGGCTTTTTGTCCAGTAATGGGGGTACATATCAGATGCCTGCCGGTATTATTTGTTCTTTCTTTTCAGTCGGAATATCTGAGCTCCTTGAAGAAGGATTCGGGATCTTTTCCGTCTATTGTGGAAGTGAATCCGTCCATCTTTCCGAGCTTGAAGTTCTTGATTATGCCTCTGGTCCCGTCCGCGGTGGTGAACCAGACGGTATCTCTCTTGTTAGTCTCCGTGAGGAGGATGCTCGTTCCGGGATCTAGAGTGGATTCGATGAGGAGGCCTGCCTCATTCTCGATGTATACCGGGAGCTCCTTTTTCGTCTTTATGGACTGGTATTGCCACATCTCTTTCTTGGACCATGAAGAATAGTCCATTTTGAAGAGTCCTCCGTCTCCCATCTTAAAGGTAGCCGTTACCGGGGAGTACTCATATGTACAGGTAGCCTTGAAGGTTCCGAGCACGTCTATGTAACAGGAGAAGGAAGCCTTTCCCTCTTCCAGATCTATGAGCTCTCCAAAGAAGTAGTCCCTGTAACAGCCGAAAGTACTGTCGAAGAATTTGACGGAATGGAAGTCCTCAGCAGTATATCTGAGACAGCAGGTAGAGTAGTCACTGGACATAAGATCCCCGGTGGCAAAAATATCGAGATACCTGTCTAAAGGATCCAGATCGGTGATGATGACTACTCCATCTTTTCTGATCCCGGTATTGAAGGCGGTCTGGGTGTTCTCTTCGATGAAGGTAAGATCATAGTCTCCGTACTCATCTTCAAGGGCGACGATCGACAGCTCTTCCATTACCCCGTCGCCGTCCAGATCCAGCTCCAGGGTCTGATTGAGGGAATCCTCGTAGAAGATCATATCCTTAAATGGCTCCTTATCCGGCTCGTCTTCAGGGTCTTCCGGTTCATCGGAAGGGACGGGAGGCGATGAGGGAACGAGTTCGGAACTTTTCTGCGGCTCTGGCTCTGAACTTACAGGCCCGGAACTCTTCTGCGGCTCCGAAGGGATCCTCGAAGAAGAACTGCCTATATCAGAAGAGGGCAGATAGTTCTTGTAGCAGCCGGTCAGGGAAACGAGAACGGCCACTGTCAGCAATATGGCAAGGATTCGCTTTTTCATTGCATTTCCTCCGATTCATTTCTTTTAAAACAAGTATAGTATCTGGAACATATAAAAGCAATTGAGCTAAGAGTCTGTTTTTTCTCTTCCAGGGGTTGACACGAGGGGTGGGGCAGAGTATCATTTCACTTGAGTTAGCATATGCTAACCATAAGAGAAAGGCGGCGGACATGATACCTTTGGTTTTTGGAAACGTGAACGAAGATCTCGTGATAAAGAAGGTCGGAGGCTCTCCGGAGCTTAGAGGCCATCTCGAGGACATGGGATTCGTAGTGGGAAGCGTGATCTCCATAGTCAACAGGATGGGAGAGAACGTGATAGTGAACGTTAAGGACACAAGGATAGCGATCAGCAGGGAAATGGCCCAGAAGATAATGGTCTGACCGCTGTCATCATGATCAAGGAGGAATTACAGTGAGAAGTTTAAGAGACGTAAGTATCGGTGAAACCGTAAAAGTCGTGAAGATCCATGGTGAAGGCGCCATAAAGCGCAGGATAATGGACATGGGCATCACTAGACATGTGGAGATCTATGTAAGGAAGGTAGCTCCGCTGGGAGACCCGGTAGAGATCACTGTCAGAGGCTATGAGCTTTCGATAAGGAAAGCAGACGCCGAGAAGATAGAAGTTGAATGATATTTTTTTGCCCTGAGGTTAGCAAATGCTAACCAATAATCCTCAAGGATTGGGGCTTTATGGAAAGGAATTATTATGGATATTAGGATCGCACTGGCCGGAAACCCAAACAGCGGAAAGACCACACTGTTCAATGCCCTTACGGGATCGAATCAGTTCGTCGGAAACTGGCCCGGAGTAACGGTCGAGAAGAAGGAAGGAAAGCTGAAGAAGCATGAGGATGTGATCATCACCGACCTTCCGGGAATCTATTCTCTTTCTCCATATACACTGGAGGAAGTGGTGGCAAGGAACTATCTCATCGAGGAAAGACCCGATGCGATAATCAACATCATTGACGGGACGAACCTCGAAAGGAATCTTTATCTCACGACACAGCTGACCGAGATAGGTATCCCGGTGGTAGTCGCCATCAATATGAGCGACCTGGTCGAGAAGAAGGGGGACAGGATCAATATAGAGAACCTTTCCAGGGAACTTGGCTGCAAGGTCGTGGAGATATCCGCTCTTAAGGGAACGGGCATCGACAAGGTGGCTGAAGAGGCCATAAAAGCGGCAAAGAGCACGAAGACCGTCCCTATGCACAGATTCTCAGGCCCCGTCGAGCATGCCATAGCACACATCGAAGAAGCCGTCGTCCACGAAATGCCCGAAGAACAGCAGAGATGGTACGCCATAAAGGTGTTCGAGAGAGATGAGAAGGTGATCGAACAGCTTAAGCTGAATAAGGAGACTCTGGATCATATAGAGCAGGATATAGTCAATGCCGAGAAAGAACTGGACGATGATTCAAGCTCCATCATCACAAATGAGAGATATGTATATATCGGAGAGATACTGAAGACATGTCTCAAAAAGAAATCAAACGTAAAGCTTACGGTATCCGATAAGATAGATAAGGTCGTAACGAACAGATGGCTCGGACTTCCGATATTCGCACTCGTGATGTTCCTCGTATACTACATATCCATGGTAACGGTGGGTACTGCTGCGACCGACTGGGTAAACGATGGGGTCTTTGGAGACGGTTTCCATCTTTTCGGCATAGGATCAAAGGCATATGAAGAAAAGAGCGAAGAATTTACGGATGCCAGAAATGCCATAGATGCATTCGTTGCTCTCGGAGGAGAAGGTGCAGAGGAACTTGAAGGAATTCTTGACAGCGAGTCCGAGGATTTCGACGCGGAAAAGGCATATGAAGCTCTTAAAGAATATGCTTCACAGTACAGTGCTGCAGACAAGGCAGTGATCACGGTAGAAGATGAAGAGACCCTCCAGCCGGAAGACCTTGAATTCACCGGAAAAGACCTCAGTGAAGCAATAGAGACATTCAAAAAGTATGAAGGAGCCGAGCCGGACCCGGCAGAGGACGGAGTCTGGGTAGAAGGAATACCGGTGCTCGTGGAGAAAGGACTCGATGCGATAAACTGCGCAGACTGGCTGAAGAGCCTGATACTTGACGGAATAGTGGCAGGTGTCGGAGCAGTCCTCGGATTCGTTCCTCAGATGCTGGTGCTGTTCCTTCTCCTCGCCATACTCGAATCCTGCGGATATATGGCAAGGATCGCATTCGTGCTCGACAGGATATTCCGCAGATTCGGTCTGTCCGGAAAATCCTTCATCCCGATACTTGTGGGAACAGGATGCGGGATCCCGGGAATAATGGCCTCTCGTACCATCGAGAACGAGAGAGACAGAAGGATGACCATAATGACGACAACATTCATCCCCTGCGGAGCAAAGGTACCATTCATCGGCATGATAGCAGGAGCCCTGTTCGGAGGTTCAGCGCTCATATCTACAGGCTCGTACTTCATAGGCATGGCTGCCATAATCATATCCGGTGTCATCCTTAAGAAGACAAAGATGTTCGCGGGGGATCTTGCACCGTTCGTAATGGAGCTTCCGGAATACCATCTTCCGACGGTCGGAAACGTTCTGAGATCCATGTGGGAGAGAGGATGGTCCTTCATAAAGAAGGCCGGAACGGTGATTCTCCTCTCAACGATAGTAGTATGGTTCCTCTCTTACTTCAGCTTTGAGGGAGGTCTCCATATGATAGACAGCGAAGATATAGAGCACAGCATAATGAAGAACATCGGAGATGCATTCGCTTGGATATTCGCTCCTCTCGGATGGGGAGAATGGAGACCTGCCGTAGCATCAGTCACCGGTCTCGTTGCAAAAGAGAACATCGTAGGCACCATGGGTATCCTCTATGCAGAAGAGGGAAGGACGGTCTACAGCGTACTCAGAGAATCCTTCACTGCAGTGACGGGGCTTTCGTTCCTGATATTCAACCTGCTGTGTGCTCCGTGCTTTGCGGCAATAGGTGCAATCAAGCGTGAGATGAACAGCGCAAAATGGACATGGTTCGCAATTGCATATGAGTGCGGTTTTGCATATCTCGTCGCTTTCTGTGTGAACCAGATAGGAGGAGCTTTCAGCGGAAACATGAACGTTATAGGACTTATTTTGTCCGTAGCGGTGCTGGTATTCGCGGTATACATGCTCTTCAAACCATATAAAGAAGCAGAGAAACTCACACATGAAGTAAAGATAAAGTAATGGAAGGAGGATCGGCATGAATCCGGCCAGCTATATCGTACTGACGGTGCTCATAGGCATCATCGCACTAATAATAACGGGCATGATAAACGACAAAAAGAAGGGCAGGACTTCGTGCAGCCACGGCTGCGAGAACTGCGCTCTTCACGGAAAATGCCAGGAACTGAAGAAGATGAGGGAACTGAGAGAAAAGCAGATATCCGGTTCCTGAGAGGCTTCAGGAGATCCTGTTACTTATGACAAAAAAGAAAGGTCGGGCACTGAGTGTCCGGCCTTTTACCGTCTTTTGAGGGATGTGATTCACCAGAAATGGGGTTTTGAAGAAAAGGGGATCCTCTCCGGCTCCGGAAACTCGGTTCCGAACTTCTCCACACGAACGCTCCTGATGATAATGGGGTCAACGGGGCACATTATCCGTACACCGTTCATGGGAGACGGCACTTCCCTAAGCGGAACGTTCTGCCATGAGAGTATGGTATCCATTCCCTCGAGGATCAGACCGAAGACAGGATAATTGCCGTCGATCTTCTCTGAAAGAGCGAATGGAAAGAAGAATTCTCCGCCGGCGATACCTTCCTCATAGCCTCCCATGGCCACTGTGCCGGGAGCAGGAGGTATATGGCGAGGACCTTTCTGCAGGGGAGCTTCGTTCTTTATCATATATTTCGCGTAGTCTCTTCCAAAGGCAGAATAGCTCATGTCGGCCACATAACCGGGGACTATCCTTTCTATCGGATGGGAGTCGAAACAGCCTTTTTCGGCAAGCCATATGAAGCTTGCGACAGTATTCGGTGCTATATCAGGGAGAAGTCTTATGACTATCCTTTCACCTGTTTCCATCGTGATCGTGCATACAGGGTCTCTTTCCATGCGTAGCCTCCTTCGATTCTATGTCATTCCGAGGGATATAGTATATAATAACAGAGATGTGAAACGGAGGGAAACATGAGGATCAGAAAGAAGCCCTATGCAAGGCCTGAGCTGGAAGCAAGTTCATTCTTCTGTCCGCGTCCTTATGAGAACAGAGGGAAATGGCGTTCTGTATTCGGAAACGAAAAGCCGCTGTTCGTTGAGCTCGGATGCGGCAAGGGAGGATTCATCTCCCAGATATCCGCGGCTCATATGGATGTCAACTACATTGGCATCGACATAAAGGACGAGATGGTGGTCCTTGCCAAGAGGAAAGTCCAGGCTCTTCAGGGAACGGAGGACCCGAAGAACGTCATCCTCACTTGCTGGAACATAGAGAGGATAGGGGAGATGTTTTCACCCGAGGATGGGATAGATGGCCTTTACATCAATTTCTGCAATCCGTGGCCGAAGAAGAAGCATAAAAAGCACAGGCTTACTCATCCGGATCAGCTTAAGAGATATGCCGGATTCCTGAGGGACGGGGCAGAACTCTCTTTCAAGACCGATGACGATGAGCTCTTCTCCGATACAATAGGCTATCTGGAAAATGAGGGATGGGAGATAATCATGATCTCGGAAGACCTTTCGGAAAAGCCATTCGAAGAGGATTTTGAGACGGAACATGAAAAGATGTTCAGGGAGGACGGCCTTAGGATAAAAGGCCTGAAAGCGAGGTTCAGAAGATGTTCGGAGTGACCGGAATGTCATCCATATTGCTCATTATGCTGTTCATATCAGGGATGGCAACGGTGGTGACTTATGTGATAGGGCAGAAGAAGATCGCAGCCATATTCGGGATTTTGCTTGGAGTGACTGTGATATTCAGCTTCATATTCCTCATGATGTTCATCGGAGGCTGAAAGACCACTAGACAAAAATGTAATTCGTATCCCAGTCCGGAACATACGGGTAGTGTCTCATGTAGACCCTGTAGTCCGGACATATTTTTTTTATGAAGAGGGGCAGACTGTAGAGATCTTCGCTCCTGTGATATGCGGAGACGATGAGTACGGGACGATATTTCCTGATGGTGAGCTCGGAGCCCATCAGGGATGAGAGCTCCTCACCCTCAACATCATATTTGATGAGATCGACCCTGTTTCCCGATGTTATGGTGTCTATCCTTGAAATCGCCACCTTTTTCCCGGCGCCGACAGAGGAGTTCCTTCCGCCTCTTGAAGCGAAAGAGATCATGGAGTCTCTGTCTCCTGTACATGTGTTCCAGAGCATGGTGGAAGGAATGTCTGAAGTATTTGAAACGAGCTTTCTGAACGTCCTTATGTCCGGTTCAGCTCCGTATATCTTTCCATGTGAAGGATACAGGCTCACGAATTCCCTTATCGTATCACCGTCATATGCTCCCGCATCGAAATAACAGGGAGCCTCTCCAAGAGAGAAGAGAGAGAAGGTCTCTTTTCTCGGCATCTCACATGAGAACAGATCCTCCATGCTTCCCGTCAGTTTGTATGAGATGACGGAATCGAAGGTCCTTACGGATACGTCATCCGAAAGAAAGCTCCTCACGGTATCAAGTTCGTCTTTATGTGTGTCATAGAAGGGCTGATCGAAGACTACCTTTCCGAAGAGAGGAAGACAGGGAGCGTATGTCTCCTGCTCGGAGGCGATCCTTTTCATGTTCCCCATGACGTCTTCAAGGGAAGAGCCGAAGGCTATGAGGACCATCATCTCCGGGAAGACACCCTTTGCTTCTGCATAGGAAGACACTGTAAATCCCCTGAAGAGCTGATGCCTCACGAAGTCATCGCTGGCAAATACCCCTTCAGGCCTTATCCCCATGTCTTTCAGTATGTCTATCAGCTTGTCCGCACCGTTTCCCATTCCGTAGAGGAAGATGGGCTTGGAGGTGCTCCTGATCCTGGTCCAGACGTCCGTCATTTCTGTAAAAAACCCGTTTGTAATATAATTGAATGTGTATCTAATGATAGCACAATCGGAGGTATCAAATGAGATTTTTGCACATGGCCGATCTTCATATCGGAAAGAGGATATACGGCATGGACCTTTTCGAAGACCAGAAGCACATCCTGGATCAGATACTTGAAAAGATCGGGGAACTTAAGCCGGATGCCGTCCTCCTTTCCGGTGACATATATGACAGGGCCCAGCCCTCATCGAGATCCATAAACATGCTGAACGACTTCATCTCGGGCATATCGGAAACAGGAACACCTCTGTTCATGATAAGCGGGAACCACGACAATCCTTCGCAGATCTCCTACCTTGGAGGTGTGCTGAAAAAGAACGGGATAATAGTCTCGATGCCGTTTGACGGAAAGCTGCAGAAGCATGTCCTTGAGGATGGGTTCGGAAAAGTGAACATATATATGCTCCCGTTCATAAGGCCTGTCCATACAAGACAGTTCTACGGGGAAGACATCGTTACATATGAGGATGCAGTAAGGACGGTCATAGAGAATTCCTGTGTGGATGAGCGTGAGAGGAACGTCCTCCTCCTTCACCAGTATGTCGCCGGAGCGGTCAGATGCGAGAGTGAGGATCCGGTCTCCGTTGGTACTCTGGATCAGATAGGGACGGGAGTCTTCGGATCATTCGATTATGTGGCGCTCGGGCACATACATACTCCACAGAGCTTTGAAGGAAACAGGATAAGCTATCCCGGCTCCATGATGAAGTACTCCTTTGATGAGGCGGGTCAGATAAAAGGCATGATCCTCGGAGAACTGAAGGAGAAGGGAGAACTCGATACGAAGAGGATACCTCTTAAGCCATTGAGGGACGTCAGGACAGAGAAGGGAACCTTCAGAGAACTGCTTAACAGAGCAGGCTCAGATGATTATATAGAAGCACAGCTTGAAGATGAACAGGCACAGATTGATGCCATGGGAACATTAAGGATCAGGTTCCCGAATCTGCTGCACCTGAGATATCTGAATATTCAGGGAAGGGATGAGGCATTCGTCCCGGAAGGAACGGACATAGAGGACAAATCGGATCTGGAACTCTTTACCGAGTTCTTCAGGATGCAGAACGGTGATGTCCCGATGAACGACAGGGAAAGAGGATACTTCTTGCAGATTCTGCAGGAGATGGAGGACAGAGGATGAGACCGGAACAGCTTACGATACAGGCTTTCGGCCCGTATGCCGGAAGAGTCGACATAGATTTCACGAAGTTCGGAGACAACGGACTGTTCCTTATAACAGGAGATACGGGCTCCGGAAAGACCAGCATATTCGATGCGATCTCATTTGCCCTTTACGGAGCTCCGAGCGACATGGATGAGAAGAGGGCACGTTCCTTAAGGAGCGATTTTGCAGATCCTGAGACGGAGACGTTTGTGGAACTCGTCTTCACCCAGAGGGACAGGAGATACAGGATAAGACGGAGTCCACAGCAGGAGGTGGCGAAGAAGAGGGGAACCGGTACCACTTCAAGACAGGCCAGCCAGGAGTTCACAGAGGTGGGCTCGGGAGAGATCCTGACAAAGATCGGAGAGATAGAGGACAGGATATCGGAGATAATCGGCCTTGAGAGCGGACAGTTCGCCAGGACCGTTATGATTGCCCAGGGCGATTTCCGGCAGATACTCGTTGCAGGGAGCGAGGAGCGAAGAAAGATCTTCCAGAAGATATTCGATACTGCACATCTTGAGAGGATGGGGCAGATAGCAGGAGAACACGTGAGCGAACTGAATGCCGCTCTCAGGGATACCTCAAACGTATACAGGACGGCAGCCTTTGGCTTTTACGCAGGCGGGGAGGCAAGGGCTTTCATAGATGAGCATAAGGACCATCCGAACCTTTACCTGGAGCTTTACCGGTTCATGGAGGAAGAGAACGCACGGTACAGCAATCTGCTTCATGAGAAGAGAGAAGAGGCTGAGAGGCTGGAAGACAGCATCAGAAAGATCGAGGCGGAGAAGAACGAGCTCAAGAGGATCAACAGACTGTTCTCCGACAGAAGGGACAGCAGGAGTGAACTAGAAAGGCTGTCTGAAAAGGACGATGAGATAAAAGCCCTTAAGGACAGAACAGCTGTCGCAAGGGAGGCTCAGAGTCTCAGCGGTACAGTTGAACGCTACAGGACCCATGTAAGGGATATGGCCCGTCTTTTGGAGGAGATCCAAAATGACGGGAACAGCCTCAGGGAAGAAAAGAGAAGAGAGGCTGAAAAGCAGGAGGAGCTCCGTCAGCTCACACTGAAGGATGAGGATACAGATCAGAAAGAGGCGAGGATAAGGAATCTGGAGATAATAGAGCCTCATGTCAGAAAGGGCAGGGAGGATCATGAATATCTGGAGAGAAACGTCGAAAAACTTGAAAGAGCGAGGGAAGAGAAGAGCCTTGCCAAAGACGAATACGATTCGGCATATCTCAGAAATCTGAGCGGAAGAGCATCTCTGCTTGCAAAGGATCTTGCAGAAGGGAAACCATGCCCTGTCTGCGGTTCTCTCACACATCCTGCTCCATGCATATTTGATGACACTATTCCTACGGACGAGGAAGTAAGACGTCTGGAGAAGAAGAGTTCTGAGAAGGATAACAGCTATCAGAAGGCTTTGGGCGAGTTCAAGGCCAGAAAAGAGTCTCTTGATGCGGCCGTTGCATTCATAGAGGATACTATTGAGACTAAGATCCTTCCGGAGAAACTTGCCGATTATCAGGTGAGGATACCTGCAGTGAAGCAGAGACTGAAGAAAGAGATAGAAGCACATAAGGAAGCGAAGAAGACTCTCGAGAACAGCATAGTGTCAATAGGCAGGAACCTCAGTGCGATAGAGAGCAGGATAGCATCTTCAGAAGAGAGAAAGAAGGCTCTGGAGAAAACGGTTGCTGCAGATGAGAAAGAACTGGCTCGGGATCTCGAAAAGAGCAGCATAAGGTCTCTCGAAGCCTATGACAGTGCGTTCATGGACCCGGAGGACATAGCAACGGCAGAGAGCAGGGTGCAGAAGCATATGAATGACGTTCTTCTTGTTACCCGTAAGATAAGCGAACTGGACAGGGAACTGGAGGGAAAAGAGGAAAAAGACGGCTCTGAACTTGAAAATGCACTCACCGGTGCCCGGAAGGAGCTTGCTGCGGTAAGAAAGGAATATGACGATCTTCTCATATGGACGAAGAACAATGAGAAACATCTTGAAGGCATACTAAAAGCCGGCCGTGATTATGAAAAGACCGCAGAAGAAAAGACTGCCTGGGACAGGATCGCCAACACTCTTAAGGGAAACATAAGCGGGAATCAGAGGATCTCCTTTGAAGCATATGTCCTTCAGTATTATTTCAACAGAGTCATAATGGCTGCCAACAGAAGGTTCAGAAAGATGAGCAGGGGACAGTTTGCACTGGTGCTCGATCCGACGAGCTCTTCCGGTGCGGCAAAATCGGGCCTTGAGCTCAACGTATATGACTTTTATACCAACAAGGAAAGGAGCGTCAAGAGTCTTTCCGGAGGAGAATCGTTTCAGGCATCTCTGAGCCTGGCGCTCGGTTTCTCAGATGTGGTGCAGGAGAAAAAGGGCGGGATAGTCCTTGATACGCTTTTCATAGACGAAGGATTCGGGACTTTGGATGACGAACTGCTTAGAGAGGCCATGAGGATCCTCGGAGAACTTGTGGACGACCAGAGACTCATAGGGATCATTTCCCACGTTGACTACGTAAAGGAAGCCATAGACAAGAAGATCGTGGTCACTAAGACGGATAAAGGAAGTACAGTGAGGATTGAAGCATGAATAACGGAAAGATGAGTGAATTCGACATATTGATAGATCACGAGGGACTTGCAAGCGGCAGAGATCTTTTCAGACCGAAGCAGGCAATGGATAACGGACTCCCGTCATTTTCTTTTGCTGAGACCGACTTCATGGTACCCTCCTTCTTTAGAGACGCGATGCATGAGCTCATAGACAGGGGTTTCATGGGATATACAGTCGCGGGAGATGACGGATATATGGATGCCGTAAGAGAATGGTTCAGTAATTATCACGGTTTCGAACCTGAAAGGGAGTGGATAATCCCCGTATACGGAGTCTTGAGGACGATGTCCATGACCATAAGAGCTTTCTCCAAGGAAGGAGAGGGAGTGATAATTCTTTCTCCCGGATACATGGCTTATGAAGGTCTCATAGAGAACAATAAAAGGAAACTCATCAGGAGCTCTCTTCTCATAGGAGAAGATGAGTTCCTCATAGACTGGAAGGATCTGGAAGAAAAGATGTCCGATCAAAAGAACAGGATCCTTTTTCTCTGCAATGCACACAACCCAACTATGCATTTCTGGAGCATGGAGGATCTCACGAGGATAGCAGCCCTCTCGGACAGATACGGGACATATGTCGTGGTTGACGAGACTTTCTATGATCTGTATATGGATATCAGAAAAGCTTCAAGTTACGGTGCCATAGAGAAGGGAAGGAAATGGGCAGTGATAATAAACGCACTTTCCAAAGCCTTCAATATCACAGGCCTCAATGCTGCAAACGCCATCATTCCGGATGAAGAGACCAGGGAGATTTTTCTTAAGACCTTTAGGGCAGAGCAGAGAGGAAGCGGAAGCATAGAGCCCATTGTGAGGACTGCGGTCATGAGCCTGTACTCAGAGAACGGAAGAAGATGGCTCGATTCCCTTATGGAGTATGTCAGGGAAAACATAAGGGTCCTGGAAGCCTTTTTCAGTGAATACAGGCCTGATGTCAGGGTATTCAGATATGACGTTGCCTACCTAGTATGGGTGGACTGGAGGAGCCTCGGTCTCAGTGATGAGGAACTGGAGGACCTTTTGTTCAATGATGCACTCATGTGTGTAGACATGGGCTACAAGTATGGGCCTGAGGGGAAGGGCTTTACCCGGATACACCTCGGAACTTCGAGAAAGAATGTGAAGGAGGCTGTCGAAAGACTGAAAAAAGCAATGAGGGAAAAGCACCTTATATAACGGCGGTGTTTTCAAAACAGAACTCACATGTTAATATTATGAAAGCCATTACGGATATGGAGAGTAGACCAATATGAAATTAGGTATCGTGGGACTTCCGAATGTGGGAAAGAGCTCCCTTTTCAATGCAATAACAAAAGCAGGTGCTGCCAGCGAAAACTATCCGTTCTGCACCATTGAGCCCAATGTAGGCATGGTCAGTGTACCTGATCAGAGACTGGATTATCTGGCAAACATTTATGATCCGGAGAAATTCACTCCCGCCACTATAGAACTGGTCGATATCGCAGGACTGGTCAAAGGGGCCAGTAACGGAGAAGGTCTCGGTAACAAGTTCCTTTCCCATATCAGGGAAGTAGATGCCATAATCCAGGTGGTGAGATGTTTCGAAGACGACAACATAGTCCATGTGGATGGCTCGATAGATCCCCTGAGGGATATAGAGACCATCAATTTCGAACTCATATTCGCAGATATGGAGACTGTTTCCAAGAGGCTTCAGAAGACTGAGAAACTGGTCAAGACAGGAAGCAAGGAGATACGTACCGAGTACGAGCTGCAAAAGAAGGTCCTTGAGACTCTTGAGAGCGGAAAACCTGCAAGGAGCATAGAGCTCTCTGAGGAAGAAGAGCCCTTCATGAGGGAACTGTTCCTTCTTACCAGCAAGCCGATACTATATGTTGGAAACATATCCGAAGATGATATTGCCCTTTCAGATGAGGAGATCCCGTATTTCAAGAAACTGAAGGAATATGCTGCGAAGGAAGGTTCTGAGGCAGTCAGGATCTGCGTAAAGGTGGAAGAAGAACTGTCCGGATTCGAACCGGAAGAAAAGCAGGAGTTCATCAAGGAACTCGGAATGGAAGAATCCGGAATAGATGAGCTCATAAAGAAGTCCTATTCGCTTCTTGGTCTCATAAGCTATCTCACCGCGGGCCCGAAAGAAGTGAGAGCATGGACCATAACCAGGGGGACCAAGGCTCCGCAGGCTGCAGGGAAGATTCATTCAGATTTTGAAAAAGGCTTCATAAGAGCAGAAGTCATAGCATTCGACAAACTGAAGGAACTGGACGGGAACATGACCCTCGCAAAGGAAAAGGGACTGATCCGTTCGGAAGGAAAGGAATACGTGGTGCAGGACGGAGATGTGGTCCTGTTCAGATTCAACGTGTGAGTGATATATAAGTACATGAAGAGGGCTTTCAGAGACTGATGGGTCAGACTCCGGGAGCTTTCTTTTTATGTCTCGAATTCGGCAGACTCTCTGTCATAGAGAGCATATTTGCTGATTATTCGCCTGAGACTACGTATGAACCGCTCTCCGAAGAAGAACAGTATGAGTGCAGTGGAAAGACCATGGATAAGGTCCGAGGGTATCGCGGAAATGTAGACTGCCAGTATGGCCGCAAAGGAAGAACCAACGTCAAGGAAGATGAGGGTGCTGCCTTCGACAAGAAGACCATATATGAAGCATCCGCATATGAAACCGAAAACGGCAAGGGTGATCCGGCCTATCTTCTCCTTCTTTTCGAATATAAGTCCGCTCAGGAAACCGATGATCCCAAAGGAGACCATCTGGAACGGTGTCCAGACGCCCTGCGTGAAGAATATGTTCGAGATGAATGCACCGAGGGACCCAACTATGAAACCGAAATCTCCTCCCATGCAGATTCCTGAGAGTATCACTATGGCACACATTGGCTTTACGTTAGGCAACATGAAGAAGGCCACTCTGCCTATTACGGCAAGGGCTATCAGCACAGACGCCAGGACCACGTCCCTGAGCCTGTATCTCCTGTGATCGAACTGTATATATACGGGAATGAAGGACAGCACGATGATGAGTACGCTCATCAGCATGTAGTACTCCCGGAAATACAGTGCCCACACGGCTATGAGAGCCATTATTATGAGCGTTATGATCAGTTGGAACAGTCTATAGTGTTTCATCCGGGATCACCAGATCATCCTCTCTTATCAATCTGCAGCCTGCTCTTGAGGAGGCGATAGACAGACCGGTCGTGAAATAGCGGTTCTCACCGAAGAAAGCATCGGGATCATACGGACCTATGAGTTTTCCGTCATGAAGAAAATAACAGATATCCGCATTGTCGGCCATGAATTCCATGTCATGGGAGGCGATGATAACTGTCTTCCCCGTCTTGCGTTCCCTGATCAGACCGGTCAGCTTCTTTCTGAACGTATTGTCCAGAGATCTCGTGGGTTCGTCCATAAGTATCATGTCTGAGTTCCTGAGCCATATCTTTGCAAGAGCGACCCTTTGCCTCTCACCGGATGATATATCGAAGGGATGTCTTGAAAGGACATCATTGAGATCGAACAGCTCTGCGGCATCCGTGACGGTACGGTCCGAAGAACCGGAAGCATTGAGTTCATCCCTGACGGTCTCCTTTGAGAAGAGAGTGCTGTTGTCCTGGGGAAGGAGAGATGAAGTATCAACACGGACATCGAGTCTCCCGTAATAGGGCTTCAGAATACCTGAAATAGTCCTAAGAAGGGTGGATTTGCCGGACCCGTTTATGCCGAACACTGCTATGGTCCGTCCTGCCGGGAACTCAAAGGACAGGTCCTTAAGTATATCCTCGGAATCTCTCGTATACCTCATATACAGATGGGAACCCCTTACGGAGACATGAGTATCAGCTGCAGGTTTGTTATCAACCACGGCAGTCCTTAATTCAATTCCGGACAGATAGCGGGCGGCTTCCCGGACATCCTTCGGACATATCCCGCCTTTCGAGAGCCTGAGGCAACACCTGACATATGCCGGAAGTGCTGCAAAAAGAGAAGCATCATCCCTGTAGAGGGAGGTTACAACTTCCCTCACCTCCCCATATCCTTTCAGGGATCCGTCTTCCAGGACCAGAAGTCTGTCTGCGGCACGAAGCAGTCCGGAAAGATTGTGCTCAGCCATTATCACTGTCGTGCCAAGTTCTCTGTTGATCCTTTCGAGAGCAGCCATGAACCTCTCGGAAGAGAGGGGATCCAGCTGAGTGACAGGTTCATCAAGTATCAGCAGCTCAGGCCGCATTACCATCACTGAAGCCAGATTTACCAGCTGCAATTCTCCGCCTGAAAGTTCAAGGCATCTTTTGTGAAGGAGTTCCTCTATTCCCAGAAAAGCAGAAGTCTCGGCGATCCTGACAGAAATACTGTCATGGGACATTCTGAGACTCTCAAGTCCGAAAGCCATCTCTTCCTCGACAGTGTCGGTGACTATCTGGTTTATCGGATCCTGTGATATGAAACCTATCCTCGATACCTGCTCTTCCATGCTCATGGACCGGATATCTGTCTCTCCGAAAGTTATGGAGCCCTTCAGTTCACCTGCGGGAGAGATCTGAGGTTTCAGCATCCTTAACAGTGTGGATTTGCCTGACCCGTTAGGTCCGGTGACCAGCATAAAATCTCCAGATTCAAGGGAGAAGGAGATATCTTTTAGAGCCGGGACAGAACCCGACGGATAAGTGAAGCTCAAAGACGAGACATTAATCTTTTCCATTTTATTGCACCTGCTGCATCGATCAGGGAAGGGATGAGGACGAGGACTCCGAAGGAAATGAATCCGGATACGGAGACAACGTCCGTAACGGGAAACTTTATGACCGGATTGTATCTGACATCAAAACTTCCGTGTATCAGTGATATTATCTGTAGGACGAGTATCAGGGTGAAGGATATGGAGCATATCGTTTCCCTGAATGTCCAAGAGTAATCGTGGTAAATGGTTCTGCCCTTTAATGAGAATCCTCTTGAATTAAGAGAATCGGCTGTCTCGATGGAGGATTCCAGAGACCAGTCGAAAAGGGAAGCCAGAATGGAAGAGCCCTCATGAAACCGCTCCTTAAGACTTCTTTTGCTTTTATCCCCGGCACGATAGACCATATATTCTCCCCTGACGGAAGACCCGATGAGGAGAGCGTGAGAGATATATGCCGGAATGAACCTCATTGCCAGCACCAGTATCATTCCTATGGAGGAGAGCCATCCGCTGAACAGGAAACTCAGTTTTCTGAACCCCATGCTGTCACTGAAAGCCTTGAACCACAGAGTGATCGATGCGAAACAGAGACAGAGCAGGATATCCTGCATGACGACTTCCAGTGTCACGTTGAATCCCGGTCTCAGACTGAAAAGTACTGTGACGCCATAGTGATTGAAAAGAAGGTTTATGAAGGTGGTTATTAGTATTATGGGAAGTATCACCTTAAGGAAAAAAGAAAACATCTTCTCGGTCCTGTTTATGATATGGAACAGTATGGAGGCGCATAAAGATATGACCATGGTCAGAGGATGCCTGCTTATGGCCGTGAACACTATGCAGAGTATGTAGAAAAAAGCATCACAGAGAGGATGATATTCCTTAAAGCGAAGTTTCATAAGAAAGAAGGGCTGAGTTCCTCAGCCCTTTAGATTTACTTTACGTCTGTGGAGTAGTCACAGATGAATACCCACTTTACAGAGTCGCCCTCCTTGAGGACTATCTGGTCGCAGGCTGCTGCACCCATTTCATCATTAACATAGAACAGCCATCCGGACATCTCTCCGCAGTCTGCGGTCTGGATCTGAGCTATACCGTCTACATACATGCCGTAATCGGATTTCTGAGATGCGAATGAGATCTTGTGGGCTTCACATGCCTTTACGAGCTGATCGTATACTGTCTGGTCATCTCCGATCTTTACCTCAACGGTATCCAGGATTATGCCATCCTTCGGGACGAAATCCTTCTTGTCGGGGTTTAGATCTGCTTCATGATCGAATATCTTGGTGCATTCGATCTTGATGGTGGTCTTGTACTTGGAGTTCTCATCCTTTTTCGCACATGCTGCCGTAAGAGACAGGATCATTACGAGCATTGACAAGAAACATACGAACCTGAGTGTTTTTTTCATTTGTCTTCTCCTTTATCTGAGGTGCTCCCGAATCCGCCTGTACGGATCTGAGAGACATTATCGTCATTCGTAATGCCGAAGGGAACGAATATGCCCTGCATGAAGGCAGAGCCTTTATTAAGTCTGACGGTCTTTCCGGTGCGGGAATCGTTTATCATCCTAGCCATGATATGTCCTTCGTTCTCTGCATGGAAATAGTCGCTGTCGATTATGCCGACGGTATTGTTGAGCTGAAGACGGAACCTGAAACCGAGTCCGCTCCTCGGAGCACACATGAGGAACCAGCCTTCATCTATCCTTGTGCGGATGCCCGTGGGAACGGTCATCTCCTCACCCGGCTCAAGGGTGATATCCATAGGGAGATAGAAGTCATATCCCGCCGACCCGGAGGTGGCTCTTTTAGGAAGGGAGATATCCTCGTAACTGGCACAGAGTCCGAGGGAATCAAGATCCTTTCTGAACTGTTCTTCGGATATGAGCATAAAATCGGCAATTCTGTTCATTATTTAAATCTCCAATCAAAATCACAATCTATTATAACATAGAGGAGGAAACTCTTGGCTCATGAGTCCTGTAAATAAGCAAAAATAGCTGCGATTTACGGACAAAGGATAAATATTTTTTGAACAGTTGGGCCACTTAAGTTCACTGGAATTGTATTTTTCTTCAATGCAAGCTATAATAATTCCATAATCGCAGGTCGGTTATGTTCATTTATTATGCTGCATAGGATTTCTGCGGTATGATGACAGGAGGACAAATAATGAAATTAATAATCGCTATAGTTCAAGATGAAGATGCATCAAACCTGATCTCTTCCCTTATGAATGATCGTTTCAGTGTTACGAAACTGGCATCCACAGGTGGTTTCCTCCGTTCCGGAAATACCACACTTCTTCTTGGAGTAGAGGATGACAGACTTGAGGCTGCAATGGGCATTATAAAGAAGATCTGCGTCAGCAGAAAACAGATAGAGGTGTTCCCGTCACCGGCAATGGGTGCCATGGGAATGTATACTCCTTATCCTGTTGAAGTCACTGTTGGCGGAGCTACAGTATTTATTATGGATATCGCAGAGTTCCATAAGATCTGACACGGACAAAAAGAACTATAAGACCAGAGTTTCACTCTGGCCTTTTATATATGGAGGTTTGAAACATGAAGGTATTGCTTACTTACGATATGGAGCCCAAATATCTCGCTCAGCTTAAGGAGATATTGAAGGATGGAGAACTGGTACTGAAGAAGGGGAAGGAGATCACAGACGAGGACGTTCTTACAGCCAATGTAATACTCGGAAATCCTCCCAAAGGTCGTCTCCATGAGAACGCCGATCTCGGTCTCGTCGCTCTCAACAGTGCAGGAAGCACGGACTACTGCGAGAAGGGAGTGCTGCCTGACAGTACGGTCCTCACAAATGCCACAGGCGCATACGGAATAATCATAAGCGAATGGATGAGCGGAATGATACTGAACATCATGAACCGTTTTCCCGAATACCGCGAGAATCAGAAGGAAGGCCTCTGGAAGAGAAATATGGCTGAAAGACAGCACATCTACGGAGCAAAGGTCCTCATACTCGGCACGGGCAATATCGGAAGCGAATTTGCAAAGAGGATGAAGGCATTCGGAGCCGTGACGATAGGAGTGAGAAGATCTTCCACGAAGAGCGTGGAGTTCTTTGACGAGATACATCTGAATTCCGAACTGGACGAACTCATTCCTGAGGCTGACATAATAGCAATGTGCCTGCCGGGCACCGACAAGACGGCTCATATCATGTCGAGGGAGAGGATCTTCTCCATGAAGAAGACTGCCATCATCATAAACGTCGGAAGAGGTACCGCAATTGATACGGATGCCCTTAACGATGCTTTACGAGAAGGCGCTATAGCTGCATGCGGACTTGACGTCACAGATCCCGAGCCCCTTCCGCAGGATCATCCTCTCTGGAAGGCCCCGAACGCATACATCACTCCGCATATTTCCGGAGGAATGAACTCGCCGGTTTCAAGGGGAGTCATCGCAGAGGTGGCTGTCAACAACGTTAAGGCATATCTCGGGCAGGGTGAATACAGAAATGTCGTCGACAGGGAAACAGGATACAAGATCTCCGAATGAAGGAAGGGATATCTTTTTTGAAAAGGTAAGAGCTCTCCTCCGGAAAAAGGGGAGAGCTTTTATAAGCATAGACGGAAGATGCGGTTCCGGAAAGACAAGTCTTGCTGGAACTCTTGCGAACGTTCTGAATTCTGATACGGTCCATATGGACGATTACTATATGCCCTTCAGGGACAGGGATCCGGAATGGAGAAGCATTCCCGCAGGCAACATGGATCTTATGAGACTCAGGACCGAGATACTGGAGCCGTTCGCCAGGGGAGATAAGACCGTATACAGGGCGTATGACTGTCCGAATGACAGGATGAAGTACGAAATGGTACTGCCGCTTTCAGAGATCCTCATAGTAGAAGGCAGCTATTCACAGCATCCTTTGCTCAGAGACATGTATGACATAAAGCTTTTCGTCACTGCAGACAGGACTGTTCAGGAGCAGAGGCTGAAAAAAAGAGAAGGAGATCACTTCAAGGCATTTAGTGAGATATGGATCCCGATGGAGGAACTGTATTTCAAAGCCTTCGGCACTGAGGATGCAAGCGACTGCAGGATCGATACATCGTCAGGTACCGATGTATGGGAATGGCAAAAATAAAAAACAGATCCGCGAGGGAGGCTCTTCGTAAGGAAGGTGCCTCTCTTTTTGCTGTTTCAAGTCACTCGGAATCATTTCCGGGTGTCTTTTTTTGGACACGGTATTGACAGGTCGAAGAACACATATTATAATTCCCGTTATGTAACGATTGTTATAATTCAAAGAAGGAGGCTGTGTATGCCGCCAAAAACAAGGATTACAAAAGACATGATTATACATGCAGCCATTGAAGTTGCAAAACAAAGCGGATATGAGAACATCAACGCCAGAACGGTCTCTGCGCAGCTGCACTGTTCCACGCAGCCGGTCATGTATCATTTTTCAACCATTGACGCGATGAAACGGGCTGCTTACGCGAGGGTGGATCAGCTACATTCAGAGAATATAATGACGATTTCGCCGGAACAGGATCCGATCCTGCAAATCGGCTTGAACTATATCCGATTCGCCGTGGAGGAGCCGCAGCTGTTCCGCTTTCTGTTTCAGTCCGGATATGCGGCGGAGCACAGCCTGCTGGAGATGATCGATTCAGAAGCACTGATCCCGGTCCTGGCCGCCATGCAGGAGGGCACCGGATTGAGCATGGAAAAAACCAAGCAGATATTTCTGACCGTGGCGCTGTTTGCGCACGGCTATGCCAGCATCATTGCCAACAACGGTCTGGAATATGATGAAAAACTGGTCGCGGAGCACCTGGAACGGGCCTGGGACGGCGCTTTTCTCGCGGCTATGCAGGAGGAGAAGGAACATGAAAAAACTGTATGAAAAAAGCGAGATCGGCTTTGCGATCCTATGGATCGTGATCTACACCGTTGGCATGGGGACGCTGAAAAGCAATTTTGGGCTCGATTCGCCGTGGCAGATGCTGGGCCTGCTCGTGCTCTCCGCCGCGATGTTCCTGTTCGTGAAGCGGAACGGCCTCATGGAGAAGTACGGCTTGGCCGGATGGGCGAAGAACAGCAAGGCTATGCTGTGGTTCATCCCGCTGTGGCTTTTCTCCTGCCTGAATCTTTTCAGCGGTTTCTCCCCGGATTACCCGATGCCGGGACTGATCTATGCCGCCGTTTCCATGGCCATCATCGGTTTTGTGGAGGAGCTGATCTTCCGGGGCTTCCTGTACAAGGCGATGCTGAAGAACGGCAACGTCAAATCAGCCGTCATCGTCTCCTCCGTCACCTTCGGGCTCGGACATATTCTGAATCTGTTTACCGGACAGGACCTGATCGAGACGCTCAATCAGGTGGTTTTCGCGGTTGCCGTCGGCTTCGTCTTTACGTTAGTGTTTTACAAGAGCGGGAGCCTTTTGCCCGGGATCCTGGCACACAGCTTCATCGACGTATCCTCTGTATTCGCATCCGACGAAGGATCTCAGCTTTTGAATATGATCCTGCACATCGTGATCGTCGTCGTATCTGTGGCATACTGCCTGTATCTGGCAAAGCGTGTAGAGACGCCGGCAATCAACCGGGCAGATTTACAGAAGGATTCTGTACCCGGTCCGCAGAAATCATGAATTGACGACGTCCGCACTCATAACGAGCATCGGATTTTGATCCCTTAATCCAAGTGAAAAAACCGGCGCGGCCATTGCGGCCGCACCGGTTTTCTGTTTTTTGAGCTGGTGAATGTTGCCTCCCAAGCACCTTCCTAACGGAGGATACTCCGAGAGGATCTGTTTTATATAGATTGTATTACTTTTTCCTTATTTCGGTCATGCCGCCCATGTATGGACGGAGCACTTCCGGGATCCTGACGGAACCGTCTGCCTGGAGATTGTTCTCGAGGAATGCTATGAGCATTCTAGGAGGTGCCACTACCGTATTGTTGAGGGTATGGGCATAATAGTTGCCGTTCGGGCCCTTGACTCTTATCCTGAGCCTTCTTGCCTGGGCGTCTCCGAGATTGGAACAGCTTCCGACTTCGAAGTATTTCTTCTGACGGGGCGACCATGCCTCGACGTCAATGGATTTCACCTTGAGATCTGCAAGGTCTCCCGAGCAGCATTCAAGAGTCCTTACGGGGATATCCATAGAACGGAAAAGATCCACGGTGTTCTGCCAGAGCTTGTCGAACCACATCGGGCTGTCCTCAGGCTTGCATACCACTATCATCTCCTGTTTTTCGAACTGATGGATCCTGTATACGCCTCTTTCTTCGATGCCGTGAGCGCCTTTTTCTTTCCTGAAGCAAGGGCTGTAGCTGGTGAGAGTATAGGGGAGGTCCTCTTCCTTGTTCATGGTGTCTATGAACTTTCCGATCATGGAATGCTCACTCGTACCTATGAGATAGAGATCTTCTCCTTCGATCTTATACATCATGGCATCCATCTCAGTGAAGCTCATGACTCCGGTGACCACATTGCTTCTTATCATGAACGGCGGGATACAGTATGTGAAGCCTCTGTCGATCATGAAATCCCGGGCATACGAGATCACTGCGGAATGAAGTCTTGCGATATCTCCCATGAGATAATAGAAACCGTTTCCCGCAACTCTTCTTGCAGAGTCGAGATCCAGTCCGTTGAAGGACTCCATTATATCGGAATGATAGGGAATCTCGAAATCCGGGACAACGGGCTCGCCGTATCTCATGACCTCGACGTTCTCACTGTCATCCTTTCCTATCGGAACGGACGGGTCGATTATGTTCGGGATCACCATCATGCGTTTTTTAAGTTCTTCCTCAACGACCTTTTCACGCTCGTCGAGCTCTTCCATGCGTTCTGCATCCTTGGCGATCTGAGCCTTTACCTGTTCAGCCTCGTCTTTTTTGCCCTGCTTCATCAGGCCACCGATCTCCTTGCTCAGTCTGTTCCTCTGAGCTCTAAGAGCCTCGACCTCGCCCTTGATGTCCCTGTTCTCTCTGTCGAGAGCTATGACCTCATCCACAAGAGGCAGCTTGCTGTCCTGGAACTTGTTCCGTATGTTCTGCCTGACTATCTCGGGGTTCTCTCTCAGAAACTTGATGTCTAACATGTATATTTACCTCTCTTAAAGTTACATTCTCTCGGGAGCCTCTATGCCCAGAAGAGCGAGACCTGTCCTGATGGTGGAAGCAGTGGCGCTGACAAGGTCAAGCCTTGCCTTCGTCCTGTTCCTGTCTTCATCTATGATCCTGACGTCATAGTAGTATTTGTTGAATGCCTGAGCTATCTGGGTCACATGGCGGGTGATGTAGAAGGGCTCGTATTTCTCTGCAGCTCTCTTTATGACTTCCGGGAAGTCACCGAGCAGTTTTACGAGGGGGTACGCCTCCTCGGAGGCGATCTCGGAGTAGTCGGGAACGACGTCCTCCAGGTCTCCGGCCTTTCTTATGACGGAACAGGCCCTTGCATGCGTATACTGTACATAAGGTCCTGTTTCACCGTCAAAGTTCAGTATCTTGTTTATGTCGAACACTATGTCCTTTATGCGGTTGTTGGAGAGCGTGCTGTATATGAGAGCTCCGACTCCAACCTGCTTTGCCGTCTCATCCTTGTCCGGAAGATCGGGATTCTTTTCCTCTATGATCTCGCGTGCCCTGTTTATCACGTCTCTGATCACGTCCTCAAGGAATATGACCCTTCCGCTCCTTGTGGAGAGGGTTCCCTCAGTCATGGAGACCATGCCGAACGCCACGTGAACCATATCCTTTGCCCACTCATATCCCATGAGCTCTATCACCTTGAAAAGCTGCTGGAAGTGGAGGTTCTGCTGATATGCCACCACGTAGATGTTCTTGTAGAAATCATAGGTCTTCTTTCTGTAGAATGCACAGGCGAGGTCTCTCGTGGCATAAAGGGTAGCGCCGTCAGACTTCAGTATCAGGCAGGGAGGCATTCCGTAATCTTCAAGATCCACGACCTTGGCGCCTTCGCTGTCCTTTAACAGTCCCTTCTCCTCGAGCTCCTGTATCACGGGAGCCATCTTGTCGTTGTAGAAGGCTTCTCCGGCATAGGAGTCAAATCTGATGTTCAGTATGTCATATATCTTCTGGACTTCCTTCAGGGTGAGCTCCTTGAACCAGTCGAAAAGCTCAAGAGCCTCCGGGTTTCCGTCCTCTATCTGCTTGAACCAGTATCTTCCCTGATCTTCAAGGGAAGGATCCTTTTCGGCTTCGTCATGGAAACGTACATAGAGCTTTAAAAGGGCATGGATGGAACCTTCGTTCACTTCATCCCTGTCTCCCCAGAGCTTATATGCGGTTATCAGTTTTCCGAACTGGGTGCCCCAGTCACCGAGATGATTTACGCCTACGGAATTGTATCCCAGGTGGTTGAATATCTTGTAAAGCGAACTTCCTATGACGGTAGTGCTGAGATGCCCTATGTGGAAGGGCTTTGCTATATTGATGGAAGAATAGTCGATGACGACGTTCCTTTTCTGTCCCTCATCGGATGATCCGTATCTTTCTCCCTGTTCAAGGATCTCTCTGACGGTGCTCTTTGCGTAGTCGAGCCTTGAGAGGTAGAAATTGAGATAAGGACCCTTTACTTCTATCCTGTCAAGGAAAGAAGGAAGTTCCGTGATCCCGGAAGCGATCTCCTGGGATATCATCTGTGGGCTTTTCCTGAACTGTTTTGCCAGGCGGAAACACGGAAAGGCAAAATCGCCGAGAGCCATGTCGGGAGGCGTCTCGATGATGCCCATGATGTCTTCAGGGCTCATCAT
This sequence comes from Clostridia bacterium, assembly GCA_017439085.1. Lineage (GTDB taxonomy): Bacteria > Bacillota > Clostridia > Christensenellales > Christensenellaceae > QANA01. The sequence continues at coordinate 86,780 of JAFRTU010000010.1, read as the reverse complement.
TGTCTTTTCGGATAACAGTTTGGCTATTTCGTACTTACGATCCATTCTTTATTCACTCCATTAGATTTACAGATTATAAGTATAATATATGAAAAGAACAAAGTAAACTCACGAAGAGACGGGAAATGCCTGTATCAAGGGAAAAAAGAGGATGAGCAAAGGAGCGCATTTTTATTTCCCTTCCATATGGGCTATAATTATCCTGTATGAAAAGGAGGATACGTATGAACATATGCGTATACGGAGCATCGAGCTCCATAATCGATCAGATCTATCTGGATACATCATATCAGTTGGGAGAGGCTCTGGCTGAAAAGGGACATACTATTGTCTTCGGTGCCGGTAAATACGGCATGATGGGAGCGTGTGCTGACGGTGCCCTTGCTCATGGAGGAAAGGTCATAGGAGTGACCCCGAGGTTCTTTCTCCCCGACGGAGTCATACATGAGCACTGTACCGAGCTCATCCTCACGGACACCATGAGGGAGAGGAAAAAGGCGATGGAGGACAATTCCGACGGATTCATAGTCCTTCCCGGAGGCGTGGGTACATTTGAGGAATTTTTCGAGATACTCGTTGGAAGGCAGCTAGCACAGCATGCAAAGCCCATAGCCATCTTAAACATAGCGGGGTATTTCGACGGGCTTCTTGCATATCTCCACGAGATAACGGACAAGATGTTCGTGAATCCGAGGGCATTTGATCTCTTCCTGGTCTCTGATGACATCGAGGAGACGGTGGAATATATAGCGAACAATGAGAACATAGGGCTTTCTGACATAAGCAAGTACAGATATATAGAAAATGGTGTGAAAGATGAAGAGAAGTGAGACTGACAGCAGATTCAAGTGGAGACTTGAGGATATTTTTGAGACGAACGAGGCCTGGGAAAAGGAATTCTCAGAGCTGGAGGCAAGGATCCCGTCAATATCGCTGATAAAGGAGCATCTGACGGATGATGCTCAATCGATGAAGAAGGGACTGGATGAGATATACGATATCTATTTCCATATGGAGAGGATCTTCACCTATGCGAAGATGAGACAGGATGAGGACGGTTCCGTATCCCTGTATCAGGGAATGACGCAGAGAGCCGGATCCCTTATGGTGAAGGTGTCGAGCGCACTTGCTTTCCTGGAACCCATGCTTCTGAAACTTGAAGATGACAGGATGAAGACGTTCATAGAGGCACCGGAGCTGAAGGAGTATTCTTTCGAGCTTAGGAACATTCTCAGAAAGAAACAGCATGTCCTGAGCGAAGAGTCGGAGAAGCTCCTTTCCGAAGCTGATGAGATAGCGAGGGGATCGAGGGAGATCTTCGGCATGCTTGACAATGTGGACATCAGTTTCCGCCCCTTCGAACATGAGGGAAAGGATATAGAGCTGAGCCATGCAAGGTATATGTCCCTTCTCCAAGATCAGGACAGGGAACTCAGGAAAAAGGCCTTCGACAACTACTACGGATATTTCAGGGATCATATAAACACCCTGGCTGCCACATACCTGAGCTCAGTGAGATCCGACATCTTCTTTGCAAAGGCAAGGAACTATGCTAGCGCTCTTGAGAATGCGCTCTTCCAGGACAATGTCAGCACCGAGGTGTATGACAGCCTCCTCCGGAAGATCCATGAGAACATGGGACTTCTCCACGATTATGTCGCTCTAAGAAAGAAGATACTCGGAGTCGATGAACTCCACATGTACGATATCTACGTGCCTCTGGTCAGGGATTTCAACAACAGCTATACCTTTGAAGATGCCGAGAAGATGATCCTCGAAGCCCTGAAGGTGCTCGGAGAAGACTACACTGATACAGCCAGGCATGCGTTTACCGACGGATGGATGGATGTGTATGAAAATGACGGAAAGAGGAGCGGCGCATATTCCTGGGGAGTATACGGGACCCATCCCTTCATGCTCCTGAATACTAGGGAGGACCTCGGAAGCGTATTCACTATCGCCCACGAGCTCGGCCATTCCATGCACACGTACTATTCCAACAGCAATCAGCCGTATCCGACAGCGGGGTATACAATTTTCGTGGCAGAGGTGGCTTCGACGGTCAACGAGATACTGCTTACCAAATATCTCATGAGGACAGTTAAGGATCCTGCTCTTAAGGTATATGTGCTCAATCATTATATCGATCAGTTCAGGACGACAGTCTTCAGGCAGACACAGTTCGCTGAGTTCGAGAAGATCGTTCATGAGGAGATAGAGAAGGGCAATGCCATGACAGCAGAGGGGCTCTGTTCACTCTACGGAAAGATAAATGCGGATTATTACGGACCGTCCATGGAAGAGGATGATACCATCGCTCTCGAATGGGCAAGGATACCTCATTTCTACAGTGCCTTCTACGTATACAAGTACGCGGTCGGATTCTCCTGTGCCTCCGCAATAGTCAGGAAACTGGAGACTGACCCTGGAATGAAGGACAGATACAGAAGGTTCCTGAGCGCCGGCGGAAGCGACTATCCCGAGAACATATTGAGGGATGCAGGAATAGAGGTAGGAGAGGCTGTCGAGCTCTGCATGCAGGAGTTCGGTGCTGCTCTCGAGGAGTATAAGAAGATCTGTGAGGGATAAAGGATGCTTCAGGCGATCGAGATCGTTATCACGATAGGGATAATAATAGCGGTGGGATATTTCCTTGCCGCAAAGGGGTTCCTGGATGAGAAAGCGGCGTCATTCATGTCGAAGCTCATCATCCTGTTCGGAGTGCCCTGCGCATCCATAGGAAACATGACCGCCAATTTCACGAGGGAATCCATTCCGGAGATATTAAGGGGAGCACTCATCATGCTCATTGCGATACTCCTGATGTATCTGATGGCTTTCCTTGTTTCAAAGCTGTTCAAGGTGGAGAAGGGAAGGAAGGGTATCCTCATTGCCATGATGGCCGGAGCCAATACCATGTTCATAGGCTATCCGGTCTGTCAGGCCATATTCGGAAATGATGCGGGCTATGCATTCGTATATGACCTTGCCCATTCATTCCTGTTCTGGTCCCTCGGTGTCTATGTGATATCCAGCGACAGAGCTAACAGCGAGGGATTCAATCTCAAGAGCCTTAAGAAGCTGTTCTCACCTGGATTCATAAGCATCATTGTTGCGGTGATACTGATAGCACTGAACATCAAGCTTCCGGGATTCCTTTCCAGAGCAGTCACCTATTTCGGCAGTCTCTGCACACCTCTAGCAGTACTGTATGCGGGCTATGTGCTCCATAAGATAGGGTTCAGGAACCTCAGGGTATCAAGAGACATGCTCCTGGTCCTGCTCGGAAGATGCATCATAGCTCCTGTTATCGTGTTCGCACTCTGCATGCTGTTCCGTTTCGAACCGGTCGTTACCAAGATCTTCGTGATGATGAGTGCGATGCCGGTCATGAACAATATCCCGATAGTGGGAGAGGAATACGGGTCTGACTATAAATTTGCCACTCAGTGTCTTCTTGCAAGCATATTCGTCTGCCTGATCCTGATGCCTGTGTGGATGCTGATATTTGAAGCGATTTTTTGAGGTGAAGTTATGAGCGGTACATTAAGGATCATAATTATGATCGCGCTGGGATTCGGTATCCTGGGCGTTCTGATATATGGGATAATGAGGATCCTGAGCTTTGTTGCCCAGGGCTACAGCAAAGTGAGCGACCTGGTCGATGACATAAGAAAAGGGGACGCTGAGGCACAGGCCACTCCGAGATCACTTTCCAACGTGGACAGGATAGTGATCCCTCAGATACTCAGGAGGTTCCCGGAATATGACAATGAACTGATGGTCAGAAGAGCCGTCATGGATGGGGATTCGTATCTGAAGAGCCTGCTTTCAGGGGTGTCTTCATTTACTGAGAAGGACGGAGTCAGGAGCTTTCTCGAGATGATGGAGGAGACTGCTGAAAAGGCAAAGAACACAGTCAACTGGACGGATCCGAGAGTGCACAGCGCAGCTGTAAGCAAGTTTGAGGATAACGGGGATCTCTGCTATGTCACATATCAGGTCTCGTATCAGTATTCAGTCGAGGGATATACCTACCAGAGAAAACTGGCAGTTAAATATATCGCTGCCGAGTCACCTGATTATGAGAAGAAGATCCAGGTCTACAAATGTCCGAACTGCGGCGCACCCGTAAGCCAGATAGGGCAGAAGGTATGCAGATACTGCGGTATCGCGCTTAAGACGGCTGCTCCTTTAAGCTGGTTCATATTTGACATAACGGACATGTCCTGATCTTTTGGACTATGTAAAAGAGGGAGACTTCCTTGTCTCCCTCTTTTACATTTGTCTTTATTTACTGTTTCGGTTTTACGACTATGTTCACTATCCTTCCCGGAACGATGACCTTCTTAACGATATCAAAACCGCTGAAGACATCGGAGAAGTTCTTCATGACATATTCTTCGATCTCTTCCTTCGTGGCATCCTTGGAGATGGAGAACCTGTCCTTCACTCTTCCGTTGATCTGAAGAGGATAGGTGATCTCGTCTTCCACCAGATATTTCTCCTCGTACGTCGGGAAATCCTGATTGAAGATGCTGTAATCTTCTCCTATCTGTTCCCAGAGCTCTTCTGAGAAATGAGGAGCGAAAGGAGCAAGAAGCTTCAGGAGGGTCCTGATGCAGCTGCGCGCAAAGGAAACGTTGTATTCCTCATCGGTATACTTGTACAGAGCGTTAGTGAGCTCCATGAGCCTTGCGATGGCCGTATTGAAGGAGAAGGTGTTCAGATCCTGGTCCACGGCCTTGATGGTCCTGTGGAGCACAAGGTTCACTGTCCTGTCTTCGTCTGTCCTTCCGACTGAAGGATCATCAGCCCAGATCTTGTTCACGAGCCTTTCCACTCTGTCGAGATATTTGGCGACTGACCTTATTCCGCCGTCATTCCACGGTCCGCCTTCCACGTATGCGAATCCGAATCCGAGATACATCCTGAAGGCATCCGAACCGTATTTGGAGATATATTCATCAGGAGATACCACGTTGCCCTTGGACTTGCTCATCTTCTCTCCGTCCGGTCCGAGGATCGTGCCCTGGTGCGTGAGGGAAAGGAACGGTTCATCAAAGGAGAGGTATCCCATATCGCGGAAGGCCTTCACGAAGAAGCGGGCATAGAGAAGGTGCATGCATGCATGCTCTGCTCCTCCGACATACTTGTCGACGGGGAGCATCCTGTTGATGATCTTGGGATCCCATGCCATCTTGTCGTCCCTGTTGTCCGGATATCTGAGGAAGTACCAGGATGAGCACACGAACGTGTCCATGGTATCAGGATCTCTTCTTGCCGGTCTGCCGCATCTCGGGCACTTGCAGTTCATAAAGCCTTCATGCTTTGCAAGAGGAGATGTGCCGTCCGGAGTGAAGTCCACATCATAGGGGAGAGCTACAGGAAGATCCTCTTCGGGGACCGGAACGTCTCCGCAGTCCTCACAGTGGATTATCGGTATCGGGGCACCCCAGTATCTCTGTCTGGATATGAGCCAGTCCCTGAGCCTGTATGTGGTCTTGAACTGAGCCTGACCGGTCTTCTCGAGGAAGGAGGTTATGGCCTTTTTGCCTTCGGTCACCGTAAGACCGTCGAACTGACCGCTGTTCACGAGGACTCCCTCGTAGTCAGTGAACGGAAGATCGTCGTTCTGCCCTTCGTTCTTTCCGGCTACGACTCTCTCTATTGGAAGTCCGTACTTGCCTGCAAACTCGAAGTCTCTCTCATCGTGTGCCGGAACGGCCATGACGACGCCGGTACCGTAGCTTGCGAGCACGTAGTCAGCAGCCCAGATAGGGACTTTTCTTCCGTTGATCGGATTTATCGCATATGAACCGGTGAAAACTCCGGTCTTTTCTCTTGAAGTCGAGAGCCTCTCTATCTCATTTGCTTTAGAAGCATATTCCTTGTATGCTTCCACGGCTTCCTTCTGTTCAGGAGTCGTAAGGCTGTCGATGAGAGGATGCTCAGGGGAGATGACGACATACGTGACTCCGTTAAGCGTGTCCGCACGTGTCGTGAACACGGAGAACTCTCCGCCTCCTTCGATCCTGAAGGTGATCTCGCTACCCGTGGATTTTCCTATCCAGTTCTTCTGCATGAGCTTGGTCTTTTCGGGCCAGTCAAGGCCTTCGAGTCCGTCTATGAGCTCTTCTGCATATTTGGTGATCCTGAAGAACCACTGGGTAAGGTGCTTTCTGATTACCGGGGTGCCGCATCTCTCGCAGAGACCGTCCACCACCTGCTCGTTTGCAAGCACGGTGTTGCACTTCGGACACCAGTTCACCGGAGCGGATGCCCTGTAGGCGAGTCCGTTCTTGTAGAGCTGGAGGAAGCACCACTGAGTCCATTTGTAGTAATCGGGCATGCAGGTCTTGACTTCATAATCCCAGTCAAAGGAAGCTCCCATCTCCTTAAGCTGTCTTTCCATAGTGGCTATGTTGGCTACCGTGGAGTCATAGGGATGGATGCCTGTCTTTATGGCGTAGTTCTCGGCAGGGAGTCCGAATGCGTCGAATCCCATCGGATGGAATACGTTGTAGCCCTTCATGCGCTGGTATCTCGCATAGGTGTCGGCCAGGCCGAAATTATACCAGTGCCCGACATGGAGCTTTGCTCCGGAAGGGTAAGAGAACATCTCAAGCACGTATTTCTTTGGCTTATCGCTGTTCCTGTCAAAGCTGTAGAGCCTGGTGTCTTCCCACTTCTTTTGCCATTTCTTTTCGATCTCAGGCAGATTCATATATGTCACCTCAAATAAAACGATATCTGTGTTAAATAAGTTAGAATTCATTATATCATAACAATCGGTTTAGGTAAGGAAATCTTGCATGATGGCACGGATTTCGGGAACGTAGGGGGATTCCGCCGCATACCCGGTGCGAGTCCGGCAAGTTGAACACCCTCGGGTATTATGCTATATTATAGTCTATAAAAGAATGCTCATCTGGGCTTGACCTGAGGGAAAGGGAGTCTTTCCCGGTAAGATGAAAGGACGCGCATATGGAACTGGAACAGAATATAGGGATATTTCCACCTGAGGCTCTGATACCCGACAGAAGGGTCAACATGAGAAAATGGGCCGTCATAGCATGCGATCAGTATACGACCAACGAGACTTACTGGAGAGACGTGGAAAAGATAGTGGGAGGAAGCCCCTCCACGCTGCATATTACCCTTCCCGAGATATATCTCAGCTCACCGGACAGGGATGCAATGATAGACGACATCAAGGCTACCATGAGCAGATATCTGGATGACGGGATAGTCACTCTTCTTCCGAAAGGGTTCATACTCGTTGAGAGGACTTTCAACAGAAGAGTCAGAAAGGGACTCATGGTCACCGTTGACCTGGAGAAGTTCGACGAGGATCCCTTCAAAAAGAGCGAGATCAGGGCCAGCGAGGAAGTCCTGGACGAGAGAGTCGATGCAAGGATAGAGATAAGGAGCGAAGCAGAGCTCGAAGTTCCCCATGTCATTCTCCTAATGGATGACCCTCATTTCAGAGTCATCGAGCCGATATGGAGGAAGAGAGAATCATTCACGAAGATATATGATGTCGACCTCATGATGCATGGCGGACGTGCGACCGGATATCTCATCACTGACAAGAAGATAGAGAACGACATCCTCACGCAGCTTTCCAAACTCAAGATGAGAGACGGCATGAGATTCTGCGTAGGGGACGGCAATCACTCCTTCGCTACCGCAAAGGCCGTATGGGAAGAGACCAAGAAGGGCCTTACGCCGGAGGAGATGGAGAATCATCCTCTCCGATATATAATGTGCGAGCTCATAAACCTGCACGATCCTGCAATGGATCTTCTTCCGATCCACAGGGTCATCAGCGGAGCAAGCTCCTCCATGTGCATACAGTACATAGTCGACCACCTGAACTCGGTCGGGGCAGATGCAAGGCTGGTATTCTCGAGGAGGAAGCCTTCACAGCAGGTATGCGATGCTCCGGAAGTCATATTCTTCACCAGCAAGAGCAGCTCGGGAAGGATAGAGGTCTATTCTCCCACAGCCAAGATGCTGATCAACCAGCTGCAGCCGGTGCTAGAGGACTTTGTAAGGGAATATCCTCTTGCAAATCTGGAATACATCCACAGCAACAAGGAGTTCGAGGATCTGACGCAGGAGTACGACACTCTGGGATTCCAGATGCCTGCACTCAACAAGTCGGATTTCTTTGACAGCCTGTCGGAGATGGGCGTTTTCCCGAAAAAGTGTTTTTCTCTCGGAGAGGCCAACGAGAAGCGCTATTACATAGAAGCAAGGCTCATATCCGAACCCGCAGAAAGGGAAGAGGACGAGCCTGCCGAAAATCTTGCAGAAGCGGGACCGGTGAAGAAGGAGGAGCAGGAAGAAACTCCGCCTCAGAAAGAAAAGGGATTCCTTTCGAGCCTTTTCAGAAAAAACAGATAAAGAGAGCAAGTTTGGAAAATGGGAATAAAAGTAGTTAAATTCGGAGGATCGTCCCTTGCGGATGCCGGGCAGATGAGAAAGGTAAAGGACATAGTTCAGGCAGATCCTGAAAGGAGGTATGTCGTTCCTTCCGCACCCGGAAAATCCCCGGAATATGACATAAAGATAACAGACCTTCTGTATACCCTTGAAAACGTGATAGAGAACGGAGGTAACCACGAGTTCTATTTCAATATGATAAGGGACAGGTTCGTCGGAATAAGGGACGAACTGGGACTTACAGTGAACATAGAAGGGGAACTGGATCACATTCTTGAAAGGCTCTTGAACGGAGCGGGAGCAGACTATGCCGCCAGCAGGGGAGAGTACCTGAACGGCCTTCTGCTTGCAGAGTATCTCGGCTATGCATTCATTGATGCTGCGGAAGTGATCCTTTTCGACAAGAGAGGCAGATACGATGAGACCAATACCGAGAAGCTCCTGTCAAAAAGACTGAAGTCCATCGACAGGGCGGTCATACCGGGTTTCTACGGAAGCCTTCCCAACGGAAACATAAAGACGTTCTCCAGAGGAGGATCGGACATAACGGGTGCCATAGTTGCAGCTTCGGTAAGAGCGGATCTCTATGAGAACTGGACGGACGTATCGGGGTTCTATATGGTGGACCCGAGGCTGGTGCCCGATCCCGGAAAAGTGGAATCCATCACATACAGGGAGCTCAGAGAGCTCAGCTATATGGGAGCTTCCGTGCTCCATGAGGATTCGATATTCCCTGTATACAAATATGCGATACCAATAAACGTAAGGAACACAAATGAGCCGTCTGATCCCGGGACCATGATCGTGCCCTCGATTGAGAACTTCAAGGGCAGGGCCGTTACCGGAATAGCGGGCAAGAAGAACTTCACCATCATTTCGATAGAGAAGACCGGAATGAACGCGGAACTCGGCTTCGGCAGGAGGGTACTTGCAAGCATAGAGAAATACGGGATACCGTTCGAGCACATGCCTTCAAGCATAGACTCTCTATGTGTAGTCCTTGAGGATTCAAAGGTAAGAGGCAGCATCAACGACATAATAGACGACATACACAGATCCTGCGAACCGGACAGCGTGGAGATAATAAACGGCATAGCCCTCATAGCTACGGTGGGCAAGAGGATGAGGGACAGCATCGGTACTGCCGCAAGACTGTTCTCGGCGCTTGCGGAAGCGGACATCAATGTCAGGATGATCGATCAGGGCTCAAGCGAGATAAACATCATAATCGGAGTCAAGAATGAAGACTTCGAGAGAGCAGTGATCGCCATACACAATGCATTCAGGGATTCCTGAAAAAACGAAGATTAAGACCCCCGTCATTCGGACGGGGGTCTTTTTTTGCCTTCAAAGGAGGAAGATCAGGTCCATCTGTGAATATTCTGTGGAATAATTGTCAACTATCGTCCCGGAAGGCCCTGCGGGAGAAACCATGGTCTAAAAAATGGTATAATCATATACTGAGGTAATATGATGTTCGGATACGTTACGGTGAACAGACCGGAGCTCAAAGTCAGAGATCTGGAAAAATACAGGGCATATTACTGCGGCCTCTGCAGGGAACTTGGAAAGTACGGCATATCGCCGAGACTTCTTCTTAATTATGACTGCAATTTTGTACACCTGCTGCTCTCCTCCTTTTCCGAGGGAGAAGAGACAGAGACCAGAAGCCCATGCGTGATCCATCCCTTTACCAGACAGACCTCGGTGAGCACACCATGGACGTCATATGCCGCAGCTGTCAACGTGCTGCTCGGATATGAATCCATAAAGGACAAGAAAGAAGACGGAGAGATGTTCCTCGCAGAGGTTCCCCTTCTCGTCTGGAAGAAGGCTTACGAAAAAGCCTCTTCTGTAAATATCTGGGTCACAGGTGTATTGAGAGATGAACTCGACAGACAGAGACGCCTGGAGAAGGAAGAAACGAAGGATATCGATCTTGCTGCCGATCCGTCGGGCAAGATAGTGAGGGCAGTCCTTGACTACCAGGGACAGTCTCAGGTACTTTCGGAGCTCGGATACCATCTTGGAAGATGGATCTACCTTGCAGATGCATATGAGGACAGGGAAAAGGACAGAAAAAAAGGCTCGTACAACATCTTCAATCTTCTGGAAGGGAATGAAGAAGATATAAGAGAGAGAGCGTCGTTCAACATGAAGAGCTCTCTAAGAAAACTGACACTGGCATATGACCTCTTGAACATAAAGAAGAACAGGGAGATACTGGACAACATAATCTACGAAGGACTCCCGGGAAAGACCGAACAGATACTGAAAGGCAAGAAAAAGAATGAATCCATATGACGTGCTCGGTGTCTCTCCAAGCGCAAGCGATGAAGAGATCAAAAAAGCATACAGAGCTCTGGCCAAGAAATACCACCCTGACAGATATACCGACAGCGTTCTGAAGGAACAGGCTTCAGAGAAGATCAAGGAGATCAACGCAGCATATACCGAGATCCAGAGGATCAGGAGCGGCGGTGGATCGTATTCCTCTTCTTCAGCGGGCTCGGGCTATGATTATTCCTCATACAGCAATGCATATTCGGGAAGCCCGAAGTATGCCCATATAAGAAGCAGGATCAATTCCGGAGACGTAGAAGGAGCAGACGTCCTTCTGGAGCAGATGACTGACAGGGACGCCGAATGGCATTATCTCAAGGGCATCATCTATCTCAGGAAGGGCTGGATGGACGGCGCAAGGAGCGAGTTCTCGAGCGCATATCAGATGGATCCGACCAACATGGAGTTTACAAGGGCATACAGGACCATGGATCAGATGGGCGGTTTCAGGAATTTCTATGGAAGTACGGCGGACGGATGCAATCTTGACAATCTCTGTCTCGGACTTTGTCTGATGGATCTGTGCTGCGGAAACAGAGGTTGCAGATAATGGCAGGAAACAGGTTTCAGAAACCGACATACAGGATAAGCCTCGGAGCCATGCTGGTCGCTCTTACAGTACTGACGCTCTATATTGGGGCGATACTTCCCGCGGGAAGGATCTCCCTTTATTTCATATCGGGGATCTTCATCATACCCATGCTGTACGAATTCCAGCCACTGGCTGCATTCCTCATATATCTGATATCATCAGCGATCGGGCTTCTTTTCATGCCAGAGCTGGTGATGATCCTTCCCTATGTGTTCCTGTTCGGACACTACGGTATCGGAAAGTACCTGATAGAGGAACGCTTCAGGAAACTGCCGGCCATGATAGTCAAATTCGTTTATTATGCCGCATTCACGGCACTCATATATTTCGTGTGTTTTCAGGCGTTCAGCGGCGGGATACTGGATACTATACCCGTATACCTGACTATACTTATACTCATAGCTCTGTTCTTTGTGTACGATTTCGCTTATTCCCTTATGGTCAGGCTCTATAACGACCGTATAGGAAGATTCCTCATGAGGAGATGAATTATGCTGAACTCTCTTTACCAGGTACTTGCGATCGGAATGAAATACTGGTTCATCGCCCTTGCCGCAGCCATACTGTGGCTTGTCATTTCCATATCGGGAAAAGAATACAGGGAGAGGAAGACGGTACTCGGCGAAGTCGGAAACTACATCGGATATCTTGAGATAGTGGGAGGGATGGAGGAAGAAGAAGGTACGAGGATAGGGCTTGCAAGGGAGAACACCATAGGAAGCGGCCACAATGCCGACATCGTGGTGAGGGACGAGAGCATCGAGAAGATGCATGCCCACATGGCCTTTGACGGGAACAGACTCATGTTCACCCCTCTTACGAAAAAAGGGACCAGGATAAACGGCAGGAAAGCCATTAACTCATATCCCGTGAGGACGGGGGACATAGTACAGCTCGGAAACGTGGTGTTCAGGATCTTCCTGAGACCGGAACTGGAGGAACTGTATGAACAGTAAGATCCAGTCCAGAAGTACGGCAGCCGTAGTGGTGCTCCAGACCCTTTTCACTCTTAGTGCATTCGCTCTTCTTTCGATAAGGAACGGAGTATTCGATCCCTGGGCGCTCATAATGGGCGCTTGTCTCTCCGCATTCAATGTAGTCCAGTACTATCTCCTGAAGAAGATGTTTCGGAGCATGGATCACTTCGTAATACTGGTATCCCAGTTCCTCTGGTCAGTAGGGATAGTGGAGATCTACAGGATCTCCCAGAGATATGCCGTAAGGCAGGCGATATTCCTCGTATTCGGGACAGCAGTGATGATGATAGTCATCTCAGTCATAAAGTCCAGCAGGGACTTCGGAAAACTGAACTGGCTGTTCATGGGAGGGGCTGTGATCCTTCTTGCAAGCACCCTTGTTCTGTCAAGGGCAATAGGGGGAGCCAGGAACTGGATCAACATAGGGCCTTTCTCGTTCCAGCCGAGCGAGTTCGCAAAGATCCTTTTCATAATGAGCTCAGCATATTTCCTCTCGACCAGGGACAAGCTGACTTCGTTCATACCCTACATCATATTCACTGCAGTGTGTGTCATTCTCCTGGTGGTGGCAAAGGAACTCGGTACGGGACTGCTCATCTGTGCAACGTTCCTCATACTCTTCTATTCCGCAACAGGAAGGAAACTGCTCACGATTCTCGGCATCGGAGTTTTCGGTGCGGGAGCCTACGGTTCCTACAGACTCTTCTCGCATGTGAGAACAAGGGTCGAGATATGGAGGGATCCGTGGGCCAGCTATAATGCAGAAGGATATCAGATAGTACAGGGGCTCCTTGCCCTTGCGAGCGGAGGACTCTTCGGTACGGGACTCGGAAAGGGGATGCCGGGCGCCATACCTGCAAGCCATACCGACTACATCTTCACCGTGATAGGAGAGGAATTCGGACTCATCTTCGCGGCTATACTCATAGTCTTCTACCTCGTTTTCATAGTCAGAGGAATGATAATAGCGATGAATACGGACAGCATCTATGATGCTCTTCTGGTATTCGGATGCACGGCGATGCTCTCCGTACAGAGCTTCATAATAATCGGAGGAGTAATAAAACTGATACCTCTCACCGGGATCACGCTTCCCTTTGTGAGCTACGGAGGAAGCTCTCTTCTCTCGTCCATGATACAGCTTGGAATAATTGAGGGAATCTCCATCAAGAACGGCAGCAGGGACGACAGGGAACTTGAGATGATGGGGCAGATAATGATATGAAAAACGAGAAGAAATTCAGAAAAAACATGAAGCTCTCCACCGGATTCTTCATCATACTGTTCAGCATACTCATATTGTACATGGGTTATTCCGTCATCAGGAACGGTACCTCATGGTATGCGACTCCGTATAATCCGAGGATCGCAAATGCGAGGAGCAATATAAGGGGCGGTACCATATATGACAGGAACGGAGTTAAGCTTGCATGGAGCCAGGATTCCAAGAGACAGTACAATGAAACCAAGGAGATAAGGCGGGCGTGTTCCCATGTCGTGGGCGACATATACGGAAAGAGCATAGGAATAGAAACTACCTACGCCAAGCAGCTGTACGGGCTCGAGAACGATCTTTTCACCCTTATCCAGAGGTTCATCTCGGGAGATTACAAGGGAAAGAACGGAAAGGACGTTACCCTTACCATCGATTCAGAGCTCAGCAGGTTCATATATAAGGAAATGAAGGGGAGGAGAGGGTCCGTCGTGGTCATGAACTATAAGACGGGGGAGATCATCTCCAGCGTCAGCATACTCACCTTCGATCCTTCCACCGTAAATAAAGACAAACTCGAGGATACGGCACTCGTGGACAGAGCGACCATGGGCAGGTATCCGCCGGGCTCGATAATGAAGATAGTAACGGCTTCCAGGGCTATAGACATGGGCATCAGCATGGAGTACGAATGCACGGGAGAGACCGTCATCGGAGGACAGAAGGTGACCTGCAAGCATGTCCACGGGAAGCAGAACCTGGAGGAGGCATTCGCCAACTCCTGCAACACATATTTCGCCGAGCTCTCCGTGAAGATAGGAGGCGGCTCTCTTCTCAGCCAGGCAGAGAAATTCAAGTTCAACAGGACCTTCAAGTATTCCGACTTCACCCTTTACAGGAGCAATTTCGAGGTATCGTCCGAAAAGGGAGATATCGCATGGGCGGGGATCGGTCAGTATAACGATCTCATAACTCCGACACATGCCGCCCTTATGGTGTCCGCAGTGGCAAACGACGGAGTAATGCCGGAGCCGAAACTCGTTAGGAAAGTCGGAGATACGGACAATATGAGCTGGAACCTGATAAGTCAGGACCGGATCATCTCCTCTGCAACGTCAGGAAAACTGAAGGAGATGATGAAAAAGGCAGTGGATGAGGGAACAGGAACTTCGGCGAAGATCCCGGGATTCAATGTATACGGCAAGACAGGAACGGCCGAGTATGTGGAGGATGGAAAGGTAAAGAACCACTCCTGGTTCGGGGGATTCCTTGATGAGGACAAGCCCTATGCCGTAGCCGTGATACTCGAGGGAGCGGGATTCGGTTCTTCTGCAGCCGCACCGCTCGCAAAGAAGATATTCGAGTACATAATACTGGAGGCATCCCTATGAAGATATATTCATCCGCAGTAGAAGAGAAACTGAGGACACTGCCTGATTCTCCCGGCGTATACATAATGAAGAACGAGCACGGGGACGTCATCTACGTCGGAAAAGCCAGAGTGCTCAAGAACAGGGTCCGCCAGTATTTCGGCATGGGAGCACAGAAGTCTCAGAAGACCGCTGCGATGGTCGATCAGATCGCTGATTTCGAATACATCATGGCCGACAGCGAGAAGGAGGCCCTGATACTCGAATGCAACCTGATAAAGGAATATTCGCCTCATTACAACATCCTCCTGAAGGATGACAAGCATTATCCCTACGCGAAGATAGACCTTAAGAAGGATTTCCCCATCATCGAGATAGTGAGGAAGGTGGAGAATGACGGAGCCAGGTATTTCGGTCCGTATCTTGAGGCGTATTCGATAAAGGAGACCCTTGATACGGTCTACAAGCTGTTCCCCATGAGAAGCTGCAGGAAGGAGATCACCGAGGGAGGAAAGAAGGAGAGACCGTGCCTCAACTATCAGATGGGGCGCTGCATGGGACCATGTGCCGGAAAGATCTCCTCTGCCGATTACAGGAAGATAGTGGACAGGGTCATAGACTTCCTGAACGGAAAGTACCGGGATATAGAAAAAGAACTCAGGACCTCCATGGAGGAGGCAGCATCAGGACTCGAATTCGAAAAGGCTGCCGTTTACAGGGACAAGCTGGCTCTCCTTGAAAAGGTCAAGGTGAGACAGAAGGCCGGCTTCCCGGATCTCGAGGACAGGGACATAGTGTCAGCAGAACTGGGAGAAAAGTACGGTGCGATCCAGACCTTCATGATAAGGAAGGGAAAGATAATCGGAGCAAACAGGTATTTCATAGAGGCACCCGAATCCAGGGAGGCTCTGACAGAGAACTATCTGAAGCAGCATTATGATTCGGGCACCTATATACCGAAGAGGATATACGTGAATGCCATGAGCGAGGACGTGCCCGTGATAGAGGAATGGCTGTCCGAACTCGCAGGAAGGAAGACGGAGATCATAATACCGAAGAGAGGCAATTTCCTGAAACTCACTCAGATGGCCTCAAGGAACGCCACCGAGGCACTGAAGAGGAAGGAAGCCGCTGAGAAGAGAGCGTATGACCGGAGCATAGGAGCAGCGGAAAGGCTGGGAGATGTGCTCGGTATCGGTTATATAAAGAGGATGGAATGCTATGATATCTCCAATACACAGGGTACCGATTCCGTCTCTTCAATGGTGGTGTTCACCGACGGAAAACCGGACAAGAAAGAGTACAGACATTTCAGGATCAAGACCGTTGAGGGAGCGAACGATTTCGCATCCATGGCGGAGACTCTTGAGAGAAGACTCATGGAAGGATTCAGGGCGGAGGACAGAGAGCACGGCTTCGGAGCAATGCCGGACCTCATAGTCATAGACGGAGGAAAGGGACAGCTCGGAAGCGTGTATGACATACTGGTCTCCATGGGCCTTGAAGACATAAACGTGGTGGGGCTTGCAAAAAGGGAAGAGGAGATATTCGTTCCGGGAAGGGAAGACAGCATCATCCTTGACAAGCATTCTCCCGAGCTCGGGCTCATAACCGCCATAAGGGACGAGGCTCACAGATTTGCCATCACGTTCCACAGATCTTTAAGGGAAAAGAGGATAATCTCCTCTGAACTGGACAAGATAAAGGGAGTCGGACCAAAGAGGAGGAAAGCCCTTCTCGATGCCTTCAGAGACGTGGACGGGGTGAGCAGTGCTTCCATAGACGAGCTTGCTTCGGTAAACGGAATCGACGTAGCAACGGCAAGGGAGATATACAGATATTTCAACGAGATACCATCTCATGACGAAACATGAGCATTTTTCCCTTTACAAAGGAATAGTGTTGATATATCATTACACTAATTTCCGAGAGGAGAAAGACATGAACAGGAACTTCAATGCATACTATTATTACTTTTACTTTAGCAACAGATAAGGTAAGAGTGATTTTGGCTGCATATAAGTTCGGATTCATCAGATAAGAAAGCTTTAGACTTCGCAGTAGATCACTGGGAAGTCTTTTTTTTGGAGGTAAGCGATAATGATAGCAGTTTTGAAGCCTAACGTTTCGGATCAGCAGATGCAGACTCTCATAACCTGGTTCAAGGGGAGAGGACTGGACGTACACGTATCCAAGGGCAAGTTCCAGACGATACTCGGACTCATCGGGGATACTTCGCAGGTGGACATTGACCTGCTGAACGGACTGGAGATAATCGAGTCCGTGAAGAGGATCTCGGAACCCTTCAAGAACGCAAACAGGAAATTTCATCCCGACGATACGGTCGTGGATATAGCCGGATACAAGATCGGAGGAGGAAACTTCCAGATCATAGCCGGTCCTTGCTCCGTTGAGAGCAGGGAGCAGATAACCGAGATAGCCAAAAGGACCAAGGCTGCCGGAGCGAACCTCCTGAGGGGAGGAGCTTTCAAGCCCAGGACCTCCCCGTATTCATTCCAGGGGCTCAAGGGGGAAGGCATAGAGTACCTGGAGGCGGCTAAGGCCGTAGCTGGAACGCCCATAGTCACTGAGATCATGAACATCAACCATCTCCCGATGTTTGAGAACGTGGACGTGATCCAGGTCGGAGCCAGGAACATGCAGAACTTCGATCTTCTGAAGGAACTCGGAACGACTCACAAGCCCATACTCCTAAAGAGAGGACTTGCCAACACCATAAGCGAGCTTCTGATGAGTGCCGAATATATCATGGCAGGAGGAAACGAGAACATAATACTCTGCGAGAGAGGGATAAGGACATTTGAGACTTCCACCAGGAACACTCTCGATCTTTCGGCAATTCCCGTGATCAAGGAACTCAGCCATCTGCCGGTGATAATAGACCCGAGCCATGCGACCGGCGTTGCAAGATATGTCAAGCCGATGGCACTTGCCGCAGTGGCAGCAGGGGCTGACGGACTCATGATAGAAGTGCATAACGACCCGAAGAATGCTTTGAGCGACGGAGCACAGTCCGTGACTCCGGACGAGTTCGATGATATAGCCGAGAAGGTATGGAAGATCAGGGAGGTCATAGCATGAAGAGGATCGGAGTCATAGGACTCGGACTGATGGGAGGCTCTGCCTGCAAGGCATACAAGGAGTTCTCGGATTATGAGATATACGCATGGAACAGGAGCGAGGGACCGCTTCTGCTGGCGGAATCAGTAAACGCCATAGACGGAAGGCTCACGGATGAGATCATCCCGACCTGTGACATGATAATAATAGCCCTCTATCCTAAGGCATCGGTAGAGTTTCTTAAGAGCAAGGCTCCTCTCATAAGCAAGGACGCGGTAGTAGTGGATTTCTGCGGAGTTAAGCAGGTGGTCTGTGAGGGTGCTTTCCCGATAGCCGAAGAATACGGTTTTACGTTTATCGGCGGTCATCCGATGGCGGGCACCCAGTATTCCGGGTTCACGGCCTCAAGGGCGAGCCTCTATAAGAACGCATCCATGATACTCGTGCCTCCGAGGTTCGATGATATACTCATGCTGGAAAAGGCAAGGGAGCTTTTAGCACCTCTCGGTTTCGGCAGATTCGTAGTCACCACTGCGAAGAAGCATGACTCGATGATAGCCTTCACTTCTCAGATGGCTCACGTCGTATCCAATGCATATATAAAGAGCCCCACTGCTCTTGAACATAAAGGCTATTCCGCAGGAAGCTATAAGGACCTCACAAGAGTAGCATGGCTGAACGAGGATATGTGGACGGAACTGTTCCTCGACAACAGAGAGGAACTCGTAAAGGAGATCGACATACTCATCTCGTCCCTGAAGGAATACAGGGACGCTCTGGAGGATAAGGATGCTCCAAGACTCCATGACCTGCTGAAGGAAGGCAGGCTGAGAAAAGAAATGGTGGACGGAAGAAGATGAAGATCCTGAAGGTAAAGGCATCGGGAGAATATGACATACTCATAGGAGAAGGGATCCTGGACGGGATCGCTGATGCGGCAACGCCTGTTATCAGAGGCGGTAAGGCGGCAGTGGTCACAGATTCGAACGTAGCGCCCATCTATCTTGAAAGCGTACTCGATTCTCTTAAAAGGAAGGGAGTCGAATCCTTTTCACATGTCATAGAAGCGGGAGAGAGCTCGAAGGACCTTAAGCACCTCGGAGCACTTCTGAACGCTTTTGCCGAAGACGGTCTCACCAGAGCCGATGTCGTGATCGCGCTTGGAGGCGGAGTGACAGGAGATCTTGCCGGCTTCGCAGCCTCCTGTTATCTCAGAGGGGTCAGATACATCCAGATACCCACTACGCTGCTCGCCATGGTGGATTCGTCCGTGGGAGGAAAGACAGCAATAGACCTGGACTACGGCAAGAACCTGGCAGGCGCCTTTTATCAGCCTTCTCTGGTGCTGTGCGACCATTCGACTCTTTCCACTCTGAGCGACGAAGTGTTCACCGACGGATGCGCGGAAGTCATAAAGTACGGGATAATAGCGGACGCAGAGCTCTTTGACAGGCTCAAGGAACCCATAAAGCCCCAGATAGAGGACGTGATATACGATTGCGTCAGGATCAAGAGGGATGTGGTGGAAGAAGACGAGAAGGACACAGGACTCAGGCAGATACTCAATTTCGGACATACCATAGGGCATGCCGTGGAAAAACTGAGCAGTTACACCATATCCCATGGTAAGGCTGTGGCAATAGGTTCTGCAATGATATCAAGAGCTGCAGCAAAGAGGGGCATATGCACTCCCGAATATGCGGAAGAGATAACGGAGCTCCTCTCATCATACGGACTACCCACCTTCACGTCATATGACCCGGGAATGCTGTTCAGGGCTGCCGTGGCCGACAAGAAGAGGACGGGTGAATATATCAATCTGATACTGCCTGTCGAAAAGGGAAGATGCATCATCAAGAGGACTCCTTTCAGCGAGCTGGAGGCGATGATCCGGGAAGGCATGGAGTGATATGTTCGCTAGAGTACCACCGGGACAGATATACGGAAGGATGGATGCCATCCCTTCAAAATCCCATGCTCACCGGCTGCTCATATGCGCAGCTCTTTCAGATCATGAGAGCAGCATAAAGTGCGGTTCTCTTTCCGATGACATAAATGCCACCATGGACTGTCTTAGACAGATGGGATCTGAAATAGAGTATGACGGAAAGAAGATAACGGTCCGCCCCGGGACATCCGGAGATGGGATAATATCGATAAACTGCCGTGAGAGCGGATCTACCTTCAGGTTCATGCTCCCTCTTACCGGAGCGTTTGAAAATGATTTTGAGATCGTAAGGGAGGGAAGGCTTCCAAAGAGACCTGTCTCACCTCTCTATGAGGTCCTTTCCGCACACGGGATGGAACTCGGAGAAAAGGAGAGCGTACCGCTGTCCTCAAGGGGAGTGCTGAAGGGCGGCACCTACAGCATAGCGGGGAACGTGTCATCCCAGTTCATCAGCGGACTTCTCTTTACGCTTCCGCTTCTGGAAGGGGATTCGGAGCTGGTAATAGAAGGGAAGACTGAGTCTTCCCCGTATATAGAGATGACTCTTGATGCCCTTAAGCTCTCAGGAATAACCGTGGAGAGGACTGAAAACGGGTTCCGCATACCGGGAAGCCAGAAATACTGTGTCCCTTCGGAGATGGAAGTGGAAGGTGACTGGTCCAATGCGGCTTTCTTCTTCGTTGCGGGAGCACTTTCGGAGACGGGAGTACTGATGTATGGGCTTAATACCTGTTCATCACAGGGGGACAGAAGGATAATGGAGATAGTACGTTCTTTCGGAGCCGAAGTAATCGAGTACAAGGACATGATATATGTCTGCAGGAAGGACAGGAACCCGATAGACCTCGATTGCAGTGATAATCCGGACCTTGTACCCGTGCTTGCGATCCTTGGATGTGCCGTCAAAGGAAGATCCGTCTTCAGAAACGTCGGGAGGCTGAGGCTGAAGGAGAGCGACAGATTAAAGGCAATAACCGAGGTGTTGTGTGCTCTCGGAGGAGAAGCTTTTATCGAAGGAGACGACCTTATCGTCAACGGGAGCGGAAAGCTCCAGGGCGGAAAGGTCGATTCATATAATGACCACAGGATAGTGATGATGGAGATACTTGCCAGCATAATCACCAGGATATCCGTGGAGATAACAGGTGCGGAAGCCATAAACAAATCATACCCGGGTCTTTTCGAGATACTGATGAGGATGTGGAAGCCAGCCATACTGAGAAAGGAATGACATATGGGATCTGTATACGGAAAGAACATACGCCTGTCGATATTCGGACAGTCTCATTCCGAGGGAATAGGAGTGGTAATAGACGGACTGCCTGCGGGAGAAGAGATAGATCTTGAGGAGCTTCAGGAGTTCCTTAACAGAAGGGCTCCGGGTCAGAACAGTCTTACTACGCAGAGAAAGGAAGCCGATATGCCAAGCTTTCTCGGAGGAATACTGGACGGACACACATGCGGTGCTCCCGTTGCTGCAGTCATATATAACCATGACCAGCGTTCAAAAGACTATGAGGAGATCAGGAGAAAACCGAGACCCTCGCATGCCGATCTCTCTGCAGAGATCAAGTACCGCGGTTTCCAGGATGTCAGAGGAGGAGGCCATTTTTCCGGAAGGCTCACTGCTCCGATATGCATAGCCGGAGGCATCATAAAGCAGATCCTGAAGAGAAAGGGCATAGAGATCTGCGCACATATCTCTTCAATCGGCAATATAAGAGATGAGAGATTCGGGATGGAGATCCCGAAAGATCTTCAAGAAAAGGCATTCCCCGTCATAGACGATGGGAAAGGGATCCTGATGAAGGAAGAGATAGAAACGGCAAGAAAGAACGGAGACTCCGTCGGGGGCACGGTCGAATGCATGGTGACGGGAGTTCCCGGAGGACTCGGAGATCCCATGTTCGACGGAGTAGAGAACAGGATATCCTCCATAGTATTCGGCATACCTGCCGTTAAGGGGATCGAATTCGGAAACGGCTTTGATGCTTCGATGCTTAAAGGTTCCGAGAATAACGATCCGTTCACCGTTGAGGATGGCAGGGTGGTGAGCATCACCAACAATCACGGAGGTATCCTCGGAGGCATAACCGACGGAATGCCCATAGTGTTCAGAACCGCCTTCAAGCCTACTCCTTCGATATCTGCGGAACAGAGGACGGTAGACCTGAAGAATATGACAGACACTACTCTTGAGATCGCGGGAAGACACGATCCCTGCATAGTCCTTAGAGCAGTGCCGGTAGTGGAAGCTGCCGCTGCCATAGCCATATATGACCTTTTACTTGACTGAAGGGAGACGGAGATGGAAAAGGATAATGAGAAAAGACTTGAAGAACTGAAAAAGAGCGTCCGTGAGACAGATGACAGGATCCTGGAACTGTTCAGACAGAGGATGGACATCTCTAAAGAGATGGCTGGAATAAAGAAGGAATGCGGTATACCGGGCTCCGACATATCGTATGAAAGGAACAGGCTTGCCGAGATATCGAAGGAAGCGGGAGATGAGTATTCAGACTACGCATACTCCCTCTTCTCCAACATAATGGATCTGGGAAGGACGGTCCAGACCAGCACCATGACTGATAAGACTCCCCTTGAAGGTGAGATAGAGTCAGCTATAAAGAACACGCCTGCACTGTTCCCCGAAAACGTGATAGTGGCCTGTAAGGGAGTGGAAGGGGCGTACTCACAGCAGGCATGTGATAAGCTCTTCCTCAAGCCTTCGATAATGTATTTCAGCAACTTTGAGGGAGTGTTCTCAGCCGTTGCGAACGGACTATGTCAGTACGGAGTGCTTCCGCTCGAGAATTCCACCGCAGGCTCCGTGAACCAGATATACGATCTTATGATGAAATACAACTTTTTCATCATAAGGAGCACCAGACTCAAGATCGACCATAATCTCCTCGTGAAGCCCGGTACCAGAAAAGAGGACATAAGGGAGATATATTCACACGAACAGGCCCTTAACCAGAGCGCGGAGTTCCTGAAAAGCATGAAGAATGCGAGACCTGTGGTCTGCGCCAATACCGCGCTTGCCGCAAAGATGGTTGCAGAATCCGACAGGAACGATGTTGCAGCTCTTTCTTCCATATCATGTGCTGAACTCTATGGACTTAAATGTCTTGAATACTCAGTGCAGGACAAGGGAAACAACTATACCAGGTTCATATGTATCTCAAAGAACATGGAGATATATCCGGGAGCCGATAAGACGAGCATAATGATGACCCTCCCTCATAGGCCTGGTTCACTCTACAAGGTGCTCGGAAGGTTCTATGCGCTGAACATCAACCTTCTGAAACTTGAGTCGAGGCCAATGCCCGACAGGGATTTCGAATTCATGTTCTATTTCGACATAGAGAGTTCTGTCTATTCAGCCAGGTTCTCAAACATAATGGCTCAGCTGGAGGAGATATCCGAGGAGTTCAAGTATCTCGGCAGCTATTCGGAGGTAATATGAAAGGCGTGTTCGGACTGCTTGGTGAAAAACTTGGGCACAGCTTCTCGCCCCGGATACACGCAGAACTGGGAGATTATGCTTATTCGCTCTTTGAAGTAGCAAAGGAAGACCTTCCACGCTTCATGACGGAGAAGGATTTTGACGGCATTAACGTTACGATCCCATATAAGAAGGCCGTAATGCCTTTTCTTGATGAGATATCGAAAAAGGCGGAGAGCATAGGCTGTGTGAACACAGTAAAGAAAAGAGAAGACGGCACCCTGTACGGAGACAATACCGATTATGACGGCTTCATGTATCTCATAAAGGGGCTCGGAGTCGATATCACCGGAAAAAAGGCCATAGTGCTTGGCAGCGGCGGGGCGTCCCTGACCGCAAGGACCGTCCTTAAGGAAGCCGGAGCAGGGGAGATAAGGATAATCTCAAGATCGGGAGAAGACAACTATGAGAATATCTCCAGGAATCAGGATGCTGAGATCATAGTGAACACCACCCCTGTCGGCATGTATCCCGGGAACGGGGAGAGCCTCATCGATCTTTCCATGTTCAGAGACCTGAAAGGGGTCATAGACGTCATCTATAATCCGCTCAGGACAAAACTGATACTCGATGCCATGGACCTTGGTATCCCGTGCATCAACGGGCTTCCGATGCTGGTCGCACAGGCAAAGAGAGCGTCCGAGATATTCCAGGATACGACGATACCCGACTCAGAGGTGGAGAGGATACTCAGAAAGATGATATTCGAGACCGAGAACATCATCCTTATAGGTATGCCGGGATCCGGTAAGTCATCGGTCGGAAAGAATCTCGCTTCGATGCTCGGCAGGGAACAGATAGACTGTGACAGGGAGCTGGTGGAGAGAGCGGGAATGTCCATTCCGGAATTCTTCAGCAGATTCGGTGAGGGAGAGTTCAGGATACTGGAGACCGAGATCCTGAAGGAACTGAGCAAGAAGACGGGAAAGATCATATCCACAGGCGGAGGCGTAGTAACGAGAGCTGAGAACAGGGATCTTTTAAGGCAGAACGGAACGGTGGTGTTCATTGACAGACCTCTTAATGAACTGTCCGTAAAGGGGAGACCCATATCGCTTTCAAGGCCTCTTGAAGAACTGGCTGAAGAGAGGATGGATTCCTACATCTCATGGAGCGGTTTCAGAGTCAGCTGTGAAGGCGCCAGGAACAAGGCTGAAGAGATAATACGTCATCTTAAGGGAGAATGAGACATGAAGATACTCGTGATAAACGGACCTAATATCAATTTCATAGGCATAAGAGAACCGGGGATCTACGGAAGCAGGACTTACGAAGACCTGATAGATTTCATAAAGAAGACAGCTGAGGAGGAGGCGATAGAGGTATCGCTGTTCCAGTCGAATCATGAGGGAGCTATCGTGGACAGGATCCAGGAAGCATATTTTGAGAAGATAGACGGGATCGTGATAAACCCTGCCGCATATACCCATACCAGCGTTGCGATACTCGATGCCCTGAAGGCGGTGAGCATCCCAAGCGTGGAGGTACATCTGTCAGACATCTATTCCAGAGATGAATTCAGGCATGTGTCATACCCTTCCCTCGTATGCATAAAGTCAGTATACGGAAAGGGATTCGAAGGATACAGGGAAGCAATGCTCTTCCTCAGGGACTATCTTGAAAAGAAGGATCTGTAAATCTCCTGAGCTTCTGACTGCAGAAGGAAGCAAGAAGAAGTTTCAGCGTATCCGGAATGATGAAGGGCAGTACACACAGCTCCAGTACCCGGACCACAGAGACACCGTTATCCGGTCCTTTAAAAGCAAGAAAGAACCATAATGAACCAAACAGATAGCATATAAAAAGCCCGATGAGATCAGGGATGAAAAGTCCCATGAGAGAATCGGGCTTTTTTAACTTTTCTACAAAGAGTACCGAAAATACGAATCCGATGATGTATCCTCCCGTAGGTCCCATAAGAACCGATATTCCTCCCTTCATACCTGAAAAAGCAGGAAATCCCATAAGACCGAGCAGGAGATATACCATCATGGACCACATCGAGATCTTTAGTGTGAAGAGATCCGCGATGAGAAATACTGCAAAAGTCTGAAGGGTGAAGGGAACGGCGGCAGGAACGGAGATCCATGAGCATATTATCATAAGTGCCGTATTGATCCCGATATAAGCGATCTCTTTTGCTTTCATGTTGTACTCTCCCGGTTCTGAGTTCACAGATTCAGAATAGATTCGCTTAAAACAAAAGTCAACCGCTTCCTGAGATGCGGTTGACTTTTTGCTGTTTTTAATTGTTGCAGGTCAGATCATTAAAGAATTCTGTGATCTTCTTTACAGCCTCTTCCTCATCCTTGCCGTTAGCCATAAGCGTGATAGTCTCACCCGCAGGAACGGACAGGGTAAGCATTCCCATTATGCTCTTGGCATTCACCATTTTGTTTCCGAACTCCAGCAGGAGCTGGGATTCAAAGCTGTTTGCCAGTTGTGTGAGCTCTACGGAAGTCTTGGGATGAAGGCCATCAGGGATCTCGATCTCAATGTCCTTGTAAAGCATTTCTTTACCCCCGTAAAACAGGCCGTTCGGCCTTATATATTCTCATCGCGGAGCTCATCCGCGATCAAATTGATCTTTCTGAGTCTGTTGTTGATACCGGACTTGGATATCCCGTCTGAGAACTGGGAGAGCTCCTGTAGGGTCGCTTCGGGATTCTCGAGTCTCAGCTGTGCTGCCTCCCTGAGAGCGGGGGACAGAAAGTCAAGTCCCTTCGTATCCATTATATACCTTATGTTCAGCAACTGTCTTTGAGCAGAATCGATGGTCTTGTCGATATTCGCATTTTCGAAGTTTATCTGACGGTTGACGTTGTTCCTGATCTCCCTTACAAGACGGATATCTTCAAGCTGGAGGACTGCACCATGGGCACCTGTCAGAGTGAGCACCTCTGAGACAGATGAAACATCCTTCACATAGGTCCTGAACTGATCGCCCCTTTTTGAGATCCTGGCCTGGATATCCAGCTCAGAAAGCACCTGGCGTATGGCATTGGCGCTCTCCTCGGAGCTTGAGAGGATCTCAAGGGAGTATTCGGCTTCAGGATCCGAGATCACCCCGCCGCCAAGGAGACAACCCCTGATATAGGACTGCTTCTGTGATCTTGTCTGTATGAGCTTTCTGAACGCAGGATCATCAGTGTCTACTGAGAAACTGAGACCGAAGGGGACGGCCATATCCTTAAGCATAGAAACAAGGCTGTCCGGGCGTATCCTTACGGTATAGAGGATATCCATTATCTGAGAAGAACTCTGAGAAAGCTCACATTCCAGCGAATAGACTTTTTCCACAAGGGAAAAGACCCGGTTCACCACGTTCTTGTTTCCGGTGCTCATCTGCAGTCCGGCTCCGTTGGAACCGAGGAAGATACTTCCCGATGTGTGTACTATGCCAGCGAGCTCCGAGACCGCCTGAGCCGTTCCACGGGTATTCACATGGCACAGTTCCTCTTTTACTTTTTCGGAGAATGAACCGGTCATATCAGGACTCTTTATCTTTCGGAAGGAATCTTTCCCTTACTGAATTCTGTTCCAGAGTGATGTCTCTGTGTTCGAGGGCTACTCTGCAGTTGAGCACGGAGAGCCTGTGATAGAGGGCTTCTCCCATGGCAACGCTCCTGTGCATGCCTCCCGTACAGCCGATGGCTATGGTGAGCTGCTTCTTGTCCTGCTGAAGGAAGAACGGAGACAGGTGTATTACCATCTCAGTAAGATGGTCAAGGAAATAGTTAGCCTCATCGAAACTGAATACATAATCCCTGACATCGTCATTGAGACCCGTGCTCATGCGGTATTTCTCGATATAGAAAGGATTTGGCAGGAACCTCATGTCGAACACCAGATCGGCATCCATCGGGATACCTCTCTTGTATCCGAAGGTGATGACTGAAATGAGGAGTCTCTGATCGGAACTGTTCGTGTATCTTGACTGGATCACGGAGGCGAGCTTCCTGTTGCTGTATGTAGAGGTATCAATGACATAGGTCGCCATCTCCTTGATCCTCTGGAGCCGTTCTCTTTCAGTGAATATTCCCGAAAGGATGTTTCCGCTTCCCGAGAGAGGATGTTTCCTTCTCGTCTGTGTATATCTGCTAACGAGGATGTTGTCCTGACAGTCAAGGAATATGATGTCAAGGTCTATGTTCATCTCTCTCAGCTCGGTTATGGCGTCGAATATCGTATCGAACATGCTTCCGACCCTGAGGTCAGTAGCGAGTCCTATATTTCTCGGAGCATTGGTGGAGTCCATGCAGAGCTTTACGAATTCCGGGATCAGCTTTGGAGGTATATTGTCAGTACAGAGGAAATCTATATCTTCAAGTGCCTTTAATGCAGTAGACTTTCCCGCACCTGATATGCCTGTAATGATGGTTACGTTCATCTGTTATCCTCCGTATCGAATCTTCCGAGGAACCTTACCTCAGGTTCCAGTTCCACTCCCGAATCCTCAAGGACCTTTTTCCTGACATGTTCGATCAGTTCATAAACATCCTTCGAAGTCGCATCTCCCTTGTTTATTATGAAGCCGGCATGCTTTTCGGATACCTGGGCTCCGCCTATGGTACAGCCTTTAAGTCCGGAAGCCTCAATAAGCGCTCCGGCATAGTGACCACTGGGTCTTTTGAAGGTA
Source organism: Clostridia bacterium (assembly GCA_017439085.1). Taxonomy (GTDB): domain Bacteria; phylum Bacillota; class Clostridia; order Christensenellales; family Christensenellaceae; genus QANA01. Next base: position 58,658 of record JAFRTU010000010.1, on the reverse strand, counting down.
CTGCCTGCACTTGGATACTCAAGGGGCTGCTTTGATTTCCTTCTCTGATTCAGATCATTGACCTTTGCGACAGAGGAGGCTCTGTCTCCCTTTCGGAGAATGAATGTGCAGCCGAGGATGATGAGATCCCTCTCCATGAATATGCTGTGCCTGTAGTCAAAAGCACAGTCCTCTGCGGGTATGGTATGTATGTATCCGTTTTTGTCCATGGCTCTTACAGAACTGATGAATTCCGAGAGAGTACCGTCATAGGCACCTGCATTCATGTAGATACCGCCACCAAGGGTACCGGGGATACCTGCTGCAAATTCAAGACCGGAGAGCCCGCTGTTGATGGTTTCCAGCACAAGTTTTGAAAGCCTGATGCCTGCATCCGCCATGACTATGTTCCCTTCAATGTGTACGGATGTCATGTATTTCTGAAGAGTGAGTATGACACCGTCATATCCGCAGTCACTTGCGAGTACGTTGGAACCGTTTCCGAGGACGGTCAATTCTTTTCCGAAGAGACCTATGAGCATTGCCGTCTGGGCTTCGTCCTTCGGATATACCACCAGAGCGGCCTTGCCGCCGGTGCGGAAGGTCGTAAGTTCGCTCAACGGAGCATTTTCCAAATATTCGATGCCTGAAGCATCAAGTATGTCCAGCAGTTTCTTATCCATGTCATATTCTCCCAGTATCAATTTTACTCTATGGGAAAGGGCTCTTCAATAAACAAAAAAGAGCCGTCCGCCTCCTGGCGGACAGCCCTTCCTATAACGATCATATCAAAGGAGCCTCAGTATCTCCGGGTCAAGAGAATCCGTTGCGCTCATGCCCATAGTCTTCAGACGGAAGTTCATGGCTGCGACTTCTATAATGACTGCCATGTTCCTTCCGGGACGGACCGGGATGGTGATCTTCGGTATGTCGATCCCGAGCAGATTGGTATATTCGGTGTTGACTCCTAGCCTGTCCACGTCCTGAATATCTCCGGAGGCCAGATGGATCCTAAGGGTTATGGTCTTGGCTTCCATTACGGAACCCATCCCGTACAGAGTGGAGATGTCCACCAGACCGAGTCCTCTCACCTCCATGAGGTGTCTTATCACGTCAGGAGCTTTTCCGACAAGTGTATTGTCGGAGATCTTCGTGATCTCGACCACGTCGTCCGCTATCATCCTGTGACCGCGCTTTATGAGCTCAAGAGCGGTCTCGCTCTTTCCTATACCTGATTCGCCTGTCAAGAGTATGCCCACTCCGTATACGTCTATGAGACCGCCGTGGCGGGCTATGGTGGGAGCAAGCTCTGCATCGAGGAATGTGGAGATCTTGTTGGAGAGCTTCATCGTGTCCATGTTCGAGAGGAAAAGAGGAACATCATACTGCCTTGCTATGTCGACAAGCATATCGTCCGGCTTCTGCCCGTTGGAGATCACGACACATGGGATATTTCCGCTGAAATAGCGTTCGAGCCTCGCGCGCGCAACATCCCTGTCCAGACTCTTCAGATAGTGCATCTCGCCTTTTCCGAATAGCTGCACCCTGTCATGGGAGAAGTATTCGAAGAATCCGCTGAGCTGCAGTCCGGGTCTGTTCGGGTCGCTTATTGGGATGTCAAAGCTCTCCTGTTTTCCGATGTACAGGGGGATGAGTCCCAGCTGCTCTATGAATTTTCTGACTCTGATCTTGGTCTTTTTCATTCTGTGCCTTTGAATCCTTATTCGTTGTATTCATGTCCGAGTATGAACTTCTCGATCACCTCGGTGACTCCCTCATGATTGTTGTCTGCAGATACATACTGGGAGATGGCCTTGATCTCGTCAAGAGCATTTCCTACCGCAACTCCGAGCCCGGCATATTCGATCATCGGAGCATCTATCTGGTTGTCTCCGATGGCTATGAGCTCATCCTGTGAGAGCCCCAGTTTCTCAGCCAGGACCTTCAGAGCAACGCCCTTGTTGCCCTCGGGGTTATTGAGCTCCAGGAACGTCGGGCGGGATCTGCCGATGTTGAGCATCGGGAATCTCTCCTTCAGGATCTCCTGGACCTGCTGCAGCCTTTCAGCCTCTTCTATTATAAGTATCTTCGGAGTATTGACGACCTCTCTCTTGAATATGTCCGGATCTTCTACGGGATTCAGTCCGCTTATACCGTGATATATGTCGGAATAAGGGGTGTGCTTCTCGAATATGAAATTGCCGTCCTCGAAGATCTGGAAATACAGACCGAGTTCCTTGCAGGTATCCATGACCTGCTTTGCTATCTCAGGCTTAATATAGCAGGTGTGGATGATATTGTAGTCCTTGTCCACAACCTGGCTTCCTCCTCCGCAGATGGCAGGGGAATTGAGCCCGAGGGATTTTGCCAGTTCCTTTACGTTTGCAGCCATCCTTCCGGATGCCAGCACGACATATGCTCCGGCTGCCTCTGCATCATGCATGGCCTTAAGGGATCTTTCGGTGATCTCCTTGTCATCCGTGAACAGAGTGCCGTCCATATCTATTGCGATAAGTTTATATGCCATTTTTCCTGATCCTTTCCTGATATGGCTAAATTATATCAGCATAAGTCCATTCATTACAATTACGGAAGCCATTAGCGGAGAGCGAAAGATGTGAAAAACCTGCAAGGTTCCGTTTGTACTCGAGCTGATATATTTGCTATGATTATCTATAAGATATTAAAGAAGAAGAGGCAGAAGATGGGAGACTTCGTTCACCTTCACGTTCACAGTGAATACAGCCTGCTGGACGGAGCGGCAAGGATAAATGACATAATAAAGAAGGCTAAGGACCTCGGTCAGAAGGCTATAGCCATAACGGATCATGGCGCCATGTACGGTGTCATAGATTTTTATAATGCCGCAAAAAGACAGGGGATAAAGCCGATAATAGGGTTTGAGGCCTATGCGGTGAACGATCTGCACGAGAAGACACAGAAGAACAGGGAATACGGACATCTCATACTCATAGCCAAGAACGGGACGGGCTACAGGAACCTAATGAAACTGTGCTCCATAGGTTTCCTTGAGGGCTACTACTATAAGCCGAGGATAGACTACGATACCCTCGCAGAGTATCACGAGGGGATAATCTGCACATCAGCATGTATCGCAGGCGATATCCCGCAGCTCCTTTTGCAGGGAAGGACGGAGGATGCGGTGGCTCTGGCGCTGAGACTGAAGGAGATATTCGGAGACGATTTCTATCTCGAACTGCAGGACCACGGTATCAATGAAGAGAAGATGGTCATACCTCTTCTCATATCCATGGCAAGAGAGCACGACATAAAACTCATAGCCACCAACGACAGCCACTATGTGAACAAGGAAGACGCAAGAGCCCAGGATATCCTCATGAGCCTTCAGATGGGAAGGACTCTCGAGGACGGGGGAGGTCTTTTTGAGACCGATGAGTTCTACATCAAATCCACCGAAGAGATGGAACAGCTCTTCAGCTACGTTCCCGACGCTATCTCTAATACTGTCGAGATAGCTGACAAATGCGATATCGAGATAGTCCAGGGCATACATCTGATGCCTCGCTACGAGCTCCCGGAAGGATATGACAATACCGGTTATCTCCGCAAGCTCGTGGAAGACGGAATGAAGATGCGTTACGGCGAAGGATACGTGAAGTTCCTTGACAGGATGGACTATGAGCTCAACACCATAAACAACATGGGCTTCACTGACTATTTCCTGATAGTCTGGGATTACGTCAAATACGCAAGGGACCATAAGATAATGGTCGGACCGGGAAGGGGAAGTGCCGCCGGAAGCATAGTCGCTTATGCTCTTCAGATAACCGATATCGACCCCATGGAATACAATCTCCTCTTCGAAAGATTCCTCAATCCCGAGAGAGTCAGCATGCCCGATATCGACATGGACTTCTGCATCGAGAGAAGGAGCGAAGTCATCGAATATGTGGGAGAGAAGTACGGCAAGGACCACGTTGCACAGCTCATCACCTTCGGAACCCTCGGGGCAAAGCAGGTGGTAAGAGACGTCGCCAGGGTGATGGGGATACCCGTCGGAGAGGCCGACAGAGTGGCCAAGATGGTGCCCCAGATGACGAAGACCCTTGAGCAGGCCCTTGAGGACTCACCGCAGCTGAGAGCGGAATACGATTCCAAGGAAGACATAAAGAACTGGCTCGACACTGCCATGAAGATAGAGGGCATGCCCCGTCAGAGCTCTACTCATGCTGCAGCAGTCGTCATCTCCGCAAACCCCATAACCGACTATACGCCTCTGGTCCTTAACAAGAAGGATGAGAGCATAACGACCCAGTATAACATGCACAACATCGAGGATCTGGGACTCCTTAAGATGGACTTTCTGGGCCTCAGGACCCTTACCGTCATCAGAGACACGCTGAAGATGATAAAGGATGAGTACGGGAAGGACATAGATATCCAGCATATAGATTTTGCCGACAGGAACGTCTATGAGATGATCTCCTCCGGCAACACACAGGGAGTGTTCCAGCTGGAGAGCGACGGCATGAGATTCCTCATGGTGAGGATGAAGCCTGAGACCCTGAGCGACATAATGGTGGGAATAGCCCTGTTCAGACCGGGTCCTATGGCCAAGATACCTGAATATATCGAGTCGAAGAAGGATCCCGCAAAGGTCAGATACGATCATCCGATGCTGGAGAAGATCCTGAAGGATACCTACGGATGCATGGTATATCAGGAGCAGGTAATGGAGATCGTGAGGGACATGGCGGGATATTCCCTTGCAAGGAGCGATGAGGTCAGGCGCGCCATGGCGAAGAAGAAGAAGGACGTCATGGAAAAGGAACGCCAGATATTCGTTTACGGAAACGAGGAGGTCGACGGAGCTCTTAAGAGGGGAGTGGATGAAAAAACGGCACAGAGCGTATTTGACCAGATGATGGACTTCGCGCAGTACGCATTCAACAAGTCCCACGCATGCGCGTATGCATTCGTGACATATCAGACCGCATATCTCAAGTATTACTATCCTGCAGAGTTCCTGACGGCCATAGCCAACAGTTTCATAGGCACCTCTGACAAGGTGTATCACTATATATCCTGCGCCAAGGCACTTGGCATAGGGATCCTCTCCCCTGACATCAACATGTCCGGAAGGGAGTTCAGGGTGGAGGACAGACAGTCCATAAGATACGGACTCTCAGCACTTTCCAGCATAGGAGATTCCATCCAGGGAGTGATAGAGGAAAGAGAGAAGAACGGAAGATATACAGATCTCCATTCGTTCATCAAGAGGAACATCACAACACTGAACAAGACCCAGATAGAAGCACTCATACTCTCCGGAGCACTCGATTCATTCGGAGCAAAGAGGTCCCAGATGATGAGCGTCTATCCTGACATACTCAAAAAACTGCAGGCCGAACAGAAGAGGAAGAACACGAACCAGATGTCCCTGTTCAGCCTTATGGGAGAAGAGGAGAGACAGGACTACGTCGAATACCCGGATCTTCCGGAGTATTCAGACAGGGAAAAGCTGGCTCTCGAAAAGGAAAAGATAGGAATGTATCTCTCCGGGCATCCTCTTGAGAAGTATGAAGAGGAATTGAGAAACGAGAAATGGGATCTTGAGAAGATAAAGGAGATGACCGACAACCCCGAGACCGTAGACGAGGCAGAAGGCATGACCGTTGAACTTGCCGGGATGTTCACCGAGATCAAGACCAGGAACACCAGAAGGACCAAGCAGCTCATGGCAAATGCCGTCTTCGAGGACCTCACCGGAACAATGGACATGCTCATATTCCCGCAGGTATACGAGAAGAACAGGGACTCCCTCATAACCGACACGATAGTGAGGATAAGGGCGAGGATCACCGTCTCCGATGACAAGACCGAACTCATGCTGGACAGGGTATTCCCGTACAGTGCACCGGTGGAGAGAAGACCTTTCACGGAACAGAAGATCGAAACAGGCCCTGCAGTGAAAGGCATGCTCCTTATAATGAATGACGAAGACAGGGAACAGCTGAAGAGACTCATGGGGATAATGGCATCTGTCAATTCTGAAGAGGGGTTCCCGGTAAAGGTAAGAGTTGAGAGCACCGGAAAGTACTACTCTCTCAAGAAGACCAGGTATGATGAGACTGTGATAGGAAAGCTCAGGGAAGTGCTTGGTCCCGATGGGGTAAGGATATACTATAAATCCTGAAAAGTAGGTACTTAAGGGCATTTCAGGTTGTAAAGACAAACTGTTTTATGATAAAATTACACCGCCTGTACAAGGAACATGCCAGCATCTTCGGATAAAGGCATAAAACTGGAGAAACGATATGAAAAGAATAGCAGTATTAACAAGCGGAGGAGACACCCCTGTCATGAACGCAGCCATCTATTCGGTGGTGCGTACTGCAGCAAGCAAGGGAATGACCGTTTTCGGGATCATCAGGGGATATGCAGGTCTCATTCACGGAGAACTGACAGAACTGCTTCCTCAGCAGGTGGAATATATAGTAAATAAGGGCGGCACCATCATTAAGAGCGCAAGAGCACTTGAGATGCTGACAGAGGAAGGACAGAAAAAGGCCGTAAAGACACTTGAGGATTTCGGGATCGAAGGACTCATTGTCATTGGCGGAGACGGAAGTTTCAAGGGAGCAAGAGCACTTACTCACCTCGGAGTTCCTGCGGTCGGAATACCCGGAACCATAGACAATGACATAGCATATACCGATTACACGCTCGGATTCGACACTGCAGTCAGCACTGCTGCAAGAGAGATAGACAGGATCAGGACCTCGATGCTCTCCCACGACAGGATCTGTGTCGTTGAGGTCATGGGAAGGCACTGCGGAGATGTTGCGCTCCATGTAGGAGTCGCTTCAGAAGCCGACTACATCCTGGTTCCAGAAGTGAAGTTCGATCTTGACAAGGTCTGTGAAGACATACTTGAGAGGAAGAAGAATCACAGAGAAGTCAGTATAATAGTCCTTTCTGAAGGAGCTGGAGACAGCGAAGAGATCGCTACTGCCATAAAGGCCCGTACCGGACTTGACATTAAGAGCAACATCCTAGGTTATACCCAGAGAGGCGGAGAGCCTACGGTGTTCGACAGGATACTCGCAATGAGGACCGGAGTCAGAGCAGTAGAGCTTCTGGATGAAGGACAGGGAGGCAGAGTAGTCGGCATCAGAAACAACAAGATCATAGACGAAGATATAGACAAGGCTCTTTCAAGGAAGAAAAAATTCGATACAGAGCTTTACAACGACTATCTGAACATGATGAACTTCTGATAAAGAGATGACAATCAAATAGACCTGCTTACTTTTAGTAAGCAGGTCTATTTTTCGTCTTTATAAACTCAGATCGAATACTCTTCCACACCTCTGATTATGGTCTTCTGCAGTACCAGATCGTCGCTCAGGAGCACGAAGTCTGCCTTTGCTCCCGGCTTGATGCGGCCGATATCCGTAAGACCGAGAGAGTTTGCGGGGTTGATGGTCGCAAGCTTCAGAGCCTTCTCAAGAGGTATGCCGATTATATTCACGAGATTCCTGATACCGTCGAGCAGGCATATCGTGGATCCTGCGAGCCTTCCGTCATCAAGTCTTGCCACATGGTCGATCACCGTGACCCTGCTGCCTGCAAGCTGATATATACCGTCGCCCATCTGGCCCGGCTCAAGAGCGTCTGAGCAGATGAATGTCTTCTCAAAGCCCTTTGATCTCAGGATGAGCCTTGCAGCATATTTGTTTATGTGTTGGAGATCAGGTATGAATTCGCATATGATCCTGTCATCTGTAAGCACTGCGGCTATGCCGTTTTCCTGCCTGTGATGCATCGGGAAGAACCCGTTGAAAGTATGGGTGGAGATCGTTGCTCCTTTGCCGATGGCTTCCTCCACATCCTTTGCCATGGAGTCGGTGTGGGCGATTGATACATACTTTCCTCTGTTTACGAGGTAGGTTATGAGTTCCATGCCTCCCGTCTTTTCAGGAGCAAGGGAGACTCTCAGCACCGCATCATCATATTCTCCTACCATCTTCTTATAGTTCTCTATGGTAGGATCCTGGAGCATATGGGTCGCATGAGCGCCTCTGTTTGCAACAGAGAAGAACGGTCCTTCGATATGGGCTCCGAGAACTCTGGTGCCGTTGGTCCTCTTCATGGCTTTCTTTACTTCTCCGAGGAAAGCGTTTATATGCTCAAACGTGTCCGTTGCGTTCGTCGGACAGTAGGAGGTGGTACCGACAGACGGGAAATGATCCGCAATGTAATCCGTCCCGCCGGGCTTTAAGACGTCCGTGCCGAAACTTCCGTGTATATGAGTGTCTACGAATCCCGGAGAGAGAATGGCACCTTTTGCGTCTATGGCATCGTCTCCGTCATAGGCCGTATACAGTTCTTTTATAAGGCCGCCTTCATATCTGACTGCGGTGAGCGGGGTGAAGACCTCGCCGTTGAAGATCCTTGCATTCTTGATAACTGACATGATCTGATCCTTTCTTTTTGCTGACTGTTAACTGATCTGAAAGAGAGATCTCCTTCAATGAAAATATAACATCTGAGGATACCGATTACAATCGTGAATATAAACCTGTCTGTGATCCGATATTTCTGAGATCATTTGTATCTTATATATGAAAGGGAACGGAACCAATCTATCGAACTCTCTCTGTCGTTGGAAAAGATAAACAGGCGATTTGTTATACCATCCTTTTCAAACACAATAATGATTCTTTTTGAATCCTGTTTTTCAGCAGCCATATCCGCATTGCTTCCCTTCAATTCTCTAAGAGCCTTATCTTCTTCCATTATTTCAAAGAAACATAATATAAAATAAATGATAATTATCATAGAAAATGAAATGGGAATATAAGTTGTAGGGCTCACATCATGGAGGCATTACTTGATATTGAAAGGCTCTGAGAATACAATTAAAAATGAACTAATATTGGGAATCAGTGCCATAGTTCACAATTTATATATGGATTTTCGGACATGACGAAAATAGAATAGTATCTGATGCTTTTTTTAGAGGTTTAAGAGTCACGGAGAATGAATATATCTGATATCATCGAAAAAATATTCAGTAACAAGCTGAATTTCAGACTGCTGGATGCCATTGATATCCTGCTTGTAGCTACAGGACTGTATTTCCTGTTGTCTCTGACAAGGAAGACCAGAGCATCACAGGTCCTTAAAGGACTCGGCATATTCATTATTCTGGCTCAGATATGCAAGATGATAGGACTCTCTGCAATGTCATGGGTACTTGACCTCTTCATCTCATCAGGACTCCTCATAATTGCCATAGTGTTCCAGCCTGAACTCAGGAGAGCTCTTGAGCATGTCGGTAGGAACAATTTCCTGAACATCTTCTCCATAGCTGAGGAGAAGGATTATTCAAGGGAGATAGAAGAGATAGAGAAGGCAGTCCTCAACATGGCCAAGCAGAAGGTCGGAGCTCTCATGGTCTTCGAGAACAAGACCGGACTCTCAGACGTGATAGAGACAGGGCAGATCATCGATGCAAGCATCACAAACGAGCTTATAGAGAACATCTTCTTCCATAACGCTCCTCTTCATGACGGAGCAATGATAATAAGAAAAGACAGGATAGTCGCAGCAGGATGTTTCCTTCCGCTTTCAGACAACAGGGATCTGTCATCTGAACTCGGTACGAGGCACAGGGCAGGTCTCGGACTATCAGAAGTCTCGGATGCATACATAATAATCGTCTCCGAGGAAAACGGAGTCATATCTCTCGCACATGAAGGAATGCTCGACAGATATCTCGATATCAAGAAACTTCATGAGCTCCTGGAGGAGATATACGTGACAAAGGGAAGGCTCAGCAAGAAGATCGCGGGAAAGGTATGGAAGAAAGATGGAGAATAAGACTACGTTCTTTTCAAAACTTAAGAGCACATTTGCCGTAACGGGAAGATTCCTGCTGAACTTCTTCAAGAAGGATACCTGGCTCAAGATCATTTCTCTTGTTTTTGCCATATTCATCTGGGCATATGTCATAGCAGACGAAAACCCGGTAAGGACCATGACATTAAAATCCGTTCCCGTAAGCATCACCGGCATCGAACAGATGACTGCTCAGGGCTATACAATCGATACCGGTTCAATCCCTAAGGAAGTGGATCTCATCATACAGGCAGGACAGGACAGCCACAGGAGCATCAACGTGAATACGGTGAGAGCATTTGTGGATCTTTCCCAGATCAACAGTGTCGGAGAGACAGAACTTACGGTACAGACCACTGTATCCATCTCCGGAGCGACCGTTCAGAGAAAGACTCCTGCAACGGTGATCGTTAAAGCGGAGAAATACAGTTCAAAGACGGTCCCGGTATCATATGTCATGTCAGGAACAGCATCAGAAGGGCTCCACGTTGGAGAACCTGTGCTTGAGAATGACCAGATCACCATAAAGGGAAATGAGAGCTCCATTGCAAATGTCACCCATGCAGTAGTGGATATAAGCATAGACGGGCTGAAGGAGAACAGCGTTCAGGCATATGAACCGAGACTTCTTGACAAGAACAACTCTGAGGTCAGTGTCAACTGTTCCGGAAAGGATATTCCTTCGGTCATAGCCAGCATAAAGGTCTCTGCAAAGAAGACCGTCAAGTTCGATCTTGAAGGATCGATACGGCAGATCATGGACGTTGCGGACGGCTATACTGTGAAGAACCTGACCCCGGATCCCGAGACTTTCGAGCTCATCGGAAACGTCGGAGCTCTGAGCACTATTGACAGCATAGTCATATATCCTGTCTCTCTGCAAGGAGCAAGCTCGGGAAAACTCATAACTGCACAGATAAAATTGCCTACGGGAGTCAGTTCGCTCTCCGGCAATGAAGTGACGCTGTACGTTCAGATAGAGGAGAATGCCGGAGACAAGGTATTCGAGAATATAGAGATCAAGAAAGTCAATCTCGAGAACGGATATGATGCCATACTGCGTGATAAATATACGGATGTGCATGTTACCGGACCTACTACGGTCGTGGAAGCGCTGAAGAGGGGAGATATCTCGGTCTACGTAGATCTCACCGGACTCGGACCGGGTGCATACAACCTTCCTGTAAGGATAGAGAGCATCCCAGGCATAGAGAATGACATGATCAGCCTTGAGATCACTACAGTCAGCGTGACCATAGGATAAAGCGTCATGAAAAGCGTTATAGTTCGTAACCTCATCGTGCCGGTCAGGCAGGATGAAGCAGGAACGTTAAGGAAACTGGTGGCTCGGAGGCTCGAGATAGGCCCTTCGGATCTGAAGGACATAAGGACGGTCCGCAAATCCATAGATGCAAGGAAGAAGACCGATATCTCCTATCTTTATAACATAATTGCGGAGATACCTGATCTGACAGATATTACAGACATCAAGGACACGGGAATACCTGATGAGGAAGGTTCCCGTGTCGTTTTTATACACGGAGACAGAACGCCGGAGGGAAGGATAGCCGTTATAGGGGCGGGTCCCTGCGGACTTTTCGCGACATACTTCCTGGCGAGGGAAGGCTATAGACCCATTCTCATCGAGAGGGGAAAAGAGATATCAGAGAGGGAACGGGACTTCAGAAGGCTGAAGGAAGAGGGAATACTTGATACCGAGAGCAACGTATGCTTCGGTGAAGGTGGAGCCGGTGCGTTTTCCGACGGCAAACTGACTTCCAGAAAAGGGAATTGCTATACCGATCTGGTTCTCGAGACCCTGTCATCATTCGGTGCCCCTGAAGAGATCCGCTACCTTCAGAGACCTCATCTTGGTACCGACGGCATAAGAAAGGTGGTCTCTACCATGAAGGCAGAGATCAGAAGGCTCGGAGGAGAAATGATGTTCTCATCCCGCCTGAAAGGCCTCATCATAAGGGATGGCATGCTCAGGGGCATAGAATATGAGAAAAACGGCATCACTGAACAGATAGACACATCTGCCTGTGTGCTTGCCATAGGACACGGGGCGAGGGATACATTTGAGGCTCTTCTTGCAGCCGGAGTCGAAATGGAGAAAAAACCTTTCGCTGTGGGTGTGAGAGTCGAGCATCCGAGAGAACTGATAGATGACAGACAGTATGGAAGCTTTTCAGACGTGCTTGGCGCTGCAAGCTATACCCTTAAGCACAACGAAAAGGGACGTGGCATATATTCTTTCTGCATGTGTCCCGGAGGAGAGATAGTCTGTTCCGCGACCGAAGAGGGAATGACGGCCGTAAACGGGATGAGCTACATGAATAGGGACGGTGAGTTCTCGGATTCTGCGATAGTGGTCTCAGTAAAGACAGAAGATCTGTCGGGAGGAGTGCTCGGGGGAGTGGATTTCCAGAGACAGATAGAGAAAAAGGCATATCTCATGGCAGGAGGCTACGGAGCTCCTGCCCAGAACATATATGATTATATAAAAGGAAGGAAATCAAAGAAGCTGCTCAAAAACTCATATCTTCCCTATACCGTATCTTCTGATATGAGGGAACTGCTGCCCGGATTCATAACGGACGGTTTTGACGGAGGCTTCATGAGATTCGACAGAGAGATCCCTGGATTCATATCAAAGGGGATAATGATAGGAGCAGAGACAAGGACTTCCTCTCCGGTCAGGATGATCAGGGACGAAGGTCTTGAATCCAACATCAGGGGCCTTTTCCCGGGCGGAGAAGGAGCAGGATACGCCGGGGGCATAGTGTCCGCAGCGGCTGACGGCATCAGGATAGCGGAAGAGATCATTTCACGTTACAGAGGAGAAGAGGACTGAGATGGAAAAACTGGATTTCAAGAGATATACATTTATAATAGGTAACTTTGGGAGCGGAAAGACGGAGATAGCCATCAATCTTGCCCTGAGACACGCATCCTTGGGAAGTTCCATGCTGATAGACATGGACATCATAAATCCTTACTTCAAATCCTCGAGCAAGGAGAGGATACTAAGGGATGCGGGAGTGGAGGTGGTTAAGCCCGATTTCGCAAACACCACGATGGATGTTCCGACCCTTCCTCCGGAGATATACTCTCCGTTTGACAGAAAACCCGATCATGCCGTTTTTGATGTGGGAGGGGATCCCGTAGGCGCTGCAGTGCTGGGACTCTTAAAGGATCACGTAATGGAGGCAAGGGAAGAGTGTGAATTCCTCTTTGTCATCAACCCCATGAGACCGATGCAGGAGAACAAGGAAGCCATAAAGGGACTTCTAAGGGAAATGATGGACAAGGCATCTCTCGAAGTGGACAGGATAGTCATAAACGGAAACCTGGCTTACGAGACGGAAATGGAGCATGTGGTCCATTCCGAGAAGATCGGACGTGAAGTGTCCTTTGATCTCGGGATCCCGATCAAATGCATCTGCATGAGAGAGGAACTCTCTGACGAGTACAAAGGGGATCTTCCAGTCCTTCCCATACATATATTCATGCGTCCTGCATGGCTTGATGAAAGACCATGAAAACGGAAAAAGGGATACGAACCTAAAGGGCTCTTTTGTTTACAAAGGCTTTTTTAGGTGATATCCTTATTCATAACATTTTTTAGAATCAAGAAAGGATCGGACATGGCAAAACTTACAATTAATGAAGATGCTTGTAAGGGATGTTCCTTATGTATTCAGGTCTGCCCGAAGCATATACTGGAACTCAACAGGGAAAAACTGAATGCCAAAGGTTATCACCCGATCGGTATCATCAACATGGATGAGTGCATTGGATGCGCTTCCTGCGCACGCATGTGCCCTGATGTTGTATTCACTGTAGAAAGATGACCGGAAGCGGAGGAGATTATGGCTAAGAAATTAATGAAAGGCAGCGAAGCTATAGGAGAGGCCGCTATACAGGCCGGATGCAGATTCTTCTTCGGATATCCTATAACTCCACAGAATGAGATTCCGGAATATATGAGCAGAAGACTTCCTCAGGAGGGAGGAGTGTTCCTCCAGGCTGAGAGCGAGGTCGCTGCCATCAATATGGTTTACGGTGCAGGCGGATCCGGAGCCAGGGTAATGACTTCGTCATCAAGCCCAGGAATAAGCCTCAAGCAGGAAGGCATCAGCTATATAGCATGTGCAGAGATCCCCTGTCTCATATGCAACATGATGAGAGTAGGACCGGGACTTGGCGGCATACAGCCGGCACAGGGAGATTATTTCCAGGCTACCAAAGGCGGCGGACACGGAGATTATCACCTGGTGGTACTTGCTCCTTCAACGGTCCAGGAAGCAGCAAACATGGTAATGGAAGGCTTTGACATAGCCGACACATACAGGATCCCCGTCATGCTCTTAGGAGACGGAATGATCGGCCAGATCATGGAACCGGTCGAGTTTGCAGATTACAAGAAGAGAGAGCTCCCTCCGAAGACATGGGCAGCTACAGGCTGGGACGATAAGACAAGAGAAAGAGCAGTCATAAACTCCCTGTATATCGAGCCTGAGCAGATGAAGGTCGTTTCCGAGAGGCTTTTGAAGAGATATGCCCTCATAAAGGAGAGGGAGACCCAGGTCGAACTCTACAACACTGAGGATGCAGATTATATCATCGCAGCATACGGCACGACCGCAAGGATAGCCAAGAGCGCCATAAACAAGGCAAGACAGATGGGAATAAAGGTCGGACTCATAAGACCAAAGACAGTATGGCCGTTCCCGGATGAGGCTTTCAGCAAAGCTGCAGATACGGCAAAGGCTTTCATCACTATAGAGATGAGCACAGGCCAGATGGTGGAGGACGTCAGACTTGCAGTAAACGGTAAGAAGCCCGTGGAGTTCTTCGGGACCCTCGGAGGATTCGTACCGAGCACGGAAGACATCCTTGAACAGATCATCAAATTGAAGGAGGCTCACGAATAAGATGGCAGTAGTATTTGAAAAAACAAAGATGCTTACGGACGTTCCTTTCCATTACTGCCCGGGCTGTACCCATGGTATAGCACACAGACTGGTGGCCGAAGCGGTTGAGGAACTCGGAATGCAGGACAAGGCGATCGGCATCGCTCCTGTCGGATGCGCCGTATTCGCATATAACTATTTCAACTGTGACATGATGGAGGCCGCTCACGGAAGAGCTCCAGCCGTTGCCACGGGAATAAAGAGAGTACATCCCGACAAGCTGGTATTCAGCTATCAGGGAGACGGAGACCTTGCTTCAATAGGTACCGCGGAGATAGTCCATGCGGCTGCCAGAGGCGAAAAGGTCACTACGATCTTCATCAACAATGCCATTTACGGAATGACAGGCGGCCAGATGGCTCCTACTTCCCTTGAAGGACAGGTCACTACGACTTCCCCATACGGAAGGAAGAGAGAGCACTGCGGGCTTCCGATAAGGATGAGCGAGCTCATAGCCACCCTTGACGGAGCATGCTATGTGGAGAGAGTATCCCTCCATGACGTGCCGAACATCATAAAGGCAAAGAACGCCATCAAGAAGGCAATGAAGTATCAGATGGAGGGGAAGGGATTCACTTTCATAGAAGTCCTCTCCACATGCCCTACAAACTGGGGCAAGACTCCTGTCGAAGCTCTGAAGTGGCTGAAAGAGAACATGATACCTTATTATCCTCTTGGTGTCGTAAAGGAGGAGGTATGACATGCTGACTCAGATCATAAGTGCAGGATTCGGCGGACAGGGCGTCCTTCTTCTCGGACAGCTTATCGCCTATGCGGGATTAAAGGAAGGCTATGACGTTTCATGGCTCCCTTCATACGGACCGGAGATGAGAGGCGGAACTGCAAACTGCAGCGTCGTGGTATCTGATGAGGAAGTCGGAAGCCCGGTGGTAACTCAGGCGGACATAGTCGTAGTCATGAACAGACCATCCTTCGAGAAATACGAAAAGAACGTTGCAAAGGGCGGAAAGCTCTTCGTCAACAGTTCGCTCATAGATCTCAAGAGCACAAGAGATGACATAGAGGTATACTATGTACCGGTCAACAAACTGGCAGATGATCTCGGAAACGGCAGGGTCGCAAACATGGTCATGCTCGGAGCCGTACTTGAAAAGACCCATGTGGTTTCTCCAGTGACTGCGATCGACTGTCTCAGGGCCTCATTCGGAGAGAGAAAGGCAAATCTCATCCCTATAAACGAGAGAGCTCTTGAAGCTGGTGCGGAAGCAGTGAGATAAAACGAAAACAAATGATAAGAAAAAGCACGGAACTGAAAGATCGTTTCGTGCTTTTATTTTATGCATAATTGGTCGATTATGGTATAAATATGCAAAAATAAAGCCGGTATATCTATACACATGTATTTTTAAACACGCCGTATACTAATGGCAAAGGAAAGCGCGTGAAAGAATTGATTATAATAATTGCATTTATATCAGTCAATCGATCTGACTTTAGGCTCTTTCCATATAAAAATGACATTTTAGCCCTGAAATAAATTCAAAATGGGGGATAATGTTACTTTATCGTATCAAACTCGTGCGGGGGAAAGTTAAAGTTCATAGAGGTGTGTATAAATACGAATTATTTGTTGACATGGTCTGGTGAATATGATAAATTACAAAGCAGTTTTTGCATAAACGGGTTTTGTCATACCATTTTTTGCATGAATGAGTCCATAAAGTGTAAACACTTTAAAAAATAATTTTGACGAAAGGAAATCAAAATGAAGAACTTCAAGAGAATTCTTTGCGTAGCCCTTGCAGTTATCATGGTCACCATGGTAGTAGCAGGATGCAAGAAGAAGAATCAGACAAAGGGACAGGTCATTATCGGAACAGACACCGAAGCTAACGGCGACTGGGCATATGCTCTCAGCTCCAACAACGCTACGGATATGGCTGTTATCCAGCTGACCGATGACTGCAGCACAGTCGTTACCAATTTTGATGGCGACTACATCTGGAACGACAAGGTCGTTAAGAGCCACACTGCAGAAGTTGCCGCTGATGGAAAGAAGACCTACACGATCGAGATCAACAAGGGCCTCGTTTTCAACAATGGCGAGAAGATCACAGCTGAGAACTTCCTCATCATGACACTGTTCGCTAACTCCAAGGTCGGAGAAGAGATCGGCGCTTCCTCAAGCGCATGGGACATGCTTCCTGGCGGAAAAGAGTACAGAGAAGGAACAACCAACAAGCTCGCAGGCATCCGTCTGTTAGGCGATTACAAGTTCTCTGTTACCATCCTTCCTGAAGGAAACAGCCTTAATGAACTCACCGGCGAGCCCACCCAGTATCTGCCATATTACTATGACATCACCTATGCTCAATTCAAAGCAGCTAATACTGAGTACTGGTTCGGCAAAGGCTGGTCAGTAAAGGACGACGGTGACGGCGCTTACATGTACAACAAGGACGCTGAATTCACAGCTGAGAACGTAAGAGATCAGTTCACAAAGGCTCAGTTCGCTACATCCGACAGAGTCACTGCTGGACCTTACAACCTCGTTTCCTATGACAAGAGCGCATATGAGATCACACTCGAAGCTAACCCGCTCTATAACGGAGACTTCCAGGGAAGAATGCCTTCCATCCAGAAGATCATCATCGTCAAGACAGAAGATGATACCGTTATCGACAACCTTACAACAGGCGGAGTTGAGATCTATTCCGGAATCGCTGACGGCGCACTCGTCAACGCAGCTCTTGACCTTATCGATACTGGAAAGTTCAAAGGCAGCTATACACAGTATGACAGAGCAGGTTACGGATACTTCTCATTCGGATGCGACTTCGGACCTACACAGTGGAAAGAATTCCGTCAGGCAGTAGCTTACCTCCTCGACAGGAATGAATTCGCTAAGACATTCTGCGAAGGATGGGGCTCCGTAGTTCATGGACCATATTGCCCTGCATTCTCAATGTATGCTGACAGCAGAGAGTTCCTCGCTGAGAACCTCAACACTTATGACAAGGATCCTTCCAAGTCCGTTGAGCTGTTAAAGGCAATCGGATTCACACTCAATGCTGACGGGACACCTTATGTCGATGGTTCAGGCCAGATCAGATATAAGGAAGTTACAGAAGAAGAAGCTAAGTACTATGATGATCTCGTTGTAAAAGTAAACGGAAAGATCCTCATGCCTGCAGTCATCAAGTGGGCATCCTCCGGAAACTCTGTTGCAGAACTTCTTTCTACAATGCTCGTTAACGGAGACGACATCAAGAACGTTGGTATCGAGATCAGAGAGACACAGATGGACTTCCCGACACTCCTTAACTACCTGTATCGTCAGGACGTTTATGGATTAGGCGGAGACTTCACAGTGCCTACATACAACATGTTCAACCTCGCTACAGGGTTCAACGGCGGAGCTTATGACCAGAGCCTCGAAGTTACGACCAATCCTGCATTCATCGCTGACGGTTACAATACACCTCATATCTTCGATGCAGAGCTTGAAGATCTTGCTAAGAAGATGGTTTACGGCGTTGAAGAGGGTGACTATGATACATACCTCAGCTATTGGCAGAAGTTCATCGTCAAGTACAATGACCTTTTACCGCTCGTTCCTCTTTATTCCAACATCTATGTATCCGTATATCCGAATACAATAGAGAACTATAAGGAAGGACCGTTCTGGGGCTATGAGAGAGCAATACTTTATGCTGACTATGTTGGCTGAGCTCTGAAAGACTGAAATAAGAAGAGTCTTCCCGGTTCATTCCGGGAAGACTTTTTCTATGACAATGACAAAAAGAACGATCCGTTTATTCAATATATCTCAGCATAAATATCAAATAAACTGAAAATGACCGAAAAATGAATAATCACGCAGGTTGATTATTCATTCAACTCACACTTTATTTAGTTGATATATATTGAATTGGCGGTTGATAAGTGTTATTATCTAATCTATGTTTACAGAATAACTGTGAATGGTTTCCGCATAGGAGGAATAGTTTTGGCAAAGTATATTTTAAAGAGACTGGTATATCTTGTGATAGTCTTCTTCATAGTATCTTTCATGATGTTTGCGATCTACAACCTCATACCTAGCGACCCTGCAATGGTCCAGCTGGAACCGTTGAGAAAGAGCCTGAAACCTGAAGAGTTCAGGCAGAGATACCTTGCTCTGAGAAAGCAACTGGGTCTTGATGATCCTCTTGTGGTCCGTTATGCAAGGTGGATGGGGTTCATCAAGGATGTCAAAGGGAAACACGAAGGGCTTCTTCAGGGCAATTTCGGATACTCCGTAACATTCAAGAGAGATGTTGTGGATGTAATCAAGGTCCCAATGGCGAATACTATCATTCTTAATATTATTTCGACTATCATCACTCTGGCGATCACGATACCTCTCGGCATCTTCTGCGCAGTCCATGCAAGAAAGCCTGTGGACAGCGCCATACAGGCCGGAACGGTCGTGGGATACAGTCTCCCGACATATCTGATCGGCATAGTGTTCATTTATCTGTTCTCAGTTCTCCTGAGACTCTTCCCGACAGGAGGAGCTAAGACGCCCGGTTCCACATATACCGGCATCCAGGAACTTCTCGACAGGTTATATTACATGTGTCTCCCGATACTCGTTCTCGTATTCACAGGTCTTGCCGGAATGACGAGGACCGTCAGGGCAGCCATGATCGATACGCTCTCACAGGACTATATCAAGACCGCAAGGGCCAAGGGACTCAAGGAAAAGATCGTCATCTACAGCCATGCATGGAGAAATGCGCTTCTGCCTGTCTCCACTTCCATAATGGGATGGATAATAGGAGTCTTTACAGGAGGATCTCTTGTCATAGAGAACACATTCGCCCTCAACGGTACAGGACGTCTCTACTGGACTGGACTTAACTCTACGGACTATGAGCTTGTCCTTGCCATGCAGATGTTCTATTGCCTCGTAGGTCTTATCGGAGTGCTCATCACCGATATCGGTTATACGCTCATCGACCCGAGAGTCAGGATAGACAAGTAAGGAGGAGAACATGGAAAACAACAATACAGCAAAAAAGAAAGAGTTCTTCCTCATACGCTGGATAAAAAGGGCATTTTTCCCTAACAAGGAAATGGACATATATGCCGAAGAGCAGCTTCAGAGCCCCTTCAGGCTCGTTGTCAGGAATTTCTTCTCCAACAAGCTTGCAGTACTCGCTCTCATCATCGTCATCCTCATAACCCTGACAGTCTTCATAGCACCAAACTATGTTGTACTGGATCTCGGTGAGCAGGACGCGACACTTGTCAACGTTGCTCCGGGATACAACATGATGAAGTACCCCTCAGCCCTTCAGAAGAACGGTGTCAGGGACATAGCAGTAGGCTACAACTATTCCGTCGGTGTGGACAATACCGGAAAGGTATATGTCTGGGGAAAATCCAGGATATCACAGGTGGTCAACACGGCAAAGGTGCCTGATGAAGTGATGGAAGCCGATATCGTCAAGGTCGCTGCAGGAGCAGACCACGTCGTAGCGCTCTCATCCGACGGCAAGATCTTCTGCTGGGGAAATGACCGTCTCGGACAGTGCAGGCTTCCGCTTGACATTCAGTCAAACAACAGAAGACCAAAGTTCAAGATCATCAAGATAGAAGCATCTGACCAGTTCAGTGCTGCACTTGATGATGAAGGAAACATCTACCTCTGGGGTAACGAGAACTTCGTTGAGCTCTGGGTAAAGAGCGATCTCCAGGGACATATAAAGGATATGGCTCTTACGAGCGCAGCATTCGTGCTCCTTACGGATCAGGGCGAGGTAGTGGCTCCTACGCCTACCTCCTCATCTACGGTCACGAAGATACCTGAAGAAGCAAAATCCGGAGTCATTGCGATCGAAGCAACCACGAATACCGTTGCCGCACTGAAGGACGACGGGTCCGTGATAGTATGGGGTGCTTATACCAAGAACGAGAACCTGGTTCCCGAAACATCTTCCAAGATAGTGGAGATAAAGGGCGGAAGGTTCCATTATACGGCTAGACTCGAGAACGGAGAACTCATAGGCTGGGGAAATGACAGATATGAGCAGGCCTCGGTCCCTGAGTCTGTCAAAAATGCAGACATAGTCGATTTCTACACAGGCTCTTTCCAGAACTATGCGGTCGACAAGAACGGTAAGATATACACCTGGGGATTAAAGGGTTTCATCTGCGGAACGGACAGCCTTGGACGTGACGTGTTTGCCCGTCTCGTAAACGGTGGCAAGATGACGATGACGATCGGTGCTCTCTCTGTCATAATCGAGACCATCATCGGCGTCATTCTCGGAGGAATCGCAGGGTATTTCGGAGGATGGGTGGATATGGCGATCATGAGGATCTCTGAGATCATCTCCAGCATGCCGTTCATTCCTTTTGCAATGATCCTCTCTGCAGTCATGGGGACCAAGGTCTCCGTCGAGCAGAGGATGTATATAATAATGGTCATACTCGGTATCCTTTCATGGCCGGGACTCTGCTCGCTCGTCAGGGCACAGATGCTGGCACAGAGAGAGATGGAGTATGTAACCGCCGCAAAGACGGTCGGTGTCAAGGAGAGCAGGATCATATTCAAGCATGTCATCCCGAATGTCATGAGCGTATGCCTCGTTTCCATAACACTGGCTTTCGGAACATCGATGCTGACGGAGTCTACGCTCTCATACCTCGGATTCGGAGTTCCGCTCCCTACACCTACCTGGGGCAACATGCTCACAGGAGCGAACAACAGTGTCATAATCCAGAACTATTGGTGGAACTGGGTATTCGTCGGAGCCATCTTCGGGATCACCTGTATCTGCATCAACCTGATAGGTGACGGCCTCAGAGACGCACTGGATCCTAAGGCCAGCGGAAGATAAGGAGGAGCGATCATGTCAGAAAAATTACTTTCAATAAAGAATCTTCATACATACTTCACTACCAAGAGAGGAATAGTGAAAGCAGTAAATGACGTAAGCTATTCCGTGAAGGAAGGAGAGACATTGGGAGTCGTCGGTGAGTCAGGATCCGGAAAGAGCGTCTCCGCAATGAGCATACTCCGCCTTCTCGATGGAAACGGATATATAGACAGCGGTGAGATCCTTTTCGACGGAAAGGACCTTACCAAGATATCGGACAACGAGATGTATCAGATCCGCGGAAACGAGATATCTGTAATTTTCCAGGAGCCCATGACGAGCCTGAATCCTGTATTTACAGTTGAGAAACAGCTTTCAGAGTGCTTCATGATACACCAGAACATGTCCAAGAAGGAGGCTGCGGAGCATTCCCTCGAGATGTTGAAGGACGTCAGGATCCCGAACCCTGAGATCGTAGCAAAACAGTATCCCCATCAGCTCTCCGGCGGTATGAGACAGAGAGTCATGATCGCCATGGCCCTTGCCTGCAAGCCGAAGCTGCTGATAGCAGACGAGCCTACGACGGCTCTTGACGTTACGATACAGGCTCAGATATTAAGACTGATGAACGACCTCAAGAAGGAGAAGGGGACGAGCATACTGTTCATAACCCATGACCTCGGAGTCATAAATCAGATGGCAGACTATGTCGCGGTAATGTACTGCGGTCAGGTCGTCGAGCAGGTGTCTGCAAGAGTTCTGTTCGATCCGGAAACAAAGTATTCACATCCGTATACCGAAGGCCTCATGGTCTCCATACCGAGGCTCGACACTCCGGCCAATCACAGGCTCGAAGCCATACCCGGAGCAGTTCCTCATCCTCTGGATCTTCCTAAGGGGTGCAAGTTCGCACCGAGATGCAAATATGCCACGGACAAGTGCCGCGAGCAGGAGCCTGAGATGGTGAAGATAAGCGATACCCAGGAGATCAGGTGCTATTATCCGAACAAGGAGGAAAGACAGAATGCAGTCAGAAAATAAGAAAGTTCTGCTCAGGATCAAGGATCTGAAACAGTGGTTCCCTCTTGGCCACGGAAAATACGTAAAAGCCAACGACGGTATCAGCATAGACATATATGAAGGAGAGACGTTCGGACTCGTCGGCGAGTCAGGATGCGGAAAATCTACCCTCGGAAGGACGATCCTTCAGGTATACAAGCAGACAGACGGACGTACCATGTATTACGGAAGGAACATCGATGAGATGGCACCTGCGTATTACAGGCAGACCATAAGGAAGCTTCCGAGCCTCATAAAGAAGATGCATGAGGCTGAAGCAAAGAGAGAGAAGTTCAATGCGAGCTATGAAGCTCTTTCTGAAGCTGAGCAGCTCAAGAAGAACGAGGAATACAGGACAATAAACAAGAACGCTGACGATGCGGTGTTCGAAGTCTCGAGCGTCGTCGGAGGTTTTGCAGTGTCAGATGATCTTCCGAAGGTCCAGAAGCAGCTGCTGAAGATAGCCGATCTTTCTTCCGATCTGAAGAAGATCGAGAAAAAGAAGAATGAGCTCGAAGTACAGCTCCAGGATCTTGAATACAACGAAAAGGAACAGCCCGGAAAATTCGCTTCAAAGATCGAGATTCAGAAGGAAAAGATAGCTTCTTCGGATAAAAAGATCGAATCAATAAAGGAAGAACTTAAAAAGGAACACGAAGCTGCAGACGTTCTCAAGGAGACAGTAAAGGGCAAAGCGGATTTCGATAAATATGAAAGCATGCTCGACAACGGAGTGGATCTTGCCCGTCTGACGACTGAGGAGATGAGGGAACTAAGAAGAGACCTCCAGCTCATATTCCAGGATCCGTATTCATCCCTGAACCCGAGGATGTCAGTAGGACAGATCATCGGAGAGGGACTGTTCTCACACGGATTCTTCAAGAAGAACAGCCCGAGGATGCAGGATGAGATCCTCCATGTTATGGATATGTGCGGACTTGCACCGTATTTCGTTCACAGATATCCTCACCAGTTCTCCGGCGGACAGAGACAGAGGATAGGAATCGCTCGTAGCCTTGCTACGAGACCGAACTTCATAGTCTGTGACGAGGCCGTCTCGGCACTTGACGTTTCCATACAGTCTCAGATCATAAACCTTCTGAGCGACCTCAAGGAGAGTCAGAACCTTACATATCTGTTCATCACCCACGATCTTTCCGTCGTCAAGTACATATCCGACAGGATCGGAGTCATGTATCTCGGAAACATGGTGGAACTGGCTGATTCACAGGAACTGTTCGATCATCCGCTGCATCCGTATACGGAAGCCCTTCTCGGTGCCATACCGACCACGGATGTCAATCAAGACAGAGAACTCCAGATCCTCGAGGGAGATATCCCGAGCCCGGTCGATCCTCCGAAGGGATGCAAGTTCCATACGAGATGCCAGTACTGCACGGAAGAGTGCAAGATGGTGACTCCGGAGTGGAAAGAGGTCAGACCGAATCATTTCGTTGCATGCCATCACATGCTCGAAAAGAATCTGTGATGATAAACGGGACGGATTCCGTCCCGTTTGCCGATAAAGGGGGAAGATATGCTTTTCTTTAAGAAGAAACATGACAGGGCGATGGAGATAATGAACGAGAAGAACAGGGATTATCTCAAGAGCCAGGGATTCGATCCTGACGCCAAAGACGAGGAGAACAAGTTCGATCCTTCGACTATGGAGAAAGGGGATCTTCCTGCGATAATAATCTCAGCATTCCTGGTATTCGGCCCCATAATCCTGATACTCGGCATCATACTGGTGCTGGCCTTCAGGATGCTGCACTGAGGATTGAAAAGACCGCCACGGCGGTCTTTTCCGTATATGGATCTCAGCTTTTGCGTAGAGAACAGAATCATATATAATATTATCTATGGACAGGAAAGATAAGATACTAGAACTGCTGGAAGAGCATTACAAAGGCGCCAAGCCGGGGCTTCATTTCAGAAATGCATACGAGCTCCTTATAGCCACGATCCTTTCGGCACAGTGTACGGATGAAAGGGTGAACATAGTCACAAAGGATCTGTTCGCTCATTATCCGGATCCGAAGAGCCTTGCGAATGCAGACTTCAACGAAGTCTCGGACGAGATACACAGCTGCGGTTTTTATTCCGTAAAGGCGAGGCATATCATAGATGCTTCGAGGATAATAGCGGAAGAGTACGGAGGAGAAGTGCCTTCCTGTATGGAAGAACTGGTCAAACTCCCCGGAGTGGGAAGAAAGACCGCCAATGTGGTATTATCGAATGCCTTCGGTATCCCGGGGCTTGCGGTGGATACCCATGTATTCAGGGTCTCCCACAGACTGGGACTATCCGATGCAAAGGATCCGGAAGGCACGGAACGGGATCTATGTGCCATAATAGAAAGAGATAAATGGGGAGAGGCACACCACTGGCTCATATATCATGGAAGACAGATATGTGCTTCCAGAAAGCCGAAATGCAGTGAATGCTTCCTTAAAGAGATATGTCCATATCTTAACGATAAAGAAAAAGAGTGAGAGAACATGCTGGTCGACAGAGTAAAACTTAATATAAAGGCAGGGAACGGAGGAGACGGTGCCGTAAGCTTCAGAAGGGAGAAATACGTTCCGAACGGAGGTCCTGACGGAGGAGACGGAGGTACCGGCGGGGACATCATAATCAGGTCTACCAGAGATCTCCATACCCTGTATGATCTCCGGTTCCATAAGATCTTCCGTGCCGGAAACGGTGAGAAGGGCGGAGCCAGGAATATGTCCGGAAAGGACGGTACCGATGTCGTGATCAAGGTGCCTGTGGGCACTGCGGTCATAGACGCGGAGACCGGAAGAGTAATAGCCGATTTCAATACTGAGGAGGAAAGGATAATCCTCAAAGGCGGTAAGGGCGGAAAGGGAAATGCCCGTTTTGCCACACCTACCAGACAGGCTCCGAAGTTTGCGACTCCGGGTAA
The DNA here is from genome assembly GCA_017439085.1 of Clostridia bacterium. Classification (GTDB taxonomy): domain Bacteria; phylum Bacillota; class Clostridia; order Christensenellales; family Christensenellaceae; genus QANA01. The sequence continues at coordinate 32,994 of JAFRTU010000010.1, read as the reverse complement.
AAAAACGATAGAGAGGGAGATAATCCTTGATCTAAAATCAATAGCCGATGCAGGGCTTGTGGGATATCCGAGCGTAGGCAAATCCACCCTGCTCTCAGTAGTCAGTGCTGCAAGGCCGAAGATAGCGGATTATCATTTCACCACATTGAGCCCGAACCTCGGAGTGGTCTCCGTGGGAGATGACGGGTTCATTCTGGCAGACATACCAGGTCTTATTGAGGGAGCCAGCCAGGGAGTGGGGCTAGGTCATGATTTTCTGAAGCACATAGAGAGGACAAGGCTCATAGTCCATATGGTGGATGCATCAGGAATTGAGGGAAGGATGCCGCTTGAGGATTACTATGCCATCAGGAAGGAACTATCCGAATACAGTCAGGAACTGGCTGAGAAAAAGGAGATAGTCGTAGCCTGCAAGATGGATCTTTCCGACAGCGATATAGGTTATGAGATGCTCAGGGAGGACCTGGAACCTAAGGGAATAGAGGTATTCCCGATCTCAGCGGTTACCGGAGCAGGTGTTAAGGAACTCATGCAGAAGATCATGGAGACTCTAAAGGAGATCCCTGAAGCGGAATCTCTTGAGGAGGAGGGATATCTGGAGGAGTGGAGCAATTACAATGAGGCATTCTCCTTTGAGATAACCACAGCAGAGGACGGAGTCGTGGAGGCCAATGGAACGCTCATCGATTTCATATTCGAGAGGATCGACCCGGAGGATACGGATTCCATGAGGCACTTCGAGAAACTGCTGGTCGATTACGGCATAATAGACGCTCTCCGGAGATACGGTGTAAAGGACGGACAGGAGATCCGTATGAACGGAGAAGAATTTGATTTTGTGGAGTAAACATTATGACAGGAAAGGAAAGAGCATATCTAAGATCACTGGCTCAGAAGATGGACCCTGTGATATATGTCGGTAAGGAAGGAATTACCGAAGCCCTTGTCAATGATGCGAATATGGCCCTTACGGCCAGGGAACTGGTCAAGGGATCCGTGGGCAGAAACAGCGATGAAGACGTGAGAGACGTCATCGAAGAGCTGTGTGATATCCTGGATGCCGAGCCAATCCAGGTGATCGGCAGGAAATTCGTGATATACAGGAAAAAGGAAGAGGATTCCAAATACGGGATATGACAGACGTAATAAGCGGGGTCACCGCAGTTTACGGAGGTTCTTTTAATCCTCCTCATATGGGACACCGTATGGTAGTGGAGAACGTTCTGAGGGATCTCGATGCCGACAGGTTCATATTCCTTCCGCTTGGCACTGCACCTCATAAGACTGACATGGCCTCTCCTGAGGACAGGCTCAGGATGTGCGAGCTCACAATAGAGGGAATAGAGGGGGCTGAAGTCTCCGACATAGAGGTCAGAAGGGAAGGGTATACCTATACCATAGATACCATAACGGCTCTTAAAGAGATGGGATATGAAGATATATCCTATGTCATAGGTTCAGATATCCTGTTCACGATAGAGACGTGGAGAAGGTTCACGGAACTCGTGAATATGGTCCGTTTCATATGTATACCGAGACCGGGAGACAGAGAGGACATCTATCTAAAAAGAGATATGCTTAGAAGGGAATACGGAGCGGACATAGAGTTCGCTGACTTTACCGGACCCGACATATCATCGACTGACATACGGAGGATGATAAAGGAAGGAAAGGATACGACCGGGCTTCTTGTTGAAGAGGTCAGGAGATATATAGATGAGAAGAGGCTTTATGTATAACAGGGAAGAACTTCTGAACATCGTAGGTTCGGCTCTCAGCGAAAAAAGATTTCGCCATACTTTGGGGGTCGAAAAGATGGCAATAAACCTTGCAATGGTATATGATGAAGATAGGGAAAAAGCATCTGTTGCAGCCCTTCTCCATGATTATGCTAAGGAGCTCCCGAAGCCCTTCCTTCTTAAGAAAGCGGCTGAAAGCGGCATAGAGATGGATCCGGTATATATCTCTTCTCCGGGACTTCTCCACGGACCGGTAGGAGCTGTCCTTGTAAGGGAGAGATTCGGAATAGAGGATGAGGATATCCTTAATGCCATCACATATCACACTGTGGGAAGAGTGGGGATGTCGAAACTGGAGAAGATCATATATCTTGCCGACATCACCGAAGAGAACAGGGTGTTTGATGATGTGGAAAGGATAAGGGAGAAGCAGATGCAGGGTCTTGATGAGGGGTTGCTGGAATCTCTGAGGCAGACGATAGTGTTCACTGTTGAGAGAGGTCTCATGGTGCATCATAACTCAATAGACCTATACAATTCCATTCTAGAGAAAAGGGGATAACAAGATGGTACAGTTCGACCAGGCAGTAATGGACGTAGCCAAGAAACTTGATGAGAGGAAAGCTCTGGATATAATCATAATAGATATCAGCAGGACATCGATACTTGCGGATACCTTCATAGTTTGCAGCGGAACCAACCCCAATATGCTGAGGATGCTTGCAGACGAGGCAGAGAAGACAATGAAGGAACACGGGATACCACTCAGGAGAGTTGAAGGCTATAGGGAAGGCCGCTGGATAGTGTGCGATTTCGGAGGACTCATGGTACATATCTTCCATAAGGAAGAGAGAAAATTCTATGAGATAGAGAGACTCTGGAGGACCGAGGACAACTATCTGAACTATAAGGGGCAGACTGAAGAATAAATACCTTTGAGATAACAGAAGGACCGGCATATCATGCCGGTTCTTTTCGTTTCATCCGATACGCTGTCCAAGAGATCTTATGTCTTCTGCAATCCTTTTCAGAAAGTCCGGGTCAGGATATAAGGGACAGTCGTCCCTGTATCTTGAAGAGAATACCGAATCTCCGAATGAAGCCCCTGAACTGATCCTGTAGGAGACGTTAAGGGAAGACTTTTTGAATTTCATATCTAAAGGAGGAGGAGTCTTTCCCTCAGCAAGAAGCGCTCCGCCGAACATCATCCTGTCTATGAGGATGGTCTTTTTTCCGGCTCCGTTCCCGTGCTTCTTCAGGAACGCCTGAAGTCCGTTGTTGATAAGCCCAGGATTATCAAGAAACACATAGCAGGAGGAAGGATCTCTTTTCATAATGAGATACATTACGGCGAGGTTGGACACGGACAGCCTGTTGTTCGAAGGGAATGCAAAGGATGACATGTAACATAGTATTATCCATATCAGAAAAGCCACCGGGAGATTGTAGTGAAGGAGCCCCCGCATCAGAAGGACCATCGAGAGCAGAAGAGACCAGTAGAAAAGAAACTGCAGTATGTTATAGATCCCTTTTCCTCTGAATTCGGTAAACGGAAAAAAGCATCTCCTCACGCTGCTGTAGTATGCAGCATAGATCCTGTCGGCTTTTTCAGGATCTCCGAACACAAGGTTCCTGCATCTTTTCCCAGGGAAAGAGCGTACTTCTTCCATCGGAGAAAAATGACAATGATAAGCGGACGCAACAAAAGAAAGGAACCGGTCCTTCTCTTCTGTGGTGCATCGTGAAGCGTGATCCCCCGAGAGTCTCTTTATCAGGTTTGTAAGCTCAATATCTTCTGCCATACGAACATTATATAGGATTATTATCAATTTGTTAAAATTGCCGGGGAGTAAATTCCTGACAAGTCAGCTATGCTATAATATCATTCATCACGAGTTATTCAGGAAAAGGTATATATGCAGAACAAGATCGTTTTCAGAATCATTTTGATACTTTTGGCAGCCATGATGCTGTTTTCCTGCATATATTACGTTTTTGCTGAGACCGTAGACGAGTCAGTCATGACGGCCTCTTCCATCATCCTTATAGATGCTGATACCGGAGCTGTCCTTTATGAGAAAGGGGCAGACGAGATCCGTGCTCCGGCATCTACTACCAAGCTTCTTACAGCTATCCTGACCCTTGAAAAAATGAACCTTGATCAGGTGATCACCGTACCTGCGGAGGCAAAGACCACAGGTTCCACGATGGGCCTTGTTCCAGGCCAACAGGTCAGTATCAGGACTCTTCTCTATGGCCTTCTTCTTAGTTCCGGAAACGATGCTGCACTTGCCCTTGCCATAGCCGTTAGCGGTAATGTCGAGGATTTCATAAAGCTCATGAATGAGAAGGCGCAGGAGATCGGAATGACACGGTCCCACTTTGTGACTGCTTCCGGGCTCGACGATCCCGACCATATGGTTACAGCAAGGGACATGGCAAAACTTGCCTGCTACTGTTTCCAGAATCAGACATTCAGAGAGATAGTCTCCACGAAGTTCATCACAGTATATACAGAAGACAAGGCCGTACAGTGGCAGCTCTATAATACGAATCTTCTTATCAATGATACGTTCGGACAGATGGGAAATGACGGCGAGGGGAGCATGATAACCGAATCCTTCCTGTATGACTATGCGAACGGAATGAAGACCGGTTCGACTCCGAATGCCGGAGGCTGTCTCATCGCCAGCGCTACGAAGAATGAATTAAGCCTTATAGCCGTAATACTCGGTGATAAGTCCAAGAAAGAGATAGACAGGTGGAAGATAGCAACAGAGCTCTTCAATTACGGATTCGACACTTATGTCCGTCTTACGATAACGGACCTCGTTGGAGAGGAAATATATGTTTCAGTTGAAAATGCTCCTGTAGTGGACGGAGAGGAACTGAAACTGAGATGCCTGCCCGTCACGCAGGACGGAAGTGCATATATCACCCTTGATTCCACACTGGATTATGACCAGATCACCTATCAGGTACACAGGAACGAGAATGCTCTTGCGGCTCCTATAGAGGCAGGAGTGGAGATAGGGACCATAGACATCAGCATCAACGGAAAGAACATACTTTACGGAAGACTGATCTCTGCAGAGGGCATAATGACAAAAGAAGATTATGCAAAGCTCACAGGTCAGGGGGAAGTAAGCTCCGTAATAGAGATAGAAGACAAGACAGATGAGAAGAAGCCCCTCCTCAGGAGATACGTGTGGATCTTTGCGGCTCTTGCAGCTGTAGTGGTCATATTCATGATCATAACGTCAGTTGCTAACAACAGAGGCTATAAGAGAAACAGGACTGCACCGGCGTCAGCCAGAAGCTCCCGCCCGACCGGGTATGGGATCAGGCCTGAAGGGGCAAGACGACCGGAAGGGGATACCATGAGGATAGGATCGGTGCGGACTGAAAGAGGAAGATCCGCAGATCCGTATACGACTTCCAGGAGACCTGTTCAGAGCAGGGAGAGGGTCCGTTCATATTCATATGAAAGAAACGATAGTGGGCTCGTACGCAGGACGAACCAGTCGGGAATGAGGGGAAGCAATCCATCCAATTACGGATTGCCCAGAAGACCCAGCAACAGGCCCGTACGCAGAAGGACTGACAGAGATGACAGAGGCTGAGAACGATCAGATCATCGATAGTGAAAAGAAGGAACAGAACAAGCAGAGACTAATAAGGTTTATCGGTTTTAAACCTTCTTTTTTCGTATATCTCGTTTTGTTTGCCGGGATCTGTGCGTTCATAGTCTGGAAAAAGGCACTGCTCATTCAGGAGGTCGATGAGAAGCCCTCATATCTAAGACTCATCATAGCTTCACTCTATGTACTCGCCATAGGATTCTTAACTTTTTTCAGATTTGATTTCAGCAACAGGAAGGCAGAACTTGCCTTTAACATATTCATGACCGTGATATGCGGGTTCTTCTCTTATTACTGCATCGAGATCCTTGCATTCGATGATATCATCAAGGAGCATATCCAGGGCATATTCGTGAACTGGGGGATAATCCTCGTCATATACCTGCTCGGATACGTCATATTCAACAGATTCTCCCTGGCAGTACTGTTCGGGAGCCTGATATGTTTCGCCCTTGCGGTCACGAACCATCTGGTGTTCATATTCAGAGGGACTCCTTTCCTTCCTAATGACATATATGCATGGGGCACGGCAATGACGGTCATAGGGCAGATGAAATATGTCATCAGCGGAGAAACCATACTCGGAGCTCTTTCCTTCATCCTCACTCTTGCGATAGCTAAAGGACTCAATTACAGGAATGACAGATTCATGCCTCAGTTCATAGCAAAGGCCGCAGGTCTTGCTGTCGTTACATATCTTACATATGCCTTCACGATGACTCAGGCACTCCTATATACGGGATTACCCATAAATTACTGGAATCCGAGAACGACAGCAAATGATGCGGGAGAGCTTGTACAGATACTCGTATATATCTCAAAATCCAGGATAGAGAAACCTGAGGACTATTCCGGAGCGACCGTCAAGGCCATAGAGGAGAAGTATCCGGACACTGAAGACACGGGAGCAAATACCAGAGCGAACGTCATAGTCATTATGAACGAGGCATTCTCGGATCTCTCGGTCATAAAGGACTTCAGGACGAGTGAAGAAGTCTTCCCGTTTATCAGCAGCATGACCGAGAATACCATAAAAGGCAACATGATAGCCTCCATTAAAGGCGGAGGCACATGCAATACCGAATTCGAATTCCTGACAGGAGGCTCCCTCGGATTCTATCCCGGGTCATATATGCCGTTCCAGCAGGGAATCAAACAGAAGACGCCTTCTATAGCATCCGTAATGTCAAATCAGGGATACAAGGTGTTCGGGGCCCATCCGTATCATGCTACGGGCTGGAGAAGATCGACAGTATATCCGCTTCTGGGTATGGAGACCTTCTACAGTCTTGAGGACTGGCCTTCGACAGCCCAGAAGGGAAGACTCAGGCTCATAACCGATAGGGCGAATTACCAGTTCCTGATCGACAGGTTCAATGAAAAGGAAAAGGACGAGAGGATGTTCATCTTCAACGTTACCATGCAGAACCATTCCGGTTATTCTCCCGGATACAAGTTCCCTGTGGAGGTAACTCTTCCCGACTATCAGAGCCAAGAATTCGAGAATGCTCCCGTGTATCTTTCACTCATGAGGCAGTCGGATCAGGCATTCAAATATCTTGTCGAGTATTTCAGCAAGGTGGATGAGCCGACCATAATCCTGATGTTCGGAGACCATCAGCCGGGAGACATGAATGCTTTTCTCGATGAACTCAGCAAGGACCTTGATCTCAAAAATCTGGAGGATTTGTCAAAACTGTATACAGTGCCATATATACTATGGACCAACTATGAAATAGATAAATCTTTTGATATTGGTGAATATGTGAGCTGCAATTACCTCAGCAGTTTCGTGATGAAACTTGCGGGAATTGACCTCCCCGGGTATAACGAATTCCTTCTCAAGCTCAACGAAGAATTCCCTGTGCTGTCTGCAAAGATAGTCATCGACAAGGAAGGAAACTATATGACCTTCAATGAGGCCATGAAGAGGAGCGAGATGGTAAGACAGTACGAGATACTGCAGTATAACGATCTGTTCGATGTTCCGTCAAGGAACAGCGAGTATTTCTTTGGCAAAGCTCCGGCATAGGATAAAGCAATAGAAAAGCGTCTCGGAACACATTGGCTCCGGGACGCTTTTCTTTTTTATCAGGTCTCAGTTCTCCTGCATTATTTCTTCTGCTATCTTCATGAGACTGCTCGTACCGATCCTCTCAGCCCCTGCTTCTATCATCAGACGGCACTGTTCCACGGTACGTATACCACCGGCAGCTTTCACCTTTACCCTGTCTCCGACGACGCTCTTCATCAGCTTTACGTGTTCAACAGTTGCACCGCCGTATGAGAGTCCTGTAGATGTCTTCACGAAATCGAGCCCCGCTTTTACAGCAAGCTCGCAGGAGCGGACTATCTCATCGTCGGTGAGAAGACATGTTTCCAGAATGACCTTAAGGATCCTGTTGGGTCCGCAGGCTTCCCTGACTTTTGCCATGTCCATATATGCCGTATCGTATTTTCCCGATTTTACGGCTCCGATATTCAGCACCATGTCCACTTCATCGGCCCCGTCCAGTATCGAAGTTTTGGCCTCGAAAGCCTTTACTTTAGTGGGCTGTGCCCCGAACGGGAATCCGGCAGTGACGCCCACCCGGACATCGGATCCCTCGAGGCATCTGCGTACGAGAGGAGTATAGTATCCGTGGGTGAACACGGTAGCCACGTGGTACTGTTTGGCTTCATCGCAGATCCTGATTATATCGGCTTCAGATGCTTCTGCCTTCAGCATGGTATGGTCTATTATGCGCAATATGTCTTTATTTTCCATTGTTCTTCCTTATAAAGTCTCCGGATAGAAACCTTCCTTCTGAAGGGCGATCAGCTTCTCCGAAACTTCCTGTCTGTCGGTGGGATAGGTTATTCCGAGCCACGTTGCATCACAGGGGAGGACTTTCACGTTCAGTTCTCCGTCTTTTATCATGTCATCTATCATCGTCGGGATAACATATTCGCTCTTGAGATCGTTCTCTTCAAGAGAACCGATATATGCGTCGAAATAAGGGATCATCATACCGAAGATCTCGGGAAGGAATCCCCACAGGTTCATGGACACTATGCTCTCGGGATCAAGCTCTTTTTGGTCGGCAGTACCGAAATCGGAATAGATCTTCTTTCCTTCGGGGAATATGTCATATGTCTCACTTAACCCGCTCAGATTTCCGGATTCATCCGTGACACATACTCCTCTGTTGACCTTTCCGTTGTATGAGATCGTGTTGATGAGCCTGTATCCTACCATGCATGCCTGATCCTTCGGCATATCTCTCAGCTCATCAAGATAAGCCGACATGGTGGCATATGCATCCCTTCCGTAATAGTCATCGGCATTTATCACCGCAAACGGCTCATGGATGACATCCTTTGCCGAGAGTATTGCCTGTACCGTACCGAGCATCTTCTTTCTGTCCTTCGGGAACACGTATCCCTGAGGAAGATATGCCTCGTCCTGGAAAGTGTATTCGACTTTGGCTTTTCCTTCAGCATATGGGCCTATGGCCTTTTTGAAGTCGTCTTCGATATCTCTCTTGATTATGAATACGATCTTATCGAAACCGGCAAGGACCGCATCATGTATAGCGTAGTGGAGAAGAATCTCTCCGTGTTCTCCGATGGGAGCTATCTGCTTGATACCGCCGTATCTGGAACCGAGCCCTGCGGCCAGTACCAGCAAAGTCTTATTGCTCATGTCTGTCTTTCTCCTTATAGTATTATGGCTTATAGATCCCGTGCAGCAAACCCGTACGGTCTTATGTTCAGTTTGATAACATTATCTTCGCCGAAGACATCCTTCATGCCTTTCAGGTATTCTTCAATTCTGTCATGGGAGACGAATGAGAGGATGGTACCTCCGAATCCTCCTCCGTGGACTCTTGAAACACCGTATCTTCCGTGTTCAAGGAGTTTTTCCGAGATGGCAAGGGCAACGGTGATGGCCTGAGAGGAAGGGGAGAACGAAGGATAGATGTTCTGGAGATTCTGAATGGATGATCTTCCGGACTCATAAACGATCTTAAGGATGCCGTCCATGTCATTTTCTTCAAAGCATTTTCTGATATCCATGGCCCGTCTGTTCTCTTCGAAGAAATGGTGGGCCCTAATGACATGTCTGTCTGAGAAGCGCTTTCTGAGTTCGGGAATGGCTTTGTAGAAGGAATCCTCATCCACTTCTCTTAGAACATCCTTTCCGAAAAAGCCTGCGATCTCATTCATCTCTTTCCTGATTGAGGCATATTCTCCGGTAAGATTGGCGTGATCCGCATTCACATTCACAATGACGACGGAATAGCCATGGGACGCTGCATCGAAGGAGACCGAGGTGACGGAAGGGGTTTCGACGTTCCTGAAATCTATGGCACAGATCCCGCCGTAGGAGCATGCTATCTGATCCAGTTTTCCGCTGGGTTTTCCGAAGAACTTGTTTTCCACCTCATATGAAAGCTGGGCAGCCTCTTTGTTCGTTATGCGATCATTGCAGTAGAAATGGGAGAATATACCTGTGATGAGGATCTCGAATGCGGCTGATGATGACAGACCGCTCCCCATTGGTATAGAAGACTCGATATATGCATCGAACCCTTTCAGTTCATATCCGAGGGAGGTTATCCGTGAAGCAGTACCGCGTATTATGGAAACAGAAGTCCCGAATTCCGAAGGATCCGGATCAAGAGAGGAAAGGTCACAGATGACTTCCCCGTATTCTCTTGATACGAGCCTTACATTAAGATCGTTCCTTCTTCCGGCAGCGCCGCAAATGTCGAGATCGATGGTCCCGGTCACGGCACATCCGTTCTGGTGGTCGGTGTGGTTCCCGCAGATCTCGATCCTTCCGGGTGCGGAGACTATAGCCTCCGGCTTAGATGAAAACAGGTCCTGAAACAGGACCTGTAATCTTTCCGTGTCTGTAGGGTGCATGATAGTGGTCCTTATATATTTATTGACCGTCCTGATCCGCCCTTGTCTCGCAGTAAATGCATCTGTAGATCCTCTTCTGGGGATCCGTAAGCTTGAATACCTGAGGCAGCTCCTGTTCGATGGAGGTGATGCATCTCGGGTTCCTGCACTTGAGTACGTTCCTAAGCTCCCTTGGGAGCTCGGCTCTCTTCTTGGAGACATTCCCGTTGTTTATGGTGTTCACCGTGATTCCGGGGTCCACATATCCGAGTGCCGTGAAATCAAGATGGATCAGTTTGTCTATCTTTATTATATCCTTTTTCCCCATCTTGGAACTAGGAACATTCATGAGTATGGCAACGGAACAGTCAAGGTCTCCGAGGTTCAGAGCCTTATAGATATCCATGGCCTTTCCGGCCTTTATATGGTCGATAACGTATCCGTTCTGAATGGAATCAACTGTCATAGATCAGATTACCTCCAGTAATTTCAGTATGAGGGCCATGCGGATGAACTTGCCGTTCAGCACCTGGCGGAAATAGCAGGCCCTTTCATCATTGTCCACAGCTACAGAGATCTCGTTCACTCTCGGAAGAGGATGCAGTATGGACATAGTCTTCTTGGCATTTATGAGCTTTTCGGGAGTGAGAATGTAGGAATCCTTAAGCCTCATGTATTCCGATTCATCAAAGAAGCGCTCCCTCTGGACCCTGGTCATATAGAGGATGTCAAGATCCTCCATGGAGTCTTCAAGAGATGCAGTCTCTTTGAACGGGATGTTCTTTTTCTTCAGGACATCGTTGATTATGTAATCCGGGACCTTCAGCTCATCAGGGGAAATGAGGACGAAGCGTATATTCCTGTATCTGCTCATGGCATTGATGAGGGAGTGGACCGTACGGCCGTACTTGAGGTCTCCGCATATGCCTATCGTGAGGTTGTCGAGGCCTCCCTTTTCCCTTCTTATGGTCAGAAGATCGGTGAGGGTCTGTGTCGGATGGTTGTGTCCTCCGTCACCGGCGTTTATGATCGGGACAGGGGAGAACATCGAGGCCACGAGGGGGGCTCCTTCCTTCGGGTGTCTCATGGCGATTATATCTGCATAGCAGCCTACCACTCTTACGGTATCGGCAACGCTTTCGCCCTTTGCAGCTGAACTGCTCTGCGCTTCGGAAAAGCCGAGTACCGAGCCTCCGAGGCTCAGCATGGCGGATTCAAAGCTCAGTCTGGTCCTGGTGGAAGGCTCAAAGAACAGAGTAGCGAGCTTTTTATGTCTTAAAACGTCCTGATATTTCTCAGGATCCTTTATGATATCGAGAGCTGTCTCGATGAGTTCATCTATCTCTGCTACAGAGAGATCCATTATGTCTATAAGATGCTTCATGTTCAGGCTCCTATCCAGCTCTCATCGGAAGGATCGTTCCTGAAAGCTATGAGTCTCTTTATATCCTCATTCTTGATATATCCGGTCTCTGCGGCCACTTCTGCGATGGTATCGAAGTCGGTGATGGAAGTGTTCTCGACTCCTGCTGCAGCGAGCCTGTCGAGTCCTTTCTTCATTCCATAGGTGAATATGCTTACTATTCCAAGCACTTTGGCTCCGGCCTCCCTTAAGGCCTCAACGACTTCTATGACGCTTCCGCCGGTGGAGATGAGGTCTTCTATAACTACGACCTTCTGGCCTTTCTCAAGCCTGCCCTCGATGCGGTTCTGTCTTCCGTGATCCTTTGCGGACCCTCTGACGTATCCCATGGGCATATGGAGGAGGTGTCCTGCTATTGCGGCATGGGCTATTCCGGCAGTGCTGGTCCCCATCAGGACTTCGCATTCGGGATATTTCTCCGCAACCGTCTTTGCTATTGCAGCCTCTATGAAATCCCTTGCCTTTGGAGAGGTGAGTATGAGTCTGTTGTCACAGTATACGGGGCTCTTTATCCCGCTTGCCCAGATGAAGGGCTCGTCAGGCCTGAAGAATACGGCCTTGATGTCCAGCAGATGTTTTGCAGCTTCTCTTTTCATTTATTTGCTCCTTATCCTATAAAATCTTTCATACAGCGCCTGTAGGCTTCCACGGGGTCTTCGGCCCTTGTAACCGGTCTTCCCACGACTATGTAATCGCTTCCGATCTCTTTTGCTCTTGCAGGAGTGGTGACCCTTACCTGGTCGCCTATGTCTCCGTCGGCAAATCTGACTCCGGGGGTGACTGTGAGGAATCCGCTTCCGCAGGCTTCCTTTACACCCGCTGCCTCAAGGGGAGAACATACGACTCCGTCGAGACCTGCCTTCTTTGCATTCATGGCATAGTGCATCACGACGTCTTCCATCTTTCCTCTTATGAGGAGGTCCTGTTCCATCCTCTCCTGGCTCGTGGAGGTGAGCTGTGTGACCGCTATCAGAAGAGGTCTCTTCCCGTCGGGTCCCGTGAGCCCTTCAAGAGCAGCCTCCATCATGGAGACCGTTCCTCCTGCATGCACGTTCGTCATGTCTATATCATATGAGGAGAGCACTTTCATAGCGCTCTTCACGGTATTCGGAATATCATGGAGCTTGAGATCCAGGAAGATCCTGTGTCCGCGTTCCTTTATCTTCTTAAGTATCTCCGGCCCTGCGGCATAGAACAGCTCCATACCTATCTTAACGAATGGCTTTTCCTCTCTGAACAGATCCAGGAAGGAAAGAGTCTTCTCCATACTCGGAAAATCGCAAGCTATTATAACGTCCTTACCCATTGTGTGCACCTCCGATTATCTCTGAAAGGGAATCTATCCCAAGTTTCTTCATCGTGAACGGCAGCTGCCTTATTATGTCTCTTGAGGCATATGGATCCACAAGGTTTGCAGCGCCTATCTCTACTGCAGTCGCTCCCGCCAGCATCATCTCTATGACGTCCTCCGCAGAAGAGATTCCTCCCATTCCTATGATGGGTATCTTCACTGCCTCGTAAACATCATAGACCATCCTTAAAGCGACGGGGAATATTGCCCCTCCGGAAAGACCTCCTGTCCTGTTGGCGAGAAGAGGCTTTCTCTTCTTAAGGTCTATCCTCATTGCCAGGAGCGTGTTTATGAGGCTGATCCCGTCGGCTCCGCCTTCCTCGCAGGCCTTTGCTATTGAGGCTATGTCCGTGACGTTCGGGGTCAGCTTCATGTACACCGGTTTGGTGGTGACCCGCTTTACCGCTTCCGTGACCCTTTTCGCACTCTTCGGATCCGTGCCGAAGCTCATGCCTCCGTTATGTACGTTCGGACAGCTTATATTCACTTCTATGATGCCGACTTCAGGCACCTTGTCTATGAGAGAACAGCAATACACATACTCCTCTTCGGAGAATCCGCTGATATTGGCTATCACAGGCTTGTGGAAGACTTCCCGTATGAAGGGGATCTCCCTGTCTATCACTTCATGTATGCCCGGATTCTGCAGCCCTACGGCATTCAACATGCCTCCTTCGGTCTCTGCGATCCTGGGGGCCTGATTTCCGGTCCTCGGCTCCTTCGTGGTCCCCTTGAAGGAAAAACTTCCGAGTATGTCGAGGTCATAGAGTTCCGAGAACTCTCTTCCGTAGCCGAACGTTCCGCTTGCAGGGATCACGGGATTTGAAAGCATCAGCCCGCTAAGGGTTACTTCAGTGTTTACCATCCGAGCTCCTCCCTTCTGAATACGGGACCGTCCTTGCAGACTCTTTTTGCTCCGGAAGCAGTTATGACAGTGCAGCCCATGCAGGCTCCGAAACCGCAGCCCATCCTCTCTTCGAGACTCAGCTGTCCGTCGAGATCCGTTCCCGTGCAGATGGCCTTCAGCATCGGGATAGGACCGCAGGCATAGAAATATGTGAGTCCCTCCATCTGCTTCAGTGCATCCGTAACGAAGCCCTTTATCCCTACGGACCCGTCAGCCGTGGTAACGGTGACGTCCGCGCCTATGGCGATGAATTCGTCTTCAAAGAAGATCTCGTCCTTACTGTTGTATCCGAGTATCACCTGAGGCTTCTTTCCTTCCCTTATCAGTTCTTTTGCAAGTCTGAAGAGGGGAGGGATGCCTGCTCCTCCGCCTATCAGCACCGGGCGGTCGCCTGAGGGGGAGAGGTCATAGCCGTTCCCAAGTCCCGTGAGGATGTTAAGGACCGTTCCTTCCTTAAGGGCAGCCATCTTCTCAGTTCCTCTGCCTACGGTCTTGTAGATCATGGTCACTGTCGACGGGCTCCAGTCACATACAGATATGGGGCGCCTCAGATAGAATCCTTCAACGGATACGTTCATGAACTGCCCGGGAGCTGTGAATTGAGTGGAATCTCCCCGGAGGACCATCATATATGTGTTCCTCGCGAGGAGCCTGTTTTCTATTATGGTGTAGTCGCTTTTCTTCATCAGATCGTGGAAACTCCTATCGTGATCTCCTCAAGTACTTCCAGAAGGACCTTCACCGTGTCGAGCGATGTGAACATGGTAACGTTGTTCTCGACTGCAGTCCTCCTTATTATGTATCCGTCCGTCTCCCTCTCAACAGAGTTGACGTCCCTGGTATTGATGACGTAGGTCACGTATCCGCTCCTTATGAGATCGATGATCTCATTGCTTCCGGAGGAGATCTTGTGCTTTACTCTCGTCTTGATCCCGTGTGCTTTCAGGAATGCGGCGGTGCCTTCGGTGGCCTCTATGTTGAAACCGAGCTCGTAGAACCTCCTTACGAGAGGGAGTGCTTCCTCCTTGTCGGAATCAGCCAGTGTCACGAACACTGTGCCGTAGTTGACGACTCTGGTCCCGGATGCCTGGAGCGCCTTATACAGAGCCCTTGTGAGCTTCTTGTCATAGCCTATGGCTTCACCCGTGGACTTCATCTCGGGGGACAAATATGCATCGAGTCCTCTTATCTTTGAGAAGGAGAAAGCAGGCACCTTTACATAGTACCTGTCCTTTTCCTTCGGATATCCCGTATCCAGTCCCTGCTCTTTGAGTGAGATTCCGAGCATTACCTTGGTCCCTATGTCCGCAAGGGAGTACCCGGTAGCCTTTGAAAGGAACGGTACCGTCCTTGAGGAGCGCGCATTGACTTCTATTATGTATACGTTCTCGTCCTTGTCCACTATGAACTGTACGTTGAAGAGGCCCCTTACTCCTATGCCGAGGCCCAGCCTCTTTGCATAGTCGAGGATCGTGCTCTTCACCTTGTCGGAGAGTGAGAAGGTGGGGTAAACGCTTATGGAGTCTCCGGAGTGTACACCCGTCCTCTCGACGAGCTCCATTATGCCCGGTACGAAGACGTCCTTGCCGTCGCATACCGCATCGACCTCGCATTCCTTTCCGATTATGTATTTGTCTATGAGCACCGGCTGATCCTCATTCACTGCGACTGCGCTTCTGAGATATGTGAGGAGGCCTTCGTCACTCGAGACTATCTGCATGGCTCTTCCGCCAAGCACATATGAAGGTCTCACGAGTACCGGATATCCTATCTCGTTTGCGGCTTTAAGTCCGTCCTCGATGCTGGTGACTCCGATCCCTTTCGGGCGGGGAGTACCGAGACTTGCCGTCAGGCGTTCGAAATTATCCCTGTTCTCAGACTTGTTCAGAGCCTCTACGTCGGTGCCGATTATCTTTACGCCTCTCTTTGATAGCGGCTCGGCGAGGTTGATGGCAGTCTGACCTCCAAGAGATGTTATGACTCCTACGGGCTTCTCCATCGTGATTATGTTCATTATGTCCTCAGGAGTAAGAGGCTCGAAATACAGCTTGTCGCTCGTCGTATAGTCCGTGGAGACCGTCTCGGGGTTGTTGTTTATGATTATGGCCTCATAGCCCGATTCCTTTATGGTCATGACTGCATGGACGGTGGAGTAGTCGAACTCCACGCCCTGGCCTATCCTTATAGGTCCGCTGCCGAGGACTATTATCTTCTTTCTGTCGCTCACTATCGACTCGTTCTCATGCTCGTATGTCGAGTAGAAGTAGGGGACATAGCTCTCAAACTCGCTGGCGCAGGTATCGATCATCTTGTAGACCGGGAATATGGAATTCTTTTTCCTTAGTTCAAAGACATCTTCTTCCGTGACCTCCCAGAGTCTTGCTATATACGGATCGGAGAAGCCCATGCGCTTTGCCTGGCGGAGCATCTCAGTATCGAGCCTGGAAGAGATGAGCTCTTCTTCCATCTCCACTATGTTCCTTATCTTGTTCAGGAAGAACATGTCTATCCTCGTAGCGTCGGCTATCATTCCTATGTCCGCATGGTGACGGAGGAGCTGTGCTATGGCGAAGATCTGCTCGTTCGTGCCTTCCTTCACCGTAGCCATGAGCCTTGCATTCGAGATCCCCTCGAATTTGGACATATAGAGGTGGTCCACGCCGATCTCAAGGGATCTTGCTGCCTTAAGAAGGCTCTCTTCGATCGTCCTTCCTATGGCCATGACTTCTCCCGTGGACTTCATCTGAGTGCCGAGCACGTTATATGCATTCGCAAACTTGTCGAATGGGAATCTCGGCATCTTCGTGACCACATAGTCAAGGGTGGGTTCGAAGCTTGCAGGGGTATTGGCTATCATTATCTCATCGAGCCTCATCCCGACCGCTATCTTTGCGGAGACCATTGCTATCGGGTAGCCGCTGGCCTTGCTCGCAAGAGCGGAGGATCTTGAGACTCTCGGGTTTACTTCTATCAGATAGTACTGGAAGGAGTGCGGGTCAAGAGCGAACTGCACGTTGCAGCCTCCCTCTATCTTCAGGGCCCTTATTATCTTGAGAGCGCTGTCGCGGAGCATGTGGTATTCCTTGTTAGTGAGGGTCTGGCTGGGAGCCACGACTATGGAGTCTCCCGTATGGACGCCCACAGGGTCGAGATTCTCCATGTTGCATATGGTGATGGCAGTGTCATTGGCATCTCTCATCACCTCGTACTCGATCTCCTTATATCCCTTAACGCTCTTCTCCACCAGGACCTGATGGACGGGGGAGAGTGCAAGGGCGTTCTTCAGTATGAAGGAAGCCTCCTCATCGTCTGCTGCGAATCCGCCTCCCGTACCGCCGAGGGTGAATGCCGGTCTCATTACGACCGGATATCCTATTTCATGGCAGGCATCGAGGCCTGACTCTATCGAGTTGACCGCGACTGATGGGAGTATAGGCTCTCCTATCTCGAGGCAGAGCTCCTTGAACAGCTCTCTGTCCTCCGCCTTGTCTATACTGCTGCTGCTGGTGCCGAGAAGCTCGACTCCGCATTCCTTAAGGATCCCGTGTCTCTCGAGCTGCATGGCGAGGTTGAGTCCCGTCTGTCCTCCGATTCCCGGCAGTACCGCGTCGGGGCGCTCGTAACGGAGTATCTTGGAGAGATACTCAAGCGTAAGGGGTTCCATGTATATCTTGTCGGCAACTGCCTTGTCGGTCATTATGGTGGCCGGGTTGGAGTTTGCCAGTACGACTTCATATCCCTCTTCGCGGAGGGCAAGGCATGCCTGGGTGCCCGCATAGTCGAACTCTGCGGCCTGCCCTATGACTATCGGTCCGCTTCCTATTACCAGGATCTTCTTTATGTCAGTTCTCTTTGGCATTTTTCCATTCCTCCATATGTCTTATGAAGATGTCGAACAGGTAAGAGCTGTCCTGCGGTCCGGGCGCGCTCTCGGGATGATACTGTACGCTGAAGATGTTGTCCCGTTCACAGGAAACTCCTTCCACAGTCCTGTCCAGAAGATTTATGTGGGTGAGAGTCAGATCCGTTCCTTTAAGCGAGTCGGTGTCGACGGCATAGGAGTGGTTCTGGCTCGTGATCTCTATCTTTCCGGTCTCCAGGTTCATGACGGGGTGGTTTCCGCCCCTGTGACCGAATTTCAGCTTGTATGTCCTGGCCCCGTAGGAGAGGCTTATGAGCTGGTGCCCTAGACAGATCCCGAATATCGGGAAACGGCCTTTAAGGGTCTTTATGAGTTCGACGACCTCAGGAACGTCCTCAGGATCTCCAGGTCCGTTCGAGAAGAAGACTCCGTCCGGGTTTATCTCATATATCTTTTCCGCAGGAGTGTTCCAGGGGACTATGGTTATGTTGCAGCTCCTTTTGGAGAGGCTCCTTAAGATGTTGAGTTTTATGCCGCAGTCCACGGCCACAACGTTGAACCTCGGGGTGAAGGTCTTGGAATACCAGATCTTCTTGCAGCTGACCTTGGATACGGCGTCTCTCGGTATCTCCGTTTCTTTAAGGATCTTCATGCATTCCTCATGGGGAACGTCTATGTCACTTATGAGCACCTTTCTGGAACCGAGGTCCCTTATGCTCCTCGTGATCTCCCTCGTATCCACATCGTAGATTCCTGGGATGTCGTTTTCTTCCATTATCTCTGAGAGTGTCCTCGTGTACCTGAAGTTGGAGGGAAGGTCATTGTATTCCCTGACTATGAGGCCGCCTATAGTCGGCGTCCTGGTCTCGAAATCCTCATCCGTTATACCGTAGTTTCCGATGAGGGGATAAGTCATGACCACCATCTGATAGGTGTATGACGGGTCGGAGACGATCTCCTGATATCCCACCATGGAAGTGTTGAATACTATCTCATTTACCTTTGTCACACGGGAACCGAATCCTATTCCGGTATATACGCTCCCGTCCTCAAGGGTTATCTTTCTGTCATGTCTTGTGACCATACTATCCTGCCTTTCACCATCGTGAGCACACATTTTCCGTAGACCTCTTCTCCTCCGAAGGGAGTGCTCCTGCCCTTGGAGAGGAACGTTCCGGGGTCTATCGTATATCTGTTTTCAAGGTCGAATACCGTAAGGGAGGCAACGGAGCCTTCCTTCAGTTCGTTTCCTATACAAAACCTTTCCATGGGGACGTCATGCATGAGCTCCATGAGTCTTGTAAAGGAGATGATGCCTTTCTTTACGAGGCCCGTATACAGTACCGGGAAAGCTGTCTCGAGACCCGTGATCCCGAAAGCACTCTTCTCGAGTCCTCTCGATTTCTCCTCTTCGGAGTGGGGTGCGTGGTCTGTGGCTATCATGTCTATGGTGCCGTCCTTTATGGCACCTACAAGAGCTTCCTTGTCATCCTCGCCTCTTAACGGAGGATTCATCTTGAAACGGCCTTCTTCTTTCAGGTCCTTTTCCGAGAGCAGGAGGTAATGCGGAGCAGTCTCAGCCGTCACGTCATAGCCCTTTTCCTTGGCTCTCCTTATGATCTCCACGCTTTCCTTGGTGGATACGTGGCATATGTGGTAGCTTACGCCCGTCTCGTGAGCCAGCTCGACGTCTCTTTCTATCTCAGCCCATTCGCTCCTGGAGGAGATCCCCCTGTGTCCGTGGAGCCTTGCATATTCTCCATCGTGTATATATCCGTCTTTTGAAAACTCGTTCACTTCGCAGTGGGCTACTATCATCTTTCCTAAGGAGGCAGCCTTCCTCATGGCTTCCTTCATGAGTTCGTCCGACTGGACTCCGTGTCCGTCATCGGAGAATGCAATCACGTGATCGGCCATGGCTTCCATGTCTGAAAGCTCTTTTCCGTCTTCATTTACGGTTATGGCTCCGTAGGGGTGCACGTTTATGACGGCATCTTTTCTTATTATCGAGAGCTCCTCCTCAAGATGGGGGAGGCTGTCGGGAACGGGGGAGAGGTTCGGCATGGGACAAATGTCCGTATATCCGCCGTGTGCTCCGGCCAGGGTGCCTGAACCGATCGTCTCCTTATATGAAAAACCCGGTTCTCTTAGATGAACGTGAACATCTAACAAACCGGGTAAAATGACGTATCCGTCACAGTCGATTATCTTTATATCCTCGGAAAGCGGTATCTCCGGGGAAATGGAAACGATCCTGTCACCGTCTATCAGTATCCCCGTAGCGGTGAGCTCCTTTCCCAGATATGCTTTTCCGTTCTGAAGTAAGTATTTCATGTCTTCTCCTGAAAATTTTATCCATCAAATGATAGCAAGAGAGGGGGTGTCTGTCAACCGAAAAAGACTCGATTTTCAGCGAAAAAATGAGAGAGTTTCGACCTTTTTCCGCATGAAAAAACGGAGAGACTCTGAACTAGTAAGATGAAAGTAGACATGGTAAAAAAGCATGTCTACTTTTGTTATGTTAGGATTTGCTTAAGGAGGTGATTATATGGCAAGGCCAAAAGGTGGAAAGAATAGAAAGTGGACAAATGAAGAACGTTTGAAATATGTGTTGATGTGTGAGGAAGAAAAAATTCCGGTATGCACTCTTGCCAGAGAGGAAGGGATCCCTAGAGGGACGTTACAGCAATGGGTAAACCGATACAGAAAAGGAGGAGAGGAAGCATTGAATCCCGAGAAAATGCATCCTGGTAATCACTTTTCTGCACTTCATAGCAGCAAGTCTCTGAGTGAGAAAGAACGTTTAATACTGTTGGTGGAGAAACTGCAAATAGAGAATGAACGGTTAAAAAAAGGGTACACAGTGAAAGGAGTTGGTGCCGACAAGGAATTCGTTACTACAAAAGACTTGAATTCCAAACAATAGACATATTGAAGGAACAATATCCTGTAGCAGAACTGTGCCGCGAGATGAATGTAAACCGATCCGGTTATTACAAGTGGGCTGCTCGTAAAGGGACAAAGAACAGATATGAGCAGGATCGGGAAGTGCTCACTGAGTTGCTGAAGAAAGCACATGACAAGCACAGATCTTACGGCTACCATCGTCTTGCCAAAATGGTGCGAGATGAAACCGGATGGTTGTTTTCAGATAACCTGGCTCACAAATGCTGCAAGTACGCAGGAATAAAGGCCAGGGTCAGTCATTACAATTGGAGACGTCCGCAGCTGGGACAAGAGCATAAAAAGTTTCCTAACTTAGTGAGAGGAAGATGGAACGTTGATGCCCCTATGAAGCTCATTGCTTCAGATATGACGATGATCAAACACAAAGGACTTCGTTACGAGTGGACCTATCTACTCGATGTTTTCAATAACGAGATCATATCCAGCCATATAACTGATGTTGTTGGAGATAGAAGGCCATATTTCCGTTGCCTTGAAGATTTGATGGATAAAACAAAGGAACAGGCATACCCCGTCATTTTGCACACCGACCAAGGATCTGTCTATTCCTCCGAAGCATTTTTCAACGCTCATAAGGATTCTAACATAATTCACTCTATGTCGCGAGCAGGAACACCTACCGACAATCCGGTGATTGAAGCAATCAATGGCTGGATCAAAGATGAAATCTATTGTGAAGGATGGCACAGAAGATTTGATTCTGCCGAAGAGATGATTAGTGCATACATCAAATATTACAATAATGAGCGACCGGCATATGCGTTGCAATACAAAAGCCCAGTCCAGTACAAGACTGAATTGGGCTTTGTATGACTTTTTTAAACTGTCTACTTTCTGTTGACTAGTTCAGAGACTCTCCGCTTTTTTCATGCGCCTGGAAATACGTCCACCTTTATCTCCTCATTCTCATCTGCTGCCTGTTTCAGTACTCTCAGGAAGGTCTCGCCCTTCTCAAGATTCTTCTTCAGGTATTCAGCATTCGTGACGGTTATCTCCGTTTCTTCGAACAGATCGGTGAGACAGTCATACAACGCATCAAGGTTGTTCCCATAGTATGACGGGAAGCCGAGTGCGACTGAGACCAGCCTGTGAAGGGTGGCCATATCGTTTATATGTTTTCCGTCTATCCAGACTCTTTTCATTGTCCACCTCCGTACAGAAGGACGAAAGACTCATAATGGTCTTCGGTGTAGTAAATGTATCCGTCATCAGAGAATATGATCCTCTTGGAGCCTCTCTTCTTCTTGCCCAGGGTATCGATGTCGCATTCGTAGTACGTCTTCCCCTTGGGCAGTATTCCCTCGTTGTTCATGAACCTGTCTCCGCCTATGACATAGCCCGGGGCATATTTCTCCAGGGAACCGCCCCTCCAGCCAAGTTTCTTGGCTTCTTTCTTGGTGATGAAATTATCCGGGAGCCTGCCGTATATGTGCAGATAAAGGGCGACCTCTTCCTTTGAATAGTAGTAGCCGTCCTCTTCGAGCTCGGGTTCATCCGGGACCGGTTCAGAGGATGGTCCGACATCTGAGGATACAGGTCCGGACGGGTCAGGTTCCGGAGATAACGGAAGACTGCTCATTTCCTCCGAACCATCGGGCTCTATCACAGGAAGACTTTCTACCGGCAGGGAAGATACCTTCTCCGAAGAGACCGATACCGATGCTACGGGTATATCATTGTCCTTCTTCTTTTTGCAGGCCATCAGCGAGAAGATGAGGGCCACGGCCAGAGCCAGAGCTAAAAGCCTTTTTCTCATTGTTCGTTCCTTTCATCTGAGGGCGCGTTAACGCCCGCTCAAGACTGATTATATTATATATGGAAGAATGACTGCAAGGGCGGGGGACTTGACAGAAAGTGTATGATAAGGAAGGATGAAAATTGAGTTTGACATCCTTTCCTAATATAATATATACGGATATAAATGGGATTTTTTATAAGGAGTTTACATATGACCAAGATCGATATTTTTTCAGGATTTCTCGGAGCAGGAAAGACCACACTGATCAAGAAGCTCATCAGTGAAGTATATGCAGGTGAAAAACTCGTGCTGATAGAGAATGAGTTCGGTGACGTGGGAGTTGACGGAGCATTCCTTCAGGATGCAGGAATAGAGATCACCGAGATGAGCTCAGGATGCATCTGCTGCAGTCTCGTTGGAGATTTCGGGATAGCCCTTGAAAAGGTCATATCCGAGTTCCATCCGGACAGGATACTCATAGAGCCATCCGGAGTCGGAAAACTGAGCGATGTCATCCTTGCAGTACAGAGGCTCGGAGATGAGGAGATATTCCTGAACAGTTTCACCACCGTAGTCGACGCCAAGAAGGCAAAGATGTATATGAAGAACTTCGGTGAGTTCTTCAACAATCAGGTCGAGTTCGCAAACAGCATAATCCTCAGCAGGACTGCCGATATGAGCGAGAACAAGATCCAGGAGGTCATCGATCTTCTGAGGACCCATAATACGGATGCCACCATAATCACCACACCATGGGATGAACTGGACGGAAAGCTTATCCTCGAGGCAATGGAACACAAGAATACTCTTGAAGCCGAACTTCAGAGACTTGCTGAAGAAGTGGAAAAAGAAGCAGAAGAGCATGAGAAACTCCACCATCATCACGACCATGATGAGGAAGAGCACGAACATCATCATCACGACCACGATGAGGAAGAGCACGAACATCATCATCATGACCACGATGAGGAAGAGCATGAGCATCATCATCACGACCACGATGAGGAGGAGCATGAACATCATCACCATCATCATGATCATGAAGGACATCATCACCATCATCACGGACATGATGCCGATGAGATATTTGAGAGCTGGGGAGTAGAGACTGCAAAGAAGTTCTCAAGGGAGACTATAGAGAATGCCCTCAAAGCTCTGGATAATGCAGAAGAATACGGCATAGTGCTCCGTGCTAAAGGAGCTGTTGCAGGAGAGGACGGAAAGTGGATATTCTTCGACTATGTACCTGAAGAGAGCAACATAAGGGACGGAAATCCGGACGTCATAGGAAGACTGTGCGTCATAGGTTCCGAGCTCAAAGAGGATAATCTGAAGAAGCTTTTCAATATGGACTGATAAGGATATGAGAGAATTACCTATTTATCTCTTTACCGGTTTCCTTGAATCCGGAAAGACGAAATTCATACAGGAGACACTGGAAGACGAGGGTTTCAATGACGGAGACTCCATTCTTGTGGTCGTCCTCGAGGAAGGGATAGAGGAATATGACGAATCCCGTTTCCCGAAGAAGTCAAATGTCCACATAGAGATATTCGACGATCCGGAAGATGTGACTCCGCAGAAACTTCTGGATCTTCAGAAGCGCTATGACGTTGACAGAGTCATGCTTGAGACCAACGGCATGATGCTGTTCAACGATCTCTATGAGAAACTGCCTGACACATGGGTGGTATATCAGGAGATGATGTTCGTGGATTCCACAACGTTCATCAATTACAATACCAACATGAGAGCTCTGGTAGTGGACAAGCTCCAGGGAGCAGAACTGGTCATATTCAACAGGTATGATGACTCCATTGACAAGATGACTCTCCATAAGATAGTTAGAGGAGTAAACCGCAGGAGCATAATCGCCTATGAGAAGACTGACGGTTCGGTGGAGAGGGACGAGATAGAGGATCCGCTGCCCTATGACATCGAGGCTCCCGTCGTAGAGATACAGGACGAGGACTACGCCATATTCTTCAGGGATCTCAGTGAAGAGACCACGAAGTATTCCGGAAAGACGGTAAAGTATAAAGGACAGGTTGCCTTTGCAAGGAACCAGCCCAAGGGGACATTCTATTTCGGAAGAAGAGTAATGACCTGCTGTGTCGAGGACATTCAGTACATGCCGATAATGGGAAGATGGAAGAATGCATCGAACCTCAGGGACAAGCAGTGGCTCACCGTAACGGGCAAGATCGAACTGGAGTACAACCAGAAGACGGGGCAGAAGATCCCGACATTAAAGGTCACGCAGCTCGTACCTGCAGAGGTACCGAACCAGGAAGTCGCAACGTTCTATTAATATAAGGAGAAAAGAAATGAGAGTCGTTTATACAGATAAGGCACCGGCCGCAATCGGACCGTATTCACAGGCCATGATCACGGGAGGACTGCTTTTTACATCGGGACAGATAGGGATAGATCCCGCTACCGGAGAAGTAGTGGAGGGAGGAATCGAGGAACAGGCAGAACAGGTCATCAAGAACCTGGAGGCAGTGCTGAAAGAAGCCGGAACTGACTTTACGAAGGTCGTTAAGACAACATGTTTCCTTCAGGACATGGGAGATTTTGCGGCATTCAACGCGGTTTATGCAAAGTACTTCGTGAACAAGCCTGCAAGATCCTGTGTGGCAGTAAAGACCCTTCCCAAGAACCTTCTTGTGGAGATAGAAGTAATAGCAGAACTCTGAGAAATAAGGAGAATATAAAAGCCATCCCTTACGGTGAACTAGTAAGGGATGGCTTTTTTGTCAGTTTTTTATCTGTCCGCATTTACGGGATGGTCTGTTGCATCCGGTCATTTCATAGGAGGTACCGGAGGCTTGGGTCCATGAGGAGGAGCTGGATGCTCGCAGTCTTCATTATGCTCCTGGAACCTTGTACCCGTACCGAAAAGTTCACTTCCCGTAAGGCCGAGTTCCTTGCGCTCACTTTCTACGAGGTCGCTGATGAATCTCTTTACCTTGTCCGGATATTTGATATTCTTGAGAGCAATGGTATGGTTGCTCTGATCGGCGGTATACAGAGTCACGGTTCCGACTCCGAAGATCTTCTGCCCGAGTGTTTTTGAAACCTTTATATCCAGAACTCTGTATAGGAGGAGCTCATTCTCTTCACTTCTTAATAGACCGATCTTTACATACAGTCTGTTCTCATCGACAGAGTATTTAGTAAATGTAAGAGGCATTCCGAGCCAGCGCTTCCTGTCCTTCCAGAGGATCTCCGGCTGTTCGGTCTCTTGAAATATGGCTTTATTCTTCTTCGACATGTTTTTTACCTCCGTTTCGGTATCTTTATTATATATTCCATAAGCCTTTCATTTCAATTGCGAATAATAATGAAAGGACCGCATCACTGCGGTCCGTATGATCATATCTTCAGTTCCGTCCCTGGCGGGTCAGGCGACATCTTAAGTGCGAGACCGCTCTTTCCGTAACCGTAGTTGTTGGCGTTCAGTATCACGAGCGTGGCACCGAGGGAGAATGACAGGAATTCCGCTATAGGGAATGCTGACCAGATCCCGATCTCTCCGAAAAGCCATGGGAGGAGCAGCATCATGGAAAGCCTGAATATGAAGTTTCTGCTGAAGGTGAGAATGGAAGAGGTCTTCGGATTGCCGAGGGCTACGAACATCCTCATGACGAATATACATCCGCAGGTGAACATGCTTCCAAGGAACTCTATAGTGAGTCCTCTCATAGTCATCGCATAGAGCTCCGGATCAGGATTTGCCCCGAAGAAGATCTTGACGAGACTGCTCCTGAATATCTCACCGATTATTGTGACCGCCAGAGTACCGAAGAACCAGAATCTGAGGTTGTATGTAAGTATCTTCTTAAGTCTTTTCGGGTTCTTTTCTCCGTAGTTATATGCGATTATCGGTCCTACGCACCCGACATATCCAAGGAAGGCTGCATTGAGGATGATCCTCAGGTCACTGATTATGGAGTTGGCCGAGATGCCGTTTGATCCCAGATAACTGAGAAGTGTCTTGTTGGTAACGAAATTGGTCACACTGAAGGATATGCTGTTTATGAACTGGGAGAATCCTGCACTCCAGGATCTCTTGAAGGTGTTCACGAATTCTCCGTGTGGCTTGACGAAATGGATCTCATGTGACTTTATCGAATAGAACGTGAAACCTATGGCAGCCACGGCGAGCTCGCCGAACGCTGTCGAAAGGGAAGAACCCACGACTCCGAGCTGAAGCACAGGGATCAGGATGATGTCGAGTATTATGTTCACGGCTCCGTTGACTATGGAGCATACGAGTCCCATCTGGGGCTTTCCGGCTGTGGAATAGTATGAACCGAAAACTGACGTTACAAGCGTAATGGGCGTGTTTGTAAGGACTATCCTCACGAATATCCTGGAATTGGAGATGAGCTCATCATCTGCTCCGAGGAAACGACAGATCGGATCACAGAATATGTTTATCAGAACTGCTATGATCGAACCGATGGTAAGAGCAAGCACGACTATCCTTGAGAATATGCGCTTTGCCTCCTCCTGATCGTGCTTCCCCATGGTCTGTGCGGAAAGGGTGCTGGCGCCTACCGCAAACAGCTGTGAAAATGCCATTATGATACTGTGGACAGGGTTCAGGATGCTTATGGAGGCAAGGGCATCCGGTCCTACATATCTGCTCACGAAAAGACCGTCGTCGATAGACTTGAAAAGCTGGGCGAATAAGGTCGTAAGTATTGCGGGAAATGCGAATTTCAGAAGCTGCAGAAACGTGAAGTCACGTCCGATCCTGTTCTGAACGGGTTTCGATTCCTTTTTCTCTTCTTCGATGATGCCGTTTTTCTGATCGTTATCCACAGATAATACCTTCTTCCTCAAAAATCAAATTTATATTAGCACAAGGGTAGAGGGGAGTCGACAGTTACTTTATTAAACGATTAACGAAAGTGAAATAAGGGCATAAAAAAATGGTGGGAATTACTGGGCTCGAACCAGCGACCTTTCGCGTGTGAGGCGAATGCTCTCCCAGCTGAGCTAAATCCCCAACCGTGAACAATTATATCACAGAGGAAGGATAATGGGTATCCTTGTGATATAATTTTCGGAAATGAAGGGTATGAGGTAGATAAACATGATCAGAAGAGCATGCGTAAAAGATATAGAGGCGATCCTGAGACTGCTGGTCCAGGTGAATATGGTGCATCACGAGGGAAGACCAGATCTTTTCAACGGGCCCGCCACCAAGTATACTTCGGAGGAGCTTGAAGAGCTTCTGAAGGATGACAGCAGGCCAGTATTCGTATATGAGGACGGAAATGGAGTTGAGGGGTACTGTTTCTGCATACATCAGCAGCATTTGAACGATAATATCCTGACAGACATAAAGACTCTCTATATAGACGATCTGTGTGTGGATGAGAACGTAAGGGGGAAGCACATAGGATCTGCGCTCCTGGAACATGTGACCGGGTATGCAAGAGAACAGGGCTACTACAATATCACCCTTAACGTTTGGGAACTGAATCAGGGCGCAAAAAAGTTCTATCTGAATCATGGGCTCGGGGTACAGAAGACCGTACTTGAGATGATCCTATAAAAAAACATGATACGAAAATGACCATATCAGGCGATATGGTCATTTGTTTTTCCTTCTGTCATAGATCTTCTTGATATTGTACTTGTCGGGGATCTTTATGCCGGCCCAGAGAAGTATCAGGATCTGACCCGGAATCCCGAGGAAGAATACATACCACAGGTTCAGTCCCGCTACCCTGAGACTAACGTATATTACGGCAAGAGCGGTCCACATGAGAAGCGAGATTATAAGGAAATTCAGCCTTGAGGAGAACCATATCGAATTGAATACGAGCCACACTATCAGAGAAACAGGTATGGCATACAGGAATATGAGCCATTCAAGTCCCATGCTTTCAGGCAGAGAGTGAAGGACTACGTATATGAAGGTGGCTATGAGCCACACGCTCACTATGGCCATCATGGTTATGATCTTTCTGTTGGTGTGTATGCGTGAAGGATCGTATTCAAGAGCATTTGCAATATCGGCATTCTCTTCAGCGGTATGATCTCTCAGCAGATACTCTATGGGTACATTAAAGAAAGCGGCTATGTCTTCAAGAGTCGCTATGTTCGGGATCGATTCCGCTCTTTCCCACTTCGATACAGCCTTGTCGGAATAATTGAGGCCTTCTGCAAGCTCTGCCTGGGTCAGCCCCTTTGCATTCCTGAGGTCGGATATGTTCTTTGCTATGGTCGAATTGATGTCTTTCAATGCCCTTCCTCCGAGTCACTCATTCAATTATATAGTAACGACGAAAAACTCGCAAACGGGGGAAAAACTCCTTTATACAGGCAATTCTACTCATAGTAGAGTGCCATCTTTACCATGCGTAGAGTCAGGTCATTGTACTTCCAAAAAGGGTAGGTTGCCATTTTTATGGCGCAAAAAGGATAATGTCTGAAAGAAACATTTAGGAGGCAGGAATGAGTTTTGTTATAGCGACCGATACTCCTGCAAATCTGCCGGAGTCATTCATAAGAGAACATGATATCAGAGTCATACCGTTCACTTTTTACTATGACGGGGAAGAACACGTATGTTTCAACGTGGACGATTTCGGGGTCCGCTCTTTCTATGAAAGGATGAGGAACGGGCTTTCCGTCACCACTTCCCAGATCAATCCGAATACTTATGACGAGTTCTTCTCGAAGATACTGGAAGAGGGACAGGATCTGTTATATATAAGCATGTCATCCGGGATAAGCGGATCATATCTGTCCTCGGAAGCAGGGGCGAAACTGACAAGAGAGAAATATCCCGACAGGAAACTATACACTCTGGATACTCTCGGGGCATCTCTTGGAGAAGGCCTGTTCGTTCTGAAAGCCCTTGAATACAGAGACAGGGGAGATACCATCGAAGAGGTATACGACAGGATAATGAAGGAAAGGTACTGCATGTACCAGATATTCACTGTGGATGACCTTTCATATCTTCAGAAGACGGGAAGACTTTCACGTGCAATGGCATATATAGGCAAGGTGCTGAACATAAAACCGCTCCTTAAAGGAGACAGAGAAGGGAAGATAGTGAATTTTGCACGTGTCAGGGGAAGAAAAAAGGTACTGAATGCCCTGGCTGAGAGATATGACAGTTATGTCGTTGATCCTGAAAAGCAGGTGATAGGGATCGCTCATGCTGACTGTGAGGAGGAGGCTTTATATCTTAAGGAACTTCTGTACAGGAACCGGCCTCCTAAAGACTGTATGCTCGTGGATTATGAGCCTGTCACCGGCTCACATGTCGGTCCCGGGACGATTGCCCTGTTTTTTGAGTCGGACAGCACTGTAAGGGACAGGTGACGGGATATGGAGAGAACGAGACTTGTCGACAGAAGTCTTCCTGTGTATACAAGGGGCGAGGAGATCTTCAACATGGTCTCTCATATCATAGGAGGAGCCTTCGGAGTGCTTGCCCTTATCAGCTGCATCCTTGTTGCCGCCTCTGATCATAACGCAATGGGCATAGTGACTTCCGTGATATACGGGATATCGCTTATAACCCTGTATACCATGTCGAGCATATATCACGGGCTAAGGACCGATACCTCGAAGAAAGTCATGCAGATAATGGATCACTGCACGATATTCTTCCTGATAGCAGGGACCTATACTCCCATCCTTCTATGTTGCATAAAAGAGGCAGATCCTGCTGTCGCCTGGATACTCATGGGACTCGAGTGGGGCCTTGCAGCCCTTGGCATTACCCTGAATGCAATAGATCTGAAGAAATACAGAGTCTTCTCCATGATCGCATATATAGGGGCAGGATGGGGCATACTGCTGGCGTTCAGGACGGCGGTGGAAGCAATACCTGCAAGAGGATTTTTCTGGCTCGCCATGGGAGGAATAGTCTATACGCTTGGCACCATATTCTACGGGCTCGGTAAAAAGGTCCCCTACATGCATGCCGTATTCCACATATTCGTTCTTCTGGGCAGCATATTCCAGTACATATGCATAATAGGATACATTTTGTAAATGAATCAAAAAACTGCATCGAAGAAGATGCAGTTTTTTTAGACTATAGAAACAGAACTCATTTGCCGGCAACAGATCTTTTATCACCCATGGCAATGCTGATAATGGATATGATCACCATGATCCCGCTTATATAAAGACTGATGGGAGGGAAGATGAAGGCACCTGCCATGGAAACGACCGACATTATGAGTGAGACTTTCCTGACATTTATGCCCATGACGGTCATCTCCTGCGGAGCAAGACCTGGATTGTCCTTTATCAGACGCCTCTCCAGCAGGCTGAAGGTCAGAATGGAAAGAAAATGGTCCGCAGCATACAGGACTGACGGGAAAACGGAGTATCTCGTGGAGATGAGCCAGCCGGTGAATAACGGGAGAAACAGGAGCAGCATTATCCAGATACCGTTAAGGATATATGCTCCTCCGGAGATCACCTCTGCATCTTTAAATAGTCCATGATGTGCATACCATACTGCATATATGGTAAGAAAGCTTATCAGGTATGCAATGACCGTGACAGCCTGTTCGGTCAATCCCTTGAGACTTGAGATCTCAGGGATATGAAGTTCTAGCACCATTACCGTTGCCGCTATGGCAAGAAGTGCATCGGTAAATGCTTCCAGTCTTCCTTTATTCATCGTTTCTCCTTTCGTAAAAAGAAAAATGCTTTTTTATGAGATATCTCAGCACAAGTATAACATGAATAAGAATCGTACTTCAGGGGACAGTATCATTTAAGTGATACAGAAACCATTTAGGGGAGGCTCCGATAGTGTTCAGGAAGACCCGAGGCTATAATATTAGTAAAGATACTGACTGCGAAAGGAAAGAACCAATGAAATACGGCGAATCGACATTTGACATATTGTATCTGCTGTTTGCCATAGTCAGCGGATGCGTAATGCTGAAAAAAGGAAGGAATCATACTGAGAGAATGATGGGGCTAGCCACTCTGATCCTCGGATGCGGTGATGCGTTCCATCTTGTACCGCGTGTGCTGAACTACTTCTTAAATGCCGATATCACATCTGCACTCGGGATAGGAAAACTGATAACATCAGTGACGATGACTGTTTTCTATGTGCTGATGCTCTATATCTGGATCGGATACTATGAGAATAAGAAAAACAGAGCCCTTGAAATCACGATCTGGTCCTTTGCAGCAATAAGGTTCTTGCTTTGCCTCTTTCCTCAGAACGGATGGCTTCAGAACAGCAGTGATATGACGTGGGGGATCATAAGAAACATCCCGTTCGTGATACTTGGAGCCGTGATCTGCGCATTGTATTTCCGTGATCGGAGAAAGACGCACAGGTTCAGATTTGTGTGGTTATACATACTTCTTTCTTTTGCTTTCTATATTCCCGTGGCAGTCGGTGCAGGAGAAGTGCCCATTCTCGGAATGCTGATGCTCCCGAAAACAATCTGTTATATCTTTCTTATAGCCGTATTCCTCGGAGCTGTGTTGAAAGATGATGAAAAAAAGACAGAAACAGACCTGACCGTTTAGAATTCCTTTTAAATACGTGACAGGTTGTCTTCTTAATGAAAAAAAGGGTTGTCATTATTAGGCTGGCAACCCTTTTGCGGTTAAGGAATGAAATTTCAACAAAAAGCCTCGTACCGTTAGATCTCGTAATACAGATAATATGATGTCGTTTTGGGATTACCGCTTTTTGCAGGTGAAAATATCGTACATCACACAGTCATTGCCGAATGTCAGCTTGAGCATACCACCCTTCCTGCCGAACTCGTTTTCTCCGATGGGATAGAGCTTGAATTCCATCACATCGCCATCCTCGTCGATAACTTTCGCATAAAGCTCATTGTTTTTCATGAAGACTTCATCGACAATGAAATCGGCGTTCTTAGGATGCTCATACTTGCCGCAGAAACTATTCCAGTTTGTCTTATCTGCACTTCTGAGTGCAATATCCTCGATCGACACGATGGGCTCCGGTTCCTTATCCCTTGCGATTGCTTTCATTCCGTTCCAGTAACCCAAATACGCTCTTACATCCCTGTAGTCCCTGTTGGAGAGGATCACAAGAACCCTGTCCGCATCTATAAAGCGTTCAAACCATGTAGCAACACCCGGCATGCCGCCGCTGTGGCTGACGATGAGCCCAAACTCCTCGTCACGGCCGACGGCCCATCCGAATCCGTAGCCCAGTCCATCGCCCTCATCGTAAACAGCCTCTTCGCCGTTGTTTAGTCTACCGGGGGTGTACATGATCTGCTGCTCCTCAGAAGTAAGCACCTTGCCCTCGCGTAGCGCCCTATCCCACTTAAGCATGTCAAAAATGTTGGTGTACACATAGTCGTCGCCGTTCAGACCATCAAAGGCAACCACATCTCCGTCCTCGGCGGAATCAATATCGGCAACCCATTTATCGTCTTCGAATACCGTCGCACGGGCGTAGTTCTCGAACGGAACGCC
>JAFRTU010000009.1 GCA_017439085.1 Clostridia bacterium | reverse complement strand
TCTGCTTTAATGATGCTTCATTGTTTACGTTATTCTGTTGTCAAGGTTCGCGCTTTTTTCGAGCGCTCGTATATATTACCAAATCACTTATTTTCATGTCAACACATTTTTTATCCTTTTTTTCAAACTCGTACCATTTTCCCTCCCCTTCATTTTTATATATCATCTTATACGTACATTTATCCCCGACCTCTGTTTTTCTTTGCCTTTTTACACATGAAAGACCGGGACGATCTTCAACATTTCTGTAGTCTGCATCCCGGTCTTTATCAATTATCTTTCATTATTATATAAGATATTACATCACATCTCCGGAAGGGTCTTCCTGAATTTTGCCAGATCCTCTTCTGTCGGTATGTAATCGTCCATCTTTCCGTCATGGAACTTCTCATATGCTACCATGTCGAAATATCCTGTTCCCGTAAGTCCGAAGACTATGGTCTTCTCTTCTCCGGTCTCCTTGCAACGCATAGCTTCATCGATAGCAACTTTTATTGCATGTGAGCTTTCGGGAGCAGGAAGGATTCCTTCGACTCTTGCGAACATCTCAGCAGCTTCGAACACTTCGGTCTGAGGCACAGCTACCGCTCTCATATATCCGTCATGATAGAGTTGTGAGAGAACGGGGCTCATCCCGTGATATCTGAGTCCGCCTGCATGGTTAGGAGCCGGAATGAATCCGCTTCCGAGCGTATACATCTTGGCAAGCGGGCACACCTTTCCGGTATCACAGAAGTCGTATGCGAACACGCCCCTCGTGAAACTCGGGCAGGATGCAGGTTCGACTGCAACGATATCGTAATCAGCTTCGCCAAGGAGCTTTTCCCTCATAAACGGTCCTATAAGGCCTCCGAGGTTCGATCCGCCTCCGGCACATCCGATGATCATATCGGGCTTGACTCCGTACTTGTCGAGAGCGGCCTTTGTCTCCTCGCCAATGACTGACTGATGAAGAAGGACCTGGTTAAGGACGCTTCCGAGAACGTATCTGTAGCCCTCAAGAGAAGCTGCCGCCTCAACTGCCTCAGAGATAGCGCATCCGAGGCTTCCCGTTGTTCCAGGGTTCTCGGCAAGGATCTTCCTACCGACATTGGTCTCCATGGAAGGGGACGGAGTCACCGACGCACCATAGGTCCTCATGACTTCTCTCCTGAACGGCTTCTGTTCATATGAGACCTTGACCATGTATACCTTGCAGTCAAGTCCGAGATATGCACATGCCATGGAGAGCGCCGTTCCCCACTGACCTGCTCCTGTTTCGGTAGTGACTCCCTTGAGCCCCTGCTTCTTTGCGTAATAAGCCTGTGCTATGGCAGAGTTCAGTTTATGGCTTCCGCTGGTATTGTTGCCTTCGAATTTGTAATAGATCTTCGCTGGAGTCTGGAGTTTCTCCTCAAGACAGTATGCTCTGATAAGAGGAGAAGGCCTGTACATCTTATAGAAGTCCCTGATCTCCTGTGGGATCGGGATGAATCTTGTCGTGTCATCCAGTTCCTGCTTTATGAGTTCCTCGCAGAATATTGGAGCAAGTTCGTCAGCCGTCAGCGGCTGGAGGGTTCCCGGGTTCAGAAGCGGTGCGGGTTTATTCTTCATGTCCGCACGCAGGTTATACCATGCCTTCGGAAGCTCGTTTTCTGACAGATAGATTTTGTAGGGGATTGTGTTTGACATGTTCATGTCTCCTTTCATTATTTTATCTTCCGGACAGAAATAAAAAAATCCTGTCCTAACATTTTGAATGCCGGGACAGGATACTACCTGCGGTGCCACCTGGCTTGACGTTTCTAACGTCCACTCAAGCATACTTACATATGCAACTTTTTTTACAGAGAGTAACCTCTGTCGCCCATACTCTGAATATTCAGTGAATACTCATTTCCGTTTGCCCTCAAAAGCCCATTCGCTCCGGTTCCGATACTGTTTCTCACCAACCAACAGTTCTCTTGAAACTTCCCCGAAACTACTATTTCTTTTTCATCGGTTTACATATTTATACATTCCTCCGGAAAACAAGTCAAGCATTATTTACCGAACGATCGAGATTTCGGACTTTTATCATTTATGTGTACAAACTTGCGGATACTATAAGTCTTCCTTTCTTGCTGGTCCCGCTGACCCCGTTGAATATCGCTTTCCCCTTTCCCCTGAGAGAAAAAACATCGCCTTCACGGAGTTCCTTATCAGGTTTCTGGCATACAGAATAGTTCAATGTGACGAGGCCTTCATTAATCATTGATGCAGCTGTATTTCTTGAGAGATTGAAGACTGAACTCAGCACTTTATCCAGTCTTACTCCCGATACAGTAAACCTTTTCTCCTCAAACTCCGTCTCCTTCGCAGGGACATCATCGAGAGATATCTCTTTAACCGAGACCCTGTTCCTTCCAACGCTTATAAGCTCATCCAATATCGTCTGCTTTACGGATCCAAGCACCAGAACGATGGCCTCATTGTCCCTGATCAGAATGTCTCCGATCCACTCTCTCTTTATACCAAGTCCCATAAGGCTTCCAAGATAATCCCTGTGTCCTGGCTCTCCTGAAGAAGGGGTGATCTTTACTGCTGAAACAAGTTCCCTGATCCCATCTTCTCCGTTGTCTGCCCACTCGGGAAGAAACACTATAATATTCCTCTCGGTACCTGTGACTCCTGACCCTATGGCATGGAAGCCATCCCTTCCAAGCATCTCCTCGGCAAAATACTGTTCCGCAGGAGTAAGAAAATGCGTAGAGGTAATGATGCCGTTCCTGCGTGATCTCTCCCTGAGATCCTCAAGTCTTCTTTTCAGTTCGTTTCGCTGTTCCATTTTTCAAGTTCTTCTTTTCCGATCAGTTCCTCAAGTCTGTTGAGAGTTGTCCTGTTGTTCTTCCTCATATCTTCTCTCAATCTGTCGCGGAAGCGCTCGATCTCCTCTACGAAAAGGCTGACAGATTCACATCTTATCCCGCTCCTGAAAACTCCTATCCTCACCAGATTATCAGATGAGACGACAGTGACTATTTCGTTTTTTCCTATCTCATTGGATATTTTTTCGAGATATGCGTCTGCGGTCACCTTATTATCCGTGAACACCACATCAACTCCATAGTGTTGGTACCGCTTCTCTTCCTGAGAATTGTTCAGGTATGCATCGAACACAACCATGACCTCCATGCCAGTGTATGCATGATACTCTGCCATTATGTCAAGGAGCCTGCCTCTTGCTGCATCTATGCTCTTCTCCGCCATCCTTGCGGTCTCCGGCCAGCCAAAGAGTACGTTGTATCCGTCAAGGAACAGGTATCTCTTCTTGATCTCCCTTGGCACGGTCTCGGTCTCCTTTTCAGGAGCTCTTGAAGTGCGGAATAGCCTTCTTTCACCCGTTCCCACCTCTCTTTTCAGGATCTCCTCCACCTGCTTCTCGTCCAGACTGATGGTATGGTGAGGAGCCGCAAATTCGTCTCTCCTGAGTGAGAGGACGCCAGGAAGATGCATGTTCTCTTCCACCTTGTCCCACTTGACTATGTGACCCGCTCCATGCCTGCAAAAAACGGAATCTGGCGATTCCTCCATATCCGATTCGGGATCGTATCCGAAAGAACGGAGAACTTCAGCGTCCTTGCACTCCTCAAAACCGCTGAAACTGCAGCTGAGTCTCCCTTTTCCAGAGGAATACTCTGCCAGCCATGATGAATATCCCTGCAGCGTTCTTACGGGGCACCTGCCCTTTATCACTGACATACCGCTCTCGCCGGAAGAGAGTTCAAATATCCCGTTTCTCTCTCTCAGATCCTGTATTGCCGTTCCCACCTTGTCAGACGGGATAGTAAGTTCAAAATCATATATCGGTTCAAGAAGAATACT
This sequence comes from Clostridia bacterium, assembly GCA_017439085.1. Taxonomy (GTDB): domain Bacteria; phylum Bacillota; class Clostridia; order Christensenellales; family Christensenellaceae; genus QANA01. The sequence goes on along the minus strand of JAFRTU010000009.1, from coordinate 86,740 downwards.
CTCCGCCTTCATAAGGCCCTGTCTCACCGCCCTGAGCGCAGCCTGTCTGAGGTCTCCTCCCTCAGTATGGGCAAGATGATATCTGCCTGAAGCGAGAGTGATGGACACGTCGGTAAGGGGGAATCCCCCTATGACTCCCTTATGTACATGATCCTCCAGGAATTCTATGACCGCTCTTTGCTGGGCAGGAAGCAGGTTTCCATCGCTGATATCGATGCCATAAGTGATCCCCGAACCTCTTTCCGCCTCCTTTATGATCACGTGGATCTCTGCATAGTGTCTTAACGGTTCATAGTGCCCTACACCTTCGACCTTTCCTCTTATGGTCTCCTCATACAGGACCTTTCCTTTTTCAATCCTTATCTCCGTGCCAAAACGGGAACGAAGTATCTCCCTGAATACCTCTATCTGTACATCTCCCATGAACTGTATGGCAATATCCCCTGAATGCTCGTCAAACCTTATCTGAAGAAGGGGATCTTCCTCCTCAAGTATCCTTAGCTGACTGACGAGAGTCTGTGGATCGGTACTGTCCTCGGGGTATACGGAATAGCGGAACACAGCCTGTGCTGATGATCTCGCTTCTGTTTTCTCAGATCCTATCCCAAGGCCGGAATAGGTCTTGGAAAGGCCTGTAACGCCAACGATCATTCCTGGAACAGCTTCATTCAATGTTTCGAATCTGTTTCCGTTGTATCTTCTTATTCCCGTTATCTTCTCAGTGACTTTGTTGCCGTCTGCATCTTCATATGAGAGAGACTGTCTCCCTTCAAGGATCCCTCCCATAACCCTCATAAACGTGACCCTGCTGTTCCTGTCGTCCCTGTCTATCTTATAGACTCTCAAACCGAGTTCTTCGCCGGCATCCGTGTCAGGCAGAAGTACATCAAGGGCTGTTATCAGTTCTTCGATTCCGTCCAGCTTGAGTCCGGAACCGAAAATCACGGGAAACAGCTTCGCATCTTCAAAGCCTTCCTTTATGTCTTTCACGTTGAGATTTCTGTCATTCAGCAGCTTTTCCAGAAGTGTTTCATCAGCAAAGGCCAGAGACTCCGCGGATGCTTCCGTGAGTCTGCCGTCTTCCTCGGTCTTCATCATAAACACAGGTGAGGCGAGCTGCTTTTCTATCTTGCTGAATATCTCTTCCGGAGTTTCAAAGGAAAGGTCCATCTTGGTAACGAATATGATCGTCGGAACGCCGTTCCTTCTCAATATCTTCCACAGGGTCTCTCCGTGTGGCTGCATGCCGTCTTTTGCGCTTATTACGAATACCGCAGCATCGATAACCGGTACCACCCTTTCGGATTCAGATGAGAAATCCACATGTCCAGGAGTGTCAAGGAGCGTTACTTCCCTGTTCTCAGAAACAAGAATATGAGCCTGTTTGGAGAAAATGGTTATTCCCCTTGCACGCTCAAGAAAATGGGTATCCAGAAATGCATCGCGGTTATCCACTCTCCCCAATTTTCTTATTGCACCTGTCTTGAACATCAGAGCCTCACATAGAGTCGTCTTCCCCGAATCGACATGTGCAAAGATCCCTACAGTGTTGAATCTCATCATATGTCCTTTTTATATGGATGATCAGTTTAAAAAAGCAGCCCCCGGCAGGAGATCGCTCATGCCCTCTCCACCAAAGACTGCCTTTAGCCTTATGACTGGTGATCAGATATAGTTCGGAACTATATTGATCTTCTGCTTGTCCTCATCTATCTCATTTATGAGGAACAGGCTCTTATAATTCTCGATCCTCTTTCTCTCCGGATGCTTTGTGGAGAATATGCAACCGCATCCGTATACGGTGATGCTGAATTCCTTCATCATCTCAAATATGGCCCTTACGGTACCGCCTCCGGCTATGAAGTCATCGATAATGAGGGTCTTCTGACCTTCGCTCACTGCCCTCTTTGAAAGAGACATCGTCTGGATCCTCTTTGAAGAGCCAGAAACATAGTTTATTGTCACGACGGAACCCTCCGTCACCTTGTTCTCTCTCCTGGCTACCACAAGGGGAACGTCATAGAGTCTTGCTACCTGGGCACCTAAAAGTATGCCCTTCGCCTCTGCGGTTATTATGAAGTCCGGCTGTACCTTGCTGAAGTTCGACCAGAGTATCTTGGCAAACTTTTCCACATATACCGGATTGTATACTATATCGGATGTATATATGAAGCCTCCAGGAAGTATCCTTGAAGGATCGTTCATCTTCTTTATGAGCTCGTCGGCAAGTTCCTTCCTCTCCTCCTTGGAAATGATCGGGATATACTTGACTCCTCCGCCTGCGCCCATGATCACTTCAAGTTCCCCTTTTCCGTGTTTCTTTAGGCTGTCCCTTATTATAGCGATATCCTCGCTCAAAGTGGATTTTGCCGAACCGAACAGCTCGGAAAAGTATGAAAGGGAGTATATGTGATTCGGGTTGCCCGTAAGGATGCTCGAGATCACTGAAAGTCTTTCTTTTCTTGTTGCTACTTCGTACATAACTAAACTCCGAATTATATTCTCATATTTGCTGTTATATTTCGTTAATAATATATCATATGTGTCAAATCCGTTTCAATCTGTTTCGGTTTCTCTTTTAAGATATTTTGACTCCAATCGTCCGAAATCCAAACTAAATTGAAAAACCCTATCGTTAAATATATAATAACTATGACCTAAATCAGAACGATATTGGAGAGCGATATGAAAAGCACAGATTTCAGAGACTATAAGGATGGCCTCATATATATAATCGGTATAGGAGGATGTTCCACCAGCGGACTCGCCCAGATCCTGCACAACATGGGATACAGGGTGACCGGTTCCGACATGCAGGACACTCATTATACTGAACCGTTGAAAGAACTCGGAATCCCGTTCTTTGTCGGTCACAGCGAAGACCATATAAAGGATGCTGATCTCGTTGCATATTCCGCAGCCATTAAGCCCACGAATGTAGAATACAAATATGCCGTGGAACACGATATCCCGATGATAGAGAGAAGCGTGCTCCTGGGACAGATAAGCGAAGCATACAGCGACTGCATCTGCATCTCAGGCTGCCATGGAAAAACTACCATCACTTCAATGCTCGCAAAGATAGCCATCGATGCGGGCCTCGACCCCACGGTACATGTGGGAGGAATGGTAGATTTCCTTTCAGGAGGAGTAAGAGCAGGCAATTCCGACATCTTCATTACCGAAGCATGTGAATACGTCAGGAGCTTCATGACCCTCCATCCTTCATATATAATCATCAACAACATCGATGATGATCACCTGGACTACTATAAGGATCTTGACGAGATAAAGCAGACGTTCGTGGACTTCACGAATCTCATGGATGAGAATGGTGTAGTATTCATAAACAATGATGATGAGAATAACCGCGAGATTATGCCGAAAATCACCCATAGGATGGTCACGTATTCTCTCACCGGAAACGGTGATTATTATGCCGACAACATAACATACAACGAAATCGGCAATCCTTCTTTCGATCTTTACAGAAAGGGAGAATTGCTGGGCAGGATAGACCTCAATGTGCCGGGAAGACACAACGTGGAGAACGCTCTTGCGTGCTGTGCTCTTGCTATCGAGCTCTTCCACCTGGACGTAAAGGATATAGCCGCTTCTCTTGAAGATTACCATCTGGCAGGCAGAAGGTTCGAGTTCATCGGTGAGAAGAACGGTGTCAAGATATTCCATGACTACGCTCATCATCCGACAGAGATCAAAGCATGCCTTGCAGCCGCAAAGCAGTATCCTCACAACAGGATGTTCGTGCTCTTCCAGTGCAATTCATATACCAGGGCAAAGACTCTGAAGGAGAAGTACGGCCTTGCATTTGAAGACGCCGATATAGTGATGATGCCGGATATCTACCCGGGAAGAGACATCGACAAGGGTGAGATACATGCAACAGATGTGATAAAGCTCATAAACGAGCACTCCCACAACTGCCTCTATCTCCCGACTTTCGAGGATATTAAGGCATATCTCGAATCCGAATGGAAACCGGGCGACATAGTCGTCACTCTGGGATCCGGAGACGTGGCATCCAAGCAGATGATCCTTCTTGACTGAAAAAGACTGTTTTTTTAAAAATGATACAAACGGGATGACGATGGTCATCCCGTTTTCTTGTATAGTTGTATTTGCTCAGAGAACTTGTTGTCTTTCAAATGAGACATGCACCTTGAACAGATCTCCGTCTATTACTATTCCCAGGGATCCACCCTGGAGTTTTATAAGATCCTTTGCTATGCTGAGCCCCAGTCCGCTTCCTTCGATCGATCTTGAAGTATCGCCCCTTACGAATCTTTCCGTCAGCTCTTCTGCAGAGATGTTAAGCGGATATTTTGATACGTTTCTGAGACTGATGACCACACGCTCGTTTATAGTCTCACTCGAAAGATATGCTCTGGTCCCAGGCATGGCGTATTTGCAGATATTGCTCAAAAGATTATCCATTACCCTCCACAAGAGTCTTCCGTCGGCATTTATATGAGGCTCTCCTTTATCCAGCGTCAGGACAGGTTCTATCTGATTATCCAACAGTTTCTGTCTGTATTCGCCTACTATCTGTGTCATAAAAACATTGACATCCGTATCACTGAGTGTAACAGGGATATTGCCTGTAGAGGCTTTCGATGCTTCAACAAGGTCAGCGGTAAGTTTCTTCAGACGGTTGGCCTGTCTCTCCAGAACACTGACGTATTCTTGGGCAGCAGGGGGCAAGCCTTCCTCCTTATTTAGGAGATCCACGTAATTGATGATGGACGTCAGCGGAGTCTTTATATCATGGCTGACATTCGTTATTAGTTCTGTCTTCATGCGCTCGGAACGTATCTGCTGCTCCACTGCTCTCTGGACCCCGGCCTGTATGGAGTTAAGATTCTCTGCATGGCGTTTATAGTCTCCGAACATGTATTTTGTATCTATAGTATGTTCATAATCACCTGATGCCAGAGCTTTTCCCCCTCTATACAGTTTTTTTAATACGGTGGCCAGATAGATCAGATAGATACCTGCAAGAATGTTCACCAGCAATAGAGCCACAAGGAATTCTTCATCGTGGCCGTTAAAAATGCAAAACACATCAAAAACAAGTACTCCGGTCACTGCAAGAGCTGTTTTCCAGACCATCGGAATGTTGCATATAAGATGGAACAGCCATAGTAATACATTTTTTGCAATCCTTAATATCCTGGCAGTAAGACTGTCTCTTATCAACGTTCCCGCCTTGCATTGTGCTGCCAGTACTGTAAGGAACAGATAGAACAATGGGATGGGGATAAGAAAGAAAAGTAGGGCAAAAGGTCCCGTGCGAACCATTATCTGCGCTAGTGCCATCATCAATAGAAGGGCAGCGACAACCCATATCTCGATCGGTATCTTGTCCACAAAAGAGAGTTTAATACCCTCTTCGCCATACCTATGTCCTGCAGAGAGAAGAGTGGAGACAAGTGAAAATATCCATCCTCCTATAAAAACCGCCTCAAGTATGATTAGAAGATTTCTCCTGCGTATGAGTTTTGAGATCAATACAAAAGAAAAACGTGAATTCTTCCCTTCGGGATCAGCAGAAGCTGTTATGGTCAGGTGTTTTCCATTGATATAGAAGTCAACTTCCTGGCTGTAAGGAGATTCCCCCGTGATATCATAGTTTTTCAATATCTCTTCCCCGTTACAGGTGATGACAAGTGAACACAGGGAATCTTTGAAACTCGTCCTGAACTTGAAGATAAACTGCTCGTCAGGGGTCTCGGATACGATCTCGCTGTTATCCAATAGAAATCCGTATACTCTATCGATCTCATCAAGACATGACGATTCAAGAGTGTCTCTGTATATTTGCTCTCCTCCGTCCACATATGCATTGTTCTCTGCGAGATAGATAATACCTGCTCCGCAAGGAACCACTAAAATGGTAAAGAGCACTAACAAGCAGAATAATAATACCTTGACCCATGTTTTATAGATCCATTTCTTCATTTTGACTGTTCCTCCATTTTATAGCCCTTTCCCCAGACGACCTTGATATATCTTGGATCTGCGGGATCTATCTCTATCTTTTCCCTTATATGCCGGATATGAACAGCAACAGGATTCTCTCCGATACAGTCCTCATGCCATACGCTCCTGTAGATCTCCTTCGGGGAAAAGACTTTCCCCGGATTCTGCATAAGGAGTTTCAGAATATCATATTCAAGCGGTGTCAGGTTCACCTGCTCTCCGTCCGCAAGGACAGTCTTGCCATCGTCATCCATGGACAAACTGCCAACAACGATATTCCCCGATCTCAAAGTGCTTCCCCCAAGCTGAAGGTATCTCCGGAGCTGTGACTTGACTCGTGCGATCAGTTCCACTGGATTGAATGGCTTTGTAACATAGTCATCTGCCCCGATATTCAGTCCAAGTACTTTATCGGTATCTTCCCCCTTTGCGGTCAACAGGATGACGGGAAGATTCTTTTGCCTGCGAAGCTCAGTCATCGTTGCAATCCCATCCATTCCCGGCATCATGATATCCAGAAGTACCAGGTGGATGTCCTCCTTTGCTATTATATCCAGGGCTTCATAGCCGTTATAAGCCTTGTAGACCCTGTAACCTTCAGCTTCAAGATATATCGTTAAAGCTGAAACTATATCCTTTTCATCATCACACACCAATATGTTGTACATTTACGATCCTATCTCCTTCAAAACGGAAGGATATCTTTATCCTCTCTCATCCTCAGCGATGACAATGTTACCCTGTGCTCGACGGGTTTCCACTCTACCTTAAACAATAATGCAGAAACAGCGACTGGTATATATGTGATCATAAACAACGGAAAAGTGAATATAAAGAGTATCTTTCTTTTTGGGCTTGTCCTTATGTTCCTCCATTCCGTCACCGTCGTCAGCAGACCTACCGTATACATTATCACATACATCCCGATCACCATCTTCAGAAGGCTGCCAGCCATAGTCATTATACTCTCCCCACTTGCCATGCAATGCATCAGATTCAGAAGGTTAAGTCCCAGGGATATGACAGACAGCAAATATGCCGGCATCGTGCTCATGATCAGGTCAAAACAAGACATGCATCCGTGAAATGCTCCGCGAGCCAGCGAAAGACCGTATCTCCGGTATATCTGCAGGCCTCCTCTGCACCAGCGTCTCCTTTGTCTCCAGGATTGAATGATATCCGTCGGTTGTTCATCATAAAGCATGGCGGTCGGACAGAATGCTATCCTGTAGCCTTTGAGGATCTCATTTGCAGAGAATTCGATGTCTTCGACCAGACAGTGAAAAGGCCAAGGGCCCAGCTCTTCCGCCACCTTGCGGCTGAACAGAAAGCCTGTTCCGTTCACATGGCAGCTTATTCCGAGTATATGTCTTGCATGGTTGAGATACCGGCTTTCATGGAGATACCAGAGGCCTGTTCCTGCGCTTATCCAGTTATCCCCGTAATTCTTGGAATTGCGATATCCGGTAACGATATCATGTCCTTCGGAAAAAGTCCTGTTCATCTGCTCTATATAATCAGGGGCCAGGATATTGTCGGCATCAAATACAAGATATCCGTCAAACCCCTCAGGAGAGTCGCTCTGCATATGCCTCATAAGGCAGGAAAGTGCATATCCTTTACCTACATGTTTCTCATCATATCTTTCGTATACCGTTGCTCCTGCTTGTCTGGCGACATATGCCGTTCTGTCAGAGCAGTTATCCGCCAGCACGAAGATACGGATGAGTTTCTGATCATAGGTCTGGTTATGGATACTCTCGATCAGGTCTCCTATGACTCTTTCCTCGTTTCTTGCGCATATCATCACCGCAAACCTATTGGCTTTGCCGAAGGGAATATCCTTTTCCTTTCTGAACAGGACTGTAAGGGTATATATGAACTGATATGCATAGCATATAAGAAAAAAAGCCCCTATCACCCTGTTGATGACAGTCATATGATCCATTTCATCCCTCCTTATCGCTCAAACAGGAACATGGAACAGTTTCCGTTTCCTGAACAGGTCTCAAGCTCTGCCGATTTTTCAAACTTGACCCATCGGGTGTTCTTGTCCTGCCAGTAATGATTATAAAAATCCCTGTGATTAAGAAACAACGGAGGGAATGCTTAAGATTCTCTTAAGACCTTCTTGTTAGCCATATAAGAAAAGGCAGAAAAAGAGAACAGACCTCGATAAGTCATGAGATCTGTTCTCTTTATGTCAATTAATGCATGTAAACTGATATCTTCATCCGGTTTTCCTGAAAACAGTAAAACACGAAACTTCTCTCATTCCAGTTCCGAGCCGGAGATCCTGTCCAGTATCCTCTCAAAATAGTCAGGCAGCGGACACTCTATCACCATGTGTTCACCCGTCGAGGGATGGTCGAATTCGATTATCTTTGCGTGCAGCATCTGCCCTTCGGTGCTGAACCTGTTCTTCTTTCTTCCATATACTTCATCTCCCACCACGGGATGGCCAATATATGCCATATGCACCCTTATCTGATGGGTCCTTCCGGTCTTTAAGGACAGTTCAACGAGAGTATACTCTTTATACTGCCTCAGAACTCTGTATTCGGTCTGTGCCGGTCTGCCGCCGGATATCACAGCCATCTTCTTCCTGTCCTTTGGATGTCTGCCTATCGGAGCATCCACTGTCCCTTCCTTGTCTCTGAACCTGTCATAGCACAGAGCATAATATATCCTTCTTGCCGTCTTGTCCTGTATCTGCTTTTGGAGCGCCTCATGAGCCTCGTTGGTTTTTGCGACCAGTATGAGTCCCGTCGTGTCCTTGTCTATCCTGTGGACGATGCCAGGGCGGAGAGGATCCCCGTTGCTGTCGGACAGCGGCTTTCCAAGATAAAGAAGTGCATTCACGAGAGATCCCGACATGTTTCCAGGAGCAGGATGAGTGGTTATGCCCTTCTGCTTGTTTATCACCATGAGATCATCGTCTTCGAAAACTATGTCCAGAGGAATATCTTCAGGCTCAGGTAAAGGATTCTCCTCATTCAGGATTATATGAATCTCGTCTCCCTGCTTCGGGATATAGGAAGCCTGAACGGTATCACCGTTCACAGTAACAAGACCTTCACTTATCAGTTTCTTGATGCCGGATCTTGAGAGTTCTCCGAGATTCTCAGAAAGAAAAACGTCTAACCTGAGCCCCGTATTGGATCCGGCCACGATGCGCTTTTCAGTCATGATGATGCTTTGTGTCTCTCTATGAAGATGATGGATATGCCAAGGAATATGGCTCCCATCGTGATGCAGATGTCTGCAATGTTGAATATTGCGAAATTAACAAACAGAAGCTCGATGAAATCTATCACGAACCCCCGCATGATCCTGTCTATAGCATTTCCGATCGCACCCGAAATGATCAGGGCAAGGGATATCCTCGAAAGCATCGAAAGGCTCTTCCTGTACTTTACCAGGAAGAAAATGAATACAGCACTCATGACTACGGAAAAACAACCTAAGAGTATCGTATTCTTGGAGAGCATCCCGAATGCAGCGCCTGTATTCTCTACATAGCTGTACTGGAGCACTCCCGGGATGATAACCTTGCTCATGTATTTCATGTTCTGGATCATCCAGTTCTTGCTGAGCTGATCCAGAATTATCCCGGCGATTACTATTATGATCTCGATCATTTGCTCTTTATCAGATATGCGTTGATGAACATATCTATGTCCCCGTCCATGACAGCTGTTATGTTTCCGGTCTCAGCATTGGTCCTGTGATCCTTGACCATGGTATAAGGCTGGAAGACATAGCTCCTGATCTGGCTTCCCCACTCTATCTTCTTGAGTTCACCCTTTATTTCTGCAAGGTCAGCGAGTCTCTGCTGTTCTTTCAGATCTGCAAGTTTGGATTTCAGCATCATGGTGCACTGTTCCCTGTTCTGTATCTGGGAACGCTCGTTCTGGCATGTGACCACTATGCCCGTGGGTATGTGTGTCATCCTGACTGCGGAGTCGGTCTTATTGACGTGCTGACCGCCTGCTCCGGATGACCTGTAGGTGTCTATCCTGACTTCATCCCAGTTGATCTCGAAATCATCGTCTTCGTCCAGTTCCGGGATCACGTCTACAGATGCAAAAGAAGTATGTCTCCTTGCATTTGCGTCAAACGGAGATATCCTTACCAGTCTGTGGACGCCTTTTTCACTTCTAAGGAACCCATATGCGTTCAGCCCTTCTATCAGAAGTGTGACGCTTTTGACTCCGGCTTCTTCTCCGTCAAGAAAATCCAGGACCTTGACCTTGTAGCGTCTTCTCTCAGCCCATCTCTGATACATCCTGTACAGCATGCTCGTCCAGTCCTGCGCTTCGGTACCGCCTGCTCCTGCATGGAGGGAAAGAATGGCGTTGTTCTGGTCATATTCTCCGTTCAGAAGAGCACTGAGTCTGAATTCCATTATCCTTTCCTCAAGGTCATGGCTGGTTTCCACTATCTCTTCCTCAAATTCTCCCGAGCCTTCCTCCTCTTCCAGCATAAGAAGCGTATCAAAGTCCTCCAGGGCTGAGGTAAGGCTCTCATATTCCTTTATGCTCTGCTCCAGGGGACGGATCTTTCTGGTCACCTTATTGGCACTTTCTATATCATCCCAGAACCCTTCCTGTTCCATCTGCTCCTTGAGTGTCTTCAGTTCTTCCTGCATCGACTCGATACCAAGGGACTGTCCTGCCTCTTTCAGCATCGAAGACAGATTTGCTGACTGGTTCTTGTATTCATCTAACTGGATCACAATATATCTCCTTTAAATCACTGGTTCCTGCCGTGACAGTTCTTGTATTTCTTTCCGCTGCCGCATGGACAGGGGTCATTCCTTCCTATCTTCACTCCGACTTTCTTCGGAGCCCTGGCTTCTTCCTGATAGCTTGCCGTGGTCTCCTTCTCCTTTTCCTCCTGAATGGTCTGGTCCGGGTTGATATGGAATACCATGGTCACGGTATAGACCTTTATATTTTCAACCATTTCCTCGAACATGTCAAAGCCTTCTTTCTGGTAGGCAACAACAGGATCCGTCTGTCCGTATGATCTGAGGCCTATGCCTTTCCTCAGCTCATCCATGGCATCGATATGGTCTTCCCACTTTTCATCTACGGCTTTCAAGACTATATATCTCTCAAGCCTGTCATATTCTATCTTTTCGGATTTGAACTCAGAAGCAATGCTGTGATATTTTTCTTCTGCAGCATTTTTCATGAGACCCTTCATGGCAGAAAGAGAACTGAAATCCCTCTCATCCTCCGGAACAACGTCTCTCATATCGATATCGAATATGATACCAACTCTCTTTCTCAGTTCTTCAAAAGAGAAATCCTCCGAACCTCTCTCCATATATGAGCCAAACATGATGTCCAGAATGTCATCCTTCATGTTGAGGACCAGTTTCGAGGTGTCCTCTCCAAACAGGATCTGTCTTCTCTGCCCGTATATGACCTCTCTCTGCTCGTTCATCACATCATCGTATTTGAGAACTCTGGATCTCAGATTGAAGTTCCTTTCCTCTATCCTCTTCTGAGCGCTCTCTATAAGCTTTGACATGGTCCTGTAGTTGATCGAAAGAGATGTCTGAGAGACCGCAAGCTGAGCGAGCCCCTGAACCCTGTCTCCTCCGAAAAGCCTCATGAGATCGTCCTCAAAAGAGATGAAGAACACTGATTCTCCGGGATCTCCCTGTCTTCCACTTCTGCCTATGAGCTGGTTGTCTATCCTTCTGCTCTCATGCCTCTCTGTGCCGAGTATGTAAAGACCTCCGGCATCAAGGACAGTCTGTCTGTCCTTCGCGCATTCTTCAGAAAAATTCTTTAGCAGATACTTGTAGATGCCCCTCTTATCGAGGACATCCGCGTTATCAGTCTCCAGCTCGGTAGATGCCATGAAGATCATGTCATCACTGTAGCCCTGTTTTTTCATCTCATATTTTGCAAGATAGTCCGGGTTACCGCCGAGGATTATGTCCGTTCCTCTTCCTGCCATGTTGGTGGCTATGGTAACTGCTCCGGCCCTTCCGGCCTGTGCTATGATGTATGCCTCTTTCTCGTGGTTCTTTGCATTAAGGATCTCATGCTTTATCCCTCTCTTTATAAGAAGAGAACTTATGATCTCACTTTTTTCCACGGACACGGTTCCGACAAGGATAGGCTGTTTTTTCTCATGAACCCTTGCTATCTCGTCAGCGATCTTCTCGTACTTCGTCCTGACATCTGCAAAGACTTCATCGTTCCTGTCTATTCGTATCATCTTCTTATTGGTGGGTATCTGCACCACCGCAAGATCATAGATGGCTTCGAACTCTTTTTCTTCCGTTTTTGCAGTTCCTGTCATTCCGGCAAGTTTCTCATACATCCTGAAATAGTTCTGAAGAGTTATGGTAGCCAAAGTCTTTGATTCCTGTCTCAGCTTGACATGTTCCTTTGCCTCTATAGCCTGATGAAGTCCTTCGGAATATCTCCTTCCTATCATGAGTCTTCCCGTGAACTCGTCCACTATTATAATCTCACCATCCCTGACTATGTAGTCGGTATCTTTTTTGAATATGTAGTTGGCCTTAAGAGCCTGTATTATGTGATGGTTATATGCGGTATTCTTTAGGTCGCTCAGGTCCTCTATGCCGAAGAACTCCTCAGCTTTGCTGACTCCTTCCTCAGTGAGCATGATGTTCTTGTCCTTCTCCTCGTATTCAAAGTCCTCTCCCTCTTTCAGTTTCCTCACGAAAGTATCAGCCTTGGAATAGAGGTCAGTGGATTCGTCTCCCTCTCCTGATATGATGAGAGGTGTCCTCGCCTCATCTATAAGTATCGAGTCGACCTCGTCCACTATCGCATATTGAAGTTCCCTCTGAACAAGCTGCGAGCTGGAGGTCTTCATATTGTCCCTGAGATAGTCAAAACCGAATTCATTATTGGTGCCGTAGGTTATGTCTGCAAGGTATGCCGCTCTCTTCTCCGCATTTGAGGACTCCCTTAATGTGATCCCTACGGTATAGCCAAGGAACTCATAGAGCTTGCCCATCCACTCGCTGTCTCTCTTTGCCAGATACTCGTTTACAGTGACTACGTGCACTCCCTTGCCCGTGAGGGCATTGAGACACACGGGAAGAGTGGCAGCGAGTGTTTTTCCTTCTCCTGTCTTCATCTCAGCAATATCTCCGTTATGGAGTATGATGCCTCCTAAGATCTGCACATAGAAATGCTCCATGCCGAGCACTCTTCTCGATGCCTCTCTTACCTGTGCGAACACTTCCGGCAGAAGCTCGTCGAGACTCTCTCCTGCCGCATATCTTTTCCTGAACTTTTCTGTCAGTCCGGCAAGCTCGCTGTTGGACAGCGACATCATGGAGTCTCTCAATGCCTCCACCTTGTCAGCCTGTTTTCTGGCTCTTTTCAGAAACTTGTCTTCGAAATTAAATAAGCCCATAGTCCCCTCATTTTACTATTAGTATGATTAATTCTATCATTTATCCGAATCCCGTTATAGGCAGAAAATGTGAACAATTGGATGAAAAAACCGCATCCTCAAGGGATGCGGCTGTGTTGCTGTATTTAACTATTATTCTTCGGGCTCAAGAAGTCCGTAATCTCCGTCCTTTCTCTTGTAGAGAATGTTGACTTCGTTGGATTCAGATGAGACGAACACGAAGAACTCATGTCCGAGGAGTTCCATCTGCATCTCTGCTTCCTCAACACTCATCGGCTTGGTAGGATATGTCTTGCGCCTAACAAGTTTTGCCTCTTCCTCTTCCAAGAGCGGTTCATCCTCCACGAATACCGGTTCCTCATATGTATATGCCTTCTCATGGAGTCCCTTCTCGAGTCTGGTGCGGTGTTTCCTGATCATCCTCTCCAGTTTCTTCAGCGATCCGTCTATGGAACCGTAGAAATCTCCTCCGGACTCCTCGACTCTGAGGATGGTCCCGTCATAGAAAGGTACCGTCACCTCACAAATCTGTCTGCTCTTCTCTATGGAAAGCACCACCTTCACAGGTGTATCACTCTTGAAATATCTCTCCAGCTTCCTGGCCTTCTTTGTTACCAGATCCTCAAGATAATTCGAGATCGTCAATCCTTTCCCTTTGATTTCCAATAACATAACTGCAGACCTCCTAATCTATATTAATTATATGTTCATCCCTCGGGCCTTATAACACAAAGCCCTCGGAAACCTATATTCCAGATAAATGGCCTTTCTATCTGACCTGATTTTTGCCCCCACACTCGCCATCTGGGAGGTTCGCTCCTAAAGCACCTGCTTCCCCACTACTGCTCCTCTCGCCCCTGGGCGGATGGACTTACTTCTAAGACGCACCATGATCATCGAACATTTTATCCGACTTACGTGGATCGCTTTGCCTGCGTCTGGCATCGACTTTCAACCACAGACATAGAAAAGCCAAAATCATTCTTCTTCGGGAAAGATATCCGTCCAATCATCATAGCCTTCGCTGTCAGAGTAGTCCAATGAGTGGCCGAACTCGTTTATCCTCTTCATCTCATGATCAAGAGCGGTGAACCTGTGGATGTTCCTTGCGTTGGCAGCCATCTCATCTATAGTCGACCTCTTTCCGATCAGGATAAGCTTCTCTTTAGCCCTCGTCATGGCAGTGTACAGAAGGTTCCTCGTCAGAAAATCGCTCCTCCCATACCATAACGGAAGTATCACGACATCGAATTCACTGCCCTGGCTCTTATGGACAGTCACGGCATAGGAATGCTCGATCTCTCCCATCTCCTCAAATGAATACTCAGCCACTTTTTCTCCTTCAAACAGGATGGTAACTGTCCTTTCGTCATGGTCGATGGTCCTTATCTCTCCCATATCTCCATTATACACCCCTGAAGATGAAGTAAGAATATGGGATTTCCCCAATATGTACCAGGCTTTTCCGTAGTTGTTAACGACCTGCATGATACGGTCACCCTCTCTGAAAAGGGTATCTCCGTACTTGTATTCTGCCTTGTCCACAGACCGGGGATTTATGGCTTCCCTTATCTCATGATTGATATTGAAGACCCCGATCAGTCCCTTCTTGACCGGACAGATAATCTGGACCTCGACATTCTCCTTTTCATGATAGCTTATGTACTGTCTGTAAACTTCTCTCATGGTCTCCTGAGGAGTCTTCGTCTCTATGAATACGAAATCACCGGTATCGTAGTATTCTATAGGTTCTCCGTTGTTTATCCTGTGAGCGTTTAATACTATATTTCCGCTGGAACGGAACACCTCGGTAAGTGTGGTCTCGGGTATGAGCCCGCTTTTCCTTATATCTCCGAGCACGTTTCCCGGTCCTACTGATGGAAGCTGGTCGGCATCGCCTATGAGGATAAGTCTGGTCCCGGGCTCGAGGGCGCTTAAAAGGCTCCTCATCAGATAAATATCCACCATGGAGATCTCATCGATTATTACGGCATCTGCTTCCACGGGATTATCCTCATCCCTGAGAAAGTTCACGAATCCGGAATCATCATCGTCGTCAGGATTTGCACCATACTCCAACAGCCTGTGTATGGTCCTTGCCATTCTTCCGGTCGACTGTTCCATCCTCTTTGCAGCCCTTCCTGTGGGGGCTGCCAGAGACACCATCACCCCTGAGGATTCGAGGATCCTTAGGATATGGTTTAGAATGGTCGTCTTTCCTGTTCCCGGGCCGCCCGTTATCACTGAGACCGGCTCCCTGACTGCCATCCGTATAGCACGTATCTGTTCATCCGAAAGAGAATCATCCCCCTCGATGACCTCATCTGTGATCCTTTCATTCGCTTCCGTCCTGCATAGCATCCTGCTCAGAGTAATGAGTTTGTCCGCAATATACGATTCAGCAAAGTATGCTGAACTGTCTGCATATGCCTCCGTCCCGTTATATACCGATTCCGAGACGTAGCCGCTGTCCACCACGTTCTTCAGCTGATACGCAATCTCATCCTCATCTTCGTTCAGAAATGAACACGCTCTCTGTATGAGAAATCTTCCCGGGAGACATGTGTGCCCGCTCTGCTGGGCCTGCCTGAGCACATGCCTTATCGCACTCTGGATCCTGAGATCTCTGTAGTCCTCTATCCCTATCTTCTCTGCCAGAGCATCTGCTTTTTCAAAACCGAATCCCCGTATGTCATCCATGAGCCTGTATGGATTCCTGGTTATGATGTAGGGAGCATTGCTCCCATACGCCTCATAAGCCATCATGCCTTCTTTCACGCTAAGGCCGAGTTTCTGAAGTTCGATTATTATGCTCCTCGTCTCCTTAAGAGCCGTATACTGGTTTTGAATGCTGTCCGCCAGTCTGGAACTGATGCCTTTGATCTCTATCAGTCTGTCCGGCTCATTCTCTATGACGTCAAATGTATCGGAATGGAATCTCTCCACAATCCTCGTAGCTGTCACGGCTCCTATTCCCTTTATGAGCCCTCCTGAAAGAAACGCTATTATGTTATCATCGGTCTCAGGTTCTTTCGTCTCCATGGAAGAGACCTTGAACTGCTTTCCATAATTCTTGTGGTTGACATATTCTCCGTAGAATATGACGCTTTCTCCGGGTTGTATGAAGGGAAGAGTTCCAACGCAAACTATCGGAGTCCCCTCATGATCGAGCTCCAGTACCGTATATGAATTCTCTTCATTCTTATATATTATGTCTTCAACAACGCCTTCGATTTTTATCACTTTTTTATCCCCGTCAGTTTCCGTCCCTTGTCTTAGAGACAGCTTCTGCCACTCTCACGAACTCCTCTGCCGTCATGGTCTCGGCTCTCCTCTTCCCGTCGATGCCCGCCTTTTCAAGAACAGCATCGGTATCGGAAGCAGACAGCCTGTAATAATTCTTAAGGTTATTCTTTACTGTTTTCCTTCTCATCAGAAAGAGTCCCCTTACTGCGTCGGCATAGTCCTTAAGATCTATATCGAACCTCGGTCTCAAGTCAATCCTTATGATGCATGAATCGACTTCCGGCACCGGATAAAAGTTTTCTCTCGATACGTCAAACAGATATTCGGTTCCGGAAAAATATGAGAGAAAAGCGGATATAGCTCCGTATTCTCCTTCTCCTGCACCTGCAACGAGCCTTTCTCCGACCTCCTTCTGCACCATTACGGTGACGCTGTCCAGGAATGAGTATGCCTCACAGGCCTTTATTATGCATTTGGATGTTATATAGTATGGAAGATTTCCGACCAGTACGGCCTTTTCACCTCCGAAGTTTTCCTGGCATATCACTTCTATGTCGGTCTTCAGAAAATCTCCTTCAATGAGTGTGAAATTCTCCGTCTCCGAGAAATGGCTCTTTAGGAATGAGCACATCCCCCTGTCGATTTCAACAGAAACCACTTGCTTGGAAACAGGAAGCAGTTTTTCGGTTATGGAGCCGAGCCCCGGTCCCACTTCAAGCACGTTCCTTCCCTTGGTCCCAGATGCTTCAGTTATCCTCTCGGATACTGAGCCGTTAATCAGGAAATTCTGCCCCAGACTTCTAAGCGGAGCTAAAGATCCCTTTTCAAAGAAATTCTTTATTTCGGATATGCTGTAGATGTTCATATGTCCCATACCATTCCAAGATGATCACAATTAATTATGGCATTTATGGGTCTTACAGTCAAAAAAAGAGCTTCCGGGGAAGCTCTTAATGTCTTGTCAGTATTTTGTGTAGTAATTCTCGCCCTGTCTGTAGTCGTAGTATACGGTTGCTCCGTATATGTCGATGTTGTCCAGGGACTTTCCTGTTCCGATGGCCACGCATGAGATGGCATCATCGGCTATGTAGCACGGGATCTTGGTCCTCTCCGACAGGAGCCTGTCAAGTCCGTAAAGAAGTGCCCCTCCTCCGGTCATGCAGATGCCGTTTTCGGCTATGTCCGCAGCCAGTTCCGGCGGTACCTTCTCCAGTACACTGTGTACTTCTTCCATTATGAGGTTCAGCGGCTCCTGGAAGGCTTCTATCGTCTCATTGGAACTGATGGTAATAGTCTTGGGAAGACCAGACACCAGATTCCTTCCGGTGACCTCCATGAACGCCTCTTCTCTTCTCGGGAAAGCGGATCCGATGTTGACCTTTATATCCTCGGCGGTCCTCTCACCGATTATCATATTGTATTTCTTCTTTATATACTGGATCATGGCATCGTCGAACTTGTCTCCTGCACACTTGATGGAACCGCTGATAACGGCTCCTCCAAGGGAGATGACTGCTATATCGGTGGTTCCTCCGCCGATGTCGACGACCATCTGTCCTATAGGTTTGCTGATGTCGAGTCCGGCTCCGATAGCGGCAGCGATAGGCTCTTCAATAAGATGGGTCTGCTTTGCTCCGGCATCCTCACAAGCCTCTATGAACGATCTCTTCTCTACTTCCGTTACGCCGCTTGGCACACAAACGACGACTCTGGGCCTGATGAACAGTTTCCTTCCTATGACTTTCTTAAGGAAGAACCTGAGCATCCTCTCTGTGTCGTGGAAATTGGATATGACGCCTTCTCTTAACGGCCTTACGGCAACTATATTTCCGGGGGTCCTTCCAAGCATGACCCTGGCCTCTTCACCCACGGCGACCATCTGACCGGAATTCCTGTCGATAGCGACCACGGAAGGCTCACGAAGGACAATGCCCTTCCCCTTTATATATACGAGCACATTGGCAGTTCCAAGATCTATGCCGATGTCTTTGTAATCAAAAAGCCCCATGATATCTCCTCAGTTATTCTCATATCCATCTTGGCGATAAATATGCATTTATCATAATATATTAGCTCCCCTGTTTTTTCAAGAAGATACGGTGAAGTGCGGTTTTACCCTACCTCAATTCACGGATTGTTCATTTTTGTTCACGGCTGTGTTATTAACGTAATGAAAATGGTTATCATATAGACATCAAAATGAAATTATTAAGGAGTCAACTATGGACAGAATCAAAGAAAGAATCCGCGTAGGCGAAGACGATCTGAAGATGCTCTCAGGAGTAGATCAGGCTGAACTCGATGCACTCACCGAAGCAATCAACAGTGCAAAGAGAGTATATGTTGCAGGATGGGGACGTGCAGGAAACTGCGTCAAGATCCTTGGAATGGACTGCTCACAGATGGGTATGACCGCTCATATCTGCGGTGACAACACAACACCATCCATACATGAAGGAGACATCCTCGTTATCGGTTCCGGTTCAGGCGAGACCAAGACCATGGTCATCCTTGCCCAGCAGGCAAAAGAGCATGGCGCAAAGCTTGGCCTTATCTCTGCAAACAGAGAATCCACCATCGGAAAGCTGGCTGACTACAATGTTCAGATCACAAGACTCAAGCATGAAGAAGGCACTCCCGAACTCGGCGGCGGCTCTTTCTATCATGTAATGGTCCAGGTGGTAGACATCATCCGTATGTACATCTGCGAGCTCAGAGGTCTTACGATGGCTGACATCTCCTACAATCATAACAATCTGGAATGATGGCATAACATCAGACTAAGTCATGTTTAAGGCTGTTTTGGAATCCGGCTGGACCGGATCCGGGGCAGCCTTTTATTTTTCCCTTTACCCCTCCCCAGCCGTGAACTGAATACCATTCATGATATAATTGTAATGATCAAAAATTAGGAGGGATCGTTATGGACAGAGTCAAATTGAGACAGAATGTAGCAAACGGCGATGCGGAACTTCTGATGAGAGTGTCCCAGGACGAATTAGATGCTCTGACAGATGAGATACTGAAAGCCAACAGGATATTCGTGGCAGGGTTTGGAAGAGCCGGAAATAACGTCAAGATACTATCCATGAACTGTTCGCAGGCAGGACTTGAGACATTCGTATGCGGAGACAACTCCACACCCGCCATTAAGCCCGGGGATCTTCTGGTCATCGGCTCTGGTTCGGGCACTACGAAGACCATGGTAATCCTCGCAGAGAAGGCCAAAAAATTCGGGGCAAGGCTTGCCCTCATATCCGGAAATCCTGAATCCACTATAGGACAGATGGCAGATGTTAATGTATGGATCCCTAGAGAATTCCGCCGTTCACCGAATCCCGAGGA
Organism: Clostridia bacterium; assembly: GCA_017439085.1. GTDB lineage: Bacteria > Bacillota > Clostridia > Christensenellales > Christensenellaceae > QANA01. The sequence continues at coordinate 66,733 of JAFRTU010000009.1, read as the reverse complement.
CAGGGGCGGTTCTTTCTATCATGTCCTTGAGATGGTCTGCGACTGCGTACAGGCATACGTACTGGAAGCAAGAGGCCTGACAGGCAAGGATGTGCGCTACAATCACAACAATCTTGAGTAATACGGAGGGATATCATGATAGACGGAATCAAATTAAGACAGGAAGTTGCTGAGAACACGGCGAAGAGCCTTCTTGCAGTGGATCAGGCACAGATAAACAGCATAGTAGATGCCATAATAAAGGCAAAGAGGATCTATGTGGCAGGCTGGGGCCGCGCAGGAAACATGATCAGGATACTCTCCATGAACTGTTCACAGCTCGGGCTCAAGACCCACATCGTCGGAGACAACTCTACTCCTTCGATCCATGAAGGCGATCTCCTTATAATTGGAAGCGGATCAGGAGAGACCGATACCATGAAGATCCTGGCCGATCAGGCAAAGGAGCACGGAGCAGATCTTGCAGTCATAACCCACGGAGCAGAATCATATATCGCAAAAAAGGCAGATATCGTAGTCGTGGTCCCGACTCTCTATACCGGAGACGTCAGAGAACAACCCGTTGCCATAACGCTCGTGTACTATCAGGCAGCCTTCATGCTGAATGACTGCATCTATTCACAGATAGCTGACAGACTGGGAGTCACCTTTGACGATATAATAAGCAACCACAATAATCTTGAATGACAGGTAGGATACTCAGGGAGAGATCATGAAAAAGATAATAGCATACGGTATGCCGTTCATGGACTTTCTGGTCAATATAGACCATCTTCCGACAGGCAAGAATGACGGTGCCAGGATCAGAAAGACAAGCTGGCAGGGAGGCGGAAAGGTATCCACGGCTCTTGCAGCTGTAGGACAACTGGGAGGGATCTCCTCCATGATAGGAGTGATAGGAGCTGATTCTTACGGCTCATTCCTCATCGAAGACTTCAAATACTATAATGTGGATACATCCCATCTCATCAGAGATGGATCCAACGGATTCTCAGTGGTCCTGTCAGATCCGGTGACTAAGGGAAGAAATATACTGGCAAGAAGTCCAAAATGCCGTCCGTATACGGTCGATGACATAGATGAGGAGTTTGTCGCATCCCATGACATCCTGCATCTTGAAAATGCAAACGATGTATCAAGAAGGCTTGCTGACATAATGCATGAGCACGGCGGTATAGTATCCATTGATGCAGACACTTATAATGAGGGGATCCAGAACATGCTGGACAGGATAGATGTGTTCATCGGTTCGGAATTCTACTATAATTCGCTGTTTGGAGAAGATTCTTCTCTCCAGCCGATCCATTTCAAGGAGAACATGAAGAAGGTAACCGAATGGGGTCCTTCTATAGTGGTCTTCACTTTCGGTGAAAGAGGCTCTGCAGTCTATACCAAGGAAGGTGAATTCGCATATCTGCCCGGTTTTGAAGTCGAGACGGTGGATACGGTCGGTGCGGGAGACGTGTATCACGGAGCATATGTATACGCCCTTGCTGCGGATTATGATCCGGTTAGAGCCGCAGAATTCGCAAATGCCGTTGCTGCCATAAAGTGCACGGGAATAGGCGGAAGGGCGGGCATCCCCGATCTTTCCATGACAGAATCCTTCCTGAAGACGGGTAAATACGACGATACCCTCCTCAGGGAAAAAGACAAGCGTTACGAGAGTTTCAACCTATGAATAACAGTACCGATCTGAAACAGCAGATCATGGACATTGCCAGAGAAGCGGGCAGCATCATGCTCAGCGCCCATGATATAGAAAAGACCCAGTCTGAGAAAGCCGGGGACTTTAATCTTGTCACCGAATATGATGTGGCGGTACAGACGTTCCTCATAAAGAAACTGAAGGAGCTTCTTCCGGAAGCGTCCTTCATAGGAGAGGAAGCCGGTCTTGATTCCCATAAGCCCCTTGAAGATGGTTATACCTTTGTGATCGACCCTATAGACGGGACGTCTAATTTCATTCACGGAATGATGATCAGTGTGATCTCAATATGTCTTCTTAAAGACGGGAAGGGATATATCGGAGTCGTATATAACCCTTATAACGGAGAGATGTTTCATGCAGAGAAGGGAAAAGGTGCTTTTGTGAACGACAGGAAGATATCTGCCAGGACCGATGGGCTTGAACATAATCTCCTCTCCTTCGGCACTTCCCCATATCACAGGAATGAGGAGCATTATTTCAAGGGTACTTTCGAGACTCTGGAAAGGCTGTTTCCGAAATGTCTCGATCTGAGGCGTCTTGGCTCCGCGGCTCTTGATATTTGCTATATCGCCGCAGGAAGGACGGGGTTGTTCTTCGAACTCATCCTCCAGCCTTATGACTATGCTGCGGCATCCGTCATAGTTGAGGAAGCAGGAGGAGTGATCACGGACATGAACGGCGACCCGATAAGATTTGATATTCCTGTATCCATACTTGCAGGGGGACCTGAATGCTACAGGGAATTTTTCGAGACCTGATAAGTCTGTTCATAAATACAAATAGGCGGATCAGATTGATCCGCCTTTTTATGCTTTGATTAGTGCTCAGAAAAGTCCCTTGATGACTCCGTTGTCATCAACGTCGATGTTTTCTGCAGCCGGTACCTTTGGCAGTCCGGGCATCGTCATGATCTCTCCTGTAAGAGCTACGATGAATCCTGCTCCTGCAGAGATCTTTAGGTTTCTGACTGTCACTTTGAAGTTCTCAGGTGCTCCAAGCAGTTTAGCGTTGTCAGACAGGCTATATTGTGTCTTTGCCATACAGACCGGCATCCTGTTATAACCAAGTTTCTTGAAAGTACGGAGCTGTTTCTTTGCATCAGCGGTATAATCCACTCCCGCTCCTCCGTAGACCTTCTTCACTATCTTCTCGATCTTTGTTTCGATGGAGTCCTCATCCTCATATGCAAAGGTGAAATCATTGTCAGTCTCACAGAGTCTTACGACTTCGTTTGCAAGCTCGATGGCTCCTTCTCCGCCCTTAGCCCAGACTTCTGAAAGAATAACGTTGACGTTGATCTTCTTCAGTTCATCGATGATGACTTTTATCTCATTTTCTGTGTCAGTCGGGAATCTGTTTATGGCAACAACACACGGAAGCTTATATACATTCTGGATATTTGAAGCGTGTTTTAAGAGGTTCGGGATACCTTTGATGAGAGCATCTATATCCTCTTCAGCAAGATTCTTCTTATCAGCTCCGCCGTGGAGTTTGAGCGCTCTTACAGTTCCCACAAGAACCACTGCCGATGGCTTGAGACCTGCATATCTGCACTTGATATCGAGGAACTTCTCTGCTCCGAGATCCGCACCGAATCCTGCCTCCGTCACGGCATAATCACCGATCTTCATTGCAAGTTTTGTCGCTATGACTGAGTTACAGCCGTGAGCTATATTTGCAAAAGGTCCTCCGTGAATGAATACCGGTGTTCCCTCAAGTGTCTGAACGAGGTTCGGCTTCATTGCATCCTTTAAGAGAGCAGCCATGGCTCCTGCAGCCTTTAACTGACCTGCAGTGACAGGCTCGCCGTCATAATTGTATCCGACGATTATCCTTGCGAGTCTCTCTTTAAGATCATGAATGTCGTCTGCAAGGCAAAGGACTGCCATTATCTCAGAAGCGACCGTGATGTCATATCCGTCTTCTCTCGGAGTTCCATTAGCCTTTCCGCCAAGTCCGTCAACTACGAATCTCAGCTGTCTGTCGTTCATGTCGACACATCTTCTCCAGGTTACCCTTCTAGGATCGATTCCAAGTTCGTTTCCCTGGTATATATGATTATCTATCATGGCTGCGAGCAGGTTGTTTGCAGCACCGATGGCATGGAAGTCACCTGTAAAATGAAGGTTTATGTCTTCCATCGGAACTACCTGCGCATATCCGCCTCCGGTTGCCCCTCCCTTGACTCCGAATACCGGTCCGAGAGATGGCTCTCTCAAGGCTACCATGACGTTCTTGCCTATCTTCTTGAGTCCGTCGGCAAGACCTATTGTGGTAGTTGTCTTCCCTTCGCCTGCCGCGGTAGGAGTGATTGCTGTGACCAGTATCAGCTTTCCCGGCGCCTTGTCTCTCTTGATTGTGAGCGGGTCTATCTTGGCCTTATACTTTCCGTAGAATTCCAGTTCATCAGTGCTGATGCCTATGGATTCCGCAACTTCGGAAATAGGCCTGATGGGTGTGCTCTGAGCGATCTCGATATCTGTCATGTTTCAATTCCTCCCTTTAACTCTTTGAACATTCTTCTATTACTCTACAGACGAGTCTGTAGGTTCTTTCCATTGAACTGATATTCAGTCTTTCCTGAGGACTGTGTGCCCCCTCACTGTCAGGACCTATTGCCGCTATGTCTAATCCCGGTTTCTTGCCAAGGATTATCCCGGTCTCGAGGCCCCCATGTACGGCTTTTATCTCCATATCCTTACCTGTCTCTTCTTTATATACCCTGATGAGAAGGTCTCTTAACGGGGAATCTTTTGCAAATGCCCAGCCCGGATATCTGTAAAGGACTTTCATCTCAAATCCGAGTATCTCGGACATGATCTCCAGTCTCTCCTGAGTATAGTCGTTAAGGCTCTCGATAGCTGCCCTCGGGGAGAACGTGAGCCTCACTTCATCTTCATTCATGTCTATCACTGCAAGATTAACAGACGCTTCCACCAGATCCTCAATGCTGTGGCTCATCCAAAGCACTCCGTCAAGTCCAACGTTCAGGATCTGCCATATCTTTCTGCTGTCATCCGTATCTGCCATGAGGATATATGGCATCTCCTCTTCAACTATGACTTTGAAATCCCGATCCTCGTCTCCGAGCTCTGCTCTGATGGTCTTTTCCATGTCACCTATGATCGAAAATGCCTTTTCCGGATTCTCAACGGATACCACGGCTTCACATTCCCTCGGTATCGCATTATCCTTGTTTCCGCCCCTTATGGATACTATCGCCGGCTCATCGAGATGCATGAGTATCCTTCCCATTATCCTGTTTGCATTGCCGAGATAGTTCTTGATCTTTCCTCCGCTGTGGCCTCCTGCAAGCCCCGTTACCAGGATCTTAATTGCCGTACCATTGAAGGGGACGAGGTCAAGATTCTTTGAAAGCTCCACCACCATTCCACCTGCGCAGCTAGAAGTTATGGTTCCCTCTCCTCCGCAGTCCATGTTCAGCATCCTCATGGAGGTGATCTGCTCTGCATCAAAGAAACTTGCACCGATAAGGCCTATCTCCTCCTGAACTGTGAAAAGACATTCAAGGACCGGATGAGCAAGATGATCGTCATCCAGAATTGAAAGCATGGATGCTATGGCAGTCCCGTTATCAGCTCCGAGAGTCGTTCCGTCAGCATGGACCCATCCGTCTTCAATTATGAGAGAGATGGGATCATTCAGAAAATCATGCTCGCAGTCCCCGTTCTTTTCGCAGACCATATCCATATGGCCCTGAAGGAGCAATGGCGCAGCCTCCTCGCATCCTGCCGAAGCAGGTTTTCTGATAAACACGTTATGGACTTCATCCCTGTATGTATAGAATCCTCTTTTCTTTCCAAAAGATTCAATGTAGTCAGCAATTGCTTTTTCGTTACCGGAGCCTCTTGGGATACGGCTTATCTCTTCAAAAAAGTGCCAGAAACTCTTCGGTTCCAGATCTGTGATCTTTGTCATATCTCAATCCTTCCCTTCATATGTCCAACACATTATATGCGAATTCAAGACCTTTGACCACAAAACTTGCCCGAACGTTCGCTTGCAAGAAAAAGCCCCTGAAAATATAATAAAACCGAGGATCGATATGGAACAGCAGACATTGTTTTCACAAAACAGATTTGAACCTCTGGCAGCCAGACTGAGGCCCTCTACACTTGAAGAATTCGTCGGGCAGGAGCATCTTGTAGGCCAGGGAAAAGTGCTCAGAAGGATCATTGAAACGGACGCATTATCCTCCATGATCTTCTGGGGCCCTCCGGGTGTCGGCAAGACGACTCTCGCCAGGATAATCGCCAACACGACGAAGTCCAAGTTCGTTGATTTTTCAGCAGTCAACAGCAGCATCAAGGACATACGGTCCGTCATGCAGCAGGCCGAGGATAACCAGCGGTTCGGCGAGAGGACCATTGTCTTCGTGGATGAGATACACAGGTTCAACAAGGCACAGCAGGATGCCTTTCTTCCCTATGTCGAAAAAGGAAGCATCATTCTCATCGGCGCCACTACAGAGAATCCATCTTTTGAGGTCAATAACGCTCTTCTGTCCAGATGCAAAGTGTTCCTACTTCACGCTCTTACGACTGATAACATAAAGACGCTGCTCAAAAATGCCATTACGAGTCCCAACGGCTTTGGCAATTACAATGTGGACATAGATGAAGACATGCTTGAAATGATAGCCGTGTTTTCTAACGGGGACGCCAGAACCGCACTTTCTACTCTCGAGATGGTTATCCTGAATGGCGAATACAGCGAAACTGATATCAAAGTGACAAAAGATATCATCGAACAGTGCATCTCAAAGAAATCTCTCCTCTATGACAGAAACGGAGAAGAACACTACAATCTCATATCCGCTCTGCATAAATCCATGAGGAACTCTGATCCGGACGCAGCCTTATACTGGCTTGCCAGAATGCTGGAGGCAGGTGAAGATCCGTTATACATTGCAAGAAGAGTCATACGTTTTTCCAGCGAGGATATAGGGCTTGCTGATCCGAGAGCTCTCGAGATGGCCGTTGCGGCATATAATGCATGCCACTATATCGGAGTACCTGAGTGCAATGTCATACTGGCACAGGCAGTAGTCCACATGGCCCTGTCTCCGAAATCAAACGCACTCTACGTAGGCTATGAGAAGGCAAAGAAGGACGCTCTTGAACAGCTGGCGGAGCCGGTACCGCTCCAGATAAGGAATGCCCCCACTCAGCTCATGAAGGACCTGGATTACGGAAAAGGCTACAAGTATGCTCATGATTTCAAGGAAAAGATAGCAGACCTGCAGTGCCTGCCTGATTCCCTTGAAGGAACTGTCTATTACGACCCGACCGAACAGGGGCTCGAGAAGAAATACAAGGAGCGGCTTGAAATAATAAGAAAATGGAAGAAAGATATAAAGGAAAGTGACAAATGATTCCTTCCCCTTATATCAATATTTAATTAAATGAGATACTGGCCAAAAGACCGGTTCGTGCAGTAAAAAAAGATGCCGTAGGCATCTTTTTTCATATCTTTCCGTTTCTGTATAGGGATATGTATTCCCTTCTGTCCATTTTATAATAGTATGCGTTCTCCACTCTGTCATCCATGTGGAACAGCATCTCCTGCCTCTTTATCTCCAGTTTGAAACCAAGTTTTTCTATCACTTTTCTGGAATTTTCGTTGAACTCGTAGTGTCCGCACCAGAGGGTATCCACCTTCTTTACCGCAAAACAATAGTTCATTACTGCTCTGGCAGCCTCCGGAGCGTACTCATTTCCCCAGTATCTGGGATTCAAGACATAACCAAGCTCTCTTTCTACCCTGCCCCATCTTGGTCTTCTGGGAGATCTGTTATGGATGCCAATATTCCCGATTGCCCTTCCTTCGCTCTTCAGCACTATCGCCCTGGATTCAGTCATCCTGTCATTCATTAGCCTGGCAAGTGCCTGTTTAGCCTCAAGGATGCTCTTATGAGCAGCCCAACCTGCATAGGGTCCGACTCTCTCATCGCATGAATACTCATACATATCCTCAAGGTCTGATTCCATCCAAGGCCTTAATATAAGCCTTTCTGTATAAATGATCGGTATACTGTCCATATCAGTCCGTAATGAGATCGGCATATCTGCCCGATGCAGTCCTTAGAAGGTCTTCCGGATCGAGTTCGATCTGAAGCCCTATCTTTCCTCCGCTTACAAAAATGCTTTCAAACAGGGATGCGGTCTCCTCCAGAAATACCGGGTAATCCTTCTTCATCCCTATCGCTGTGCATCCTCCCCTTATATATCCTGTAAGATTCAGAAGTTCTGATACCCTGACCATGCTTATGGCCTTTTCTCCTGAATACTTTGCTGCCTTTTTGAGATCCAGTTCTTCCCTTACGGGCACTATGAAAACGAATATCTCTCCCGAGCTTCCCCTTGTCACCAGGGTCTTGAACACTCTGTCGGGATCCGCTCCGACAAGTCGTGCGACCTCATCTCCCGGAACAGCAGTATCTTCATGGGGATACTCATGAACGACATATTTCACCTTTGCAGAATCAAGTATCCTCATGGCATTGGTCTTGCTGATCCTGTCCTTCATAGAATAGCCTCCAAAAGATGACTCACGTCCTCAATGGATCTGAGTCCTGATATATCACTCCCTGTTTTCCTGCAAAGTGTCTTTAGAAGATCCGGAGCAAATTCATGAAGACAGAATGCACTCGTGATGGCTTTAAGGATGTCCCTCTCTCCGAGAAGAGAAGCCATATATCTGCATGCGTCTCTGTCTGCTCTCAGACCTTCGATGAAGAGCGAGGGATATTCATAATATCGGGGAGCAGCAATCGCATCCCCGAAATCCAGCAGCGATATACCGTTCTTTCCCACTATAATGTTCTCCCCGGTCAGGTCTCCGTGACAGCATACGTACTCTTCACTGAGACGCTCTGTCGTACCGAGAATAAAGCTTTTTCTGAGCTCCGGAGACAGTAAGTCCAGCCTTTCATTCTCAACGGCTGCTTGTACAGGATCAAGCCTGTCGCATTCCTCAAAGCCTATCTGTCTCAAAGTGATCACCAGATCATGAAGTTCTCTTATGATCCCCTTGTCCATGCTCTTTTCAGCATCATACAGATCCCCCAGCATTGTCCCTTCAATATAGGACATGATGTAATAATTGAAATCATACAGGTCATTTACCGTCCCGCGGGATATGATCTTCGGCACTGATATGCCTTTTCTTCCTGCGGCCTCCATGAGCCTTATTTCCCTCTCTCCATCATTTGAGCCTGTTATTCCGGATTCCGGAGGAGCGAATATTTTTATTACATAGTCTCCGGATCTGAAAACCGCATTCGTTCCGGGAGCAAGTCCTGTGAGCCCGGAAAAAGGTATACCGGTCTTCATGAATATCGCTTCTGCCAGAGGATAGAAAGCTTCCGTATCGGTAAAGATACCGCTCCAGTCTTTCCAGTCATTTATTCTTCTTGTGAACAGCACTCTTCCCATATTTCCTCTGAAGCTTCTTTGACATCGTTTTTTCTGCCGGTCTTTCCGGTCTCTTTTCCCTCTTTTCGGCAATGAAGACATAATAGTCCTCAGCTTCTCTTACCTTAACTCCTCCGAAAACTGTCCTGAGCCTGTTCTCATACCATTCCCTTCTCTTTGTCACCATTAAGAGCCTTCCCCCGGTCTTAAGCCTTTGAAAACTTCCCGATATGAATCTCTTTGCGATACTGAAATCGGTATGATAGGGAGGATTGGAAAGGATCATGCTGAACTCCAGGTCCGCAGGGATAGCAGACAGGGAATCTCCGACATAGAACTCAGCCCTTTCAACACCATTCATAAGTGCGTTCTTCTCTGCATATCTGACCGCAAGCTCGTCAACATCAGTAAATACCAGTTTTGCCGGAGAAAACTTTCTGTAACAGAACACTCCTGCAAATCCGTATCCGCACCCGAGATCCAGTATTATGTCTTCTTCTCCGGCTTCTGCCAGGCTAAGCATAGACTCAGTACCCAGATCGGCATGTCTTGGCGAGAAAAGGCTGTCTTCTGTTACAAAAGACAGCTGCATTCCTTCTTTTTCGTAAGTGAATCTGTTTTCCATATGTTCAGGATCCCCGGTCATATTCAGAGGTTCAGTTCCTCATGCACCTCTCTCATTCCGAGGATGGTATTCTCTATCAGTTCATCAAGAGAGATCCCCATCATTTCAGCGCCTCTCTCAATGGTGCTTCGGTCTATTTTTGCTGCAAAGCGTTTGTCCTTGAACTTCTTTTTTACAGACTTCGTCTCAAGATCCATGACACTCCTGGATGGTCTCATTATAGCTGTTGCGGAAATGAGTCCCGTAAGCTCATCCACTGCGAACAGGGTCTTCTCCATAAGGTTCATGGGTTCTATGTCGCAACAGATACCATATCCATGGCTCTGGACTGCATGTATGATGTCGGAATCGATATCCTCTGACTCAAGGATATCTTTAGCTTTTATGCAGTGCTCCTCAGGGAACAGATCGTAATCTATGTCATGAAGCAGCCCGCAGATGCCCCAGAATTCCTTGTCTTCACCGTATATTCCAGCAAAAAATCTCATTGCGCTTTCCACGCTCTTTGCATGGATTATCTGGCTTTCCGTTTTAACGTACTTCCTAAGCAGCGCTTCTGCCTGTTCTCTGTTTGGTCTCATTTCCTAATCCTCTATCTTCAGAATGTTCTCTTCTTTCACGACTTTTAGCGCAACATCGGGATAGTTGGTTATGAGTCCGTCAACTCCTCTCCTTGTAAGCACCCTCATCTCTTTTTCGTCATTGACTGTCCATGTGTTCACTAGGAGCTTCTCCTTATGGGAATAATCCAGCATAAAAGGTTCATATACGGAGCTCTTATGCGGATGCAGGGCACAGACTCCGAGTTGTTTGCCATAGTTCCATGGTTCATACAGTCCGGCTTCATAAAGGATCGCTATTCTGGCGGAAGGATCCGTGAACTTCAGTCGCCTTAAAGACTGATGATAGAAGGAAGAATAGATTATATTCTCACCGACTCCCATATCCCTTACCAGCTTTACCGTCTTCTCTTCTATTCCTTCATATGGGATATACGCGTCGTTCTTGATCTCAATGTTGAGTATCATGTCTTTTTTCTTTATAAGCTCCAGTACTTCCTCCAGGAGCGGGATTTCATAAGTTCCTTCTTTTCCGTTGGCATAATTGAACCTCCTGAGTTCTTCATATGTCATGTCCTTTACGTATCCATTCCCGTTGCTCGTCCTGTCTATCTTATAATCATGACAGACTACTATCTTCCCGTCCTTTGAAAGCTGGATGTCAAGTTCTATCCCGTCAGCTCCCATCTCAGCTGCCAATTCAAAACTGGCCATGGTGTTCTCAGGCATATAACCCGAAGCTCCTCTGTGGGCATAAACGAGCGTATTGTAGATGCTTTTTTTCATGATTCCTCCACTATTCTTACAATATCCATGGGAGTCTTGGCTATCCAGTCTGCTCCCGCAGACTCCAGTTCCCCTTTGTCAGCATATCCATATCTCACCCCAATGGTGAATATACCGGCTTCCTTTCCTCCTATGATATCGTGTTTTCTGTCTCCGATTATGACGGTCTCGCTTTCTTTAAGACCATGTTTATCCATTACGGTCCTTATAACCTCAGCTTTTGTTCCTCTTGTTCCATCAAGATCGCTTCCTGACACGAATTCAAAGAGATCATAGAGTCCGAAGTGCTTAAGAATGGCCTCCGTATAAACTGTAGGCTTCGATGTCGTGATAAATAACCGGTATCCTTTATCCTTAAGGATTTTGAGCATCTCGGGAACGCCTTCATATACTTCGTTTTCCAGATAACCCACGTCTCCGAACCGCTCCTGATAGAACTTTAATCCCCTAAACGCAGTTTCCTCATCAAGAGAGAACTTTTCAGAAAAAGACTGTCTTATCGGCGGCCCGATCACCCAGAACATTTCACTGAATGCAGGCGGTTCAATCCCGAGTTTTTCAAGAGCATACTGAGCACTCTTTATTATTCCTTCCTTCGAATCGGTTAATGTCCCGTCTAGATCGAATAGTATGTTTCTGATCATCAGTATTCCTCGTAGTGCACCTTTTCCGGGAAGAACCTGTCCTTGGCAACATTTTCCTCATCGCTGTATCCGCAGACTATCGTCCCAAGAGGGATTATGTCCTCAGGAATATTGAATATCTTCCTCAGATCATTGCACCTCTCCTCGATCGGATAAACTCCGAGCCATACTCCGCCTAACCCTTCCTCCACTATCTGAAGCAGGATGTTCTCTATTGCAGCCGAGCAGTCCTGTACCCAGAAATCCTTGCCTCTTCCTTCCTTGTAATGGCTGAGATCTCCGCACATTATAAATACCGCACCTGCATCCTTGGCGAATTTGCCGTAAGGGCTAACGTCAGCGACCTTTTTCATCTTCTCCCTATCGGTCGTAACTACTATCTCCCATGGAAAAACAGCCATGGCGGAAGGTGCCAGCTGGGCCGCCCTTACTATCCTTTCGATCTTTTCCTTTTCGATTGGTTTATCTATATATTTCCTTATCGATCTTCTTTTAAAAATAAGTCCCTTCATATCATTTTTCCTTTCATTTATCATTAATACTGTCATCCTGTCCGAACCGCTTCTGGTAAACTCGGTCAGTCTCCTGAATCCCGCCTTCTCGTAAGCCCTCAAGCCTCTCAAGTTATCAATATCGGGATCGATGAGAACAGCATCGCAGTCTTTTTCCGAAAACAGATAGTCTTGAAGCATCATAAGTGTCTCAGGAGCGAGTCCTTTCCCTTGCATATCCTCTTCCCCTATGAATATATCTGCTGCAAAAGGCTTATGATATCTGTTCAGGATCTGTTTATCCCTCAACCCATACTCATCTGTTACCGGATAAAACTGAATATACCCTATTTCTTTTCCCTTATATAAAATAAAGGAAGGGATCACATGGTTCTCTCCCTTTATCCTTTTTTTATACTTTTCCATGACTTCTTCAATGGAACTTGGATGATACGAATATGCAGCAAGCACATGGGACTTGTTGAGCCATCTGTGCATCATCTCGTAGTCCTCCACGGTATCTTCCATATGCCTGAGCAGAAGATCTCCTCTTCTACTTATGACCTTCATCAATCGACTCCCTTGAAACCCTTTCCTATGATCTCACTGGTGGTAGTGATCGTAATAAAACTTGAAGGTGCTGCGAGCTTTATGAAATTCCTGAGATCTACAGCCTGGTTCTTCCTTGTGACCGTCATTATCACGGTCTTCTCCTGTCCTGTATATGCACCTTCTGCCTTGTAGACCGTTGCGCCTTTTGCAAGAGTATGTTCGATATAATCAAGGATCGGTTCCGGATTATCGGTAACTATCGTAAAGAATTTACTCCTGTTTATGACTTCTATCACGGAGTCGATCACAAGAGATTTCGTGACCAGTCCGACAACAGAATAGAGCCCTGTCTTAACGTCATATACCAAAAAAGAAATGACCGCAACCAGTGCATCGGCAAAGAACAGTGCGGTTCCGAGATCTGCCTTGGAATACTTTTTGAGGATCAGGGCAATTATGTCCGTCCCTCCGCTCGAAGAGTTGAGATTGAACAGTATCGCAGACCCTACTGCAGGAACGGCTATGGCAAATATCAGTTCCAGCATGGGCTGGTCAGTTATTGGCTTTTCCATCGGGAATAAAGCATCGGCGATCGAGAGGCCAAACGTGAACAGAAGGCTCGCATATATTGATTTCACTCCGAAGTCCTTACCAAGCACAAAGAAGCTTATTATCAGCAGCAACACATTCAGCACCAGGTTTATGGTGCTGGTATGGATCCCCGTAAGTCCGTTCACGATTATGGATATTCCTGCCACCCCGCCGAAAGAAAAATGGTTAGGGAACTTGAACACGTGGTTCCCGAGGATCAAAAGCAGCGTGGCAAGTGTTATCATCAGGTAGTCCCTGATTGTTTCCGAACTGATTTTCTTTTTTTCTTCCATATCCGTATCTCCCTGTAACTAATCCATATAAAGATTATATCATCTGAGACTTTCAAGGACACTTATGTTCTTTTCTTACAATGAAAATGCCCTTCATATAAGAAGGGCATCGTTTTTATTAGAGCAGATGTGCTATGCAGTCCTCTCTGTCTCTGTTCATCAGGAGTACCGGCGGTATGTCGAAAACCGTCTTGCATCCATGATCTCCTTTTAAGCTCAGTCTGTAGACCGCTCTCGCAAACGCAGCGATGACCGATGACGTGAACTCCGGGTTGGAGTCGAGGTCGAGCCTGTATTCGATCACATGCTTGTTCTCTCCGTTACCGGTCTTCCCGGATCTGAAGACATAGCCCCCGTGATTTATCCTGGAATGTTTCTCCTTCATCTCCTCAGCTGTGATGAAGGTCACAGTTGTGTCATAATCCGAGAAGTAGTTCGGCATCTCCTTTATCTCCTTCTCGATCCTCTCCAGATCAGCACCTTCTTCCGCCACGACATAGCAGTCTCTTATGTGCTTTTCTCTTGTGGTCAGTTCCGGGTCCTTTCCGTTCCTGACTCTTTCCATGGCTGATTCGACCGGAATGGTATACTGTCTTGCGTCCTTTACTCCCTTGATCCGCCTTATGGCATCTGAATGCCCCTGACTCACTCCCGGTCCCCAGAAGGTATAATCCTTACCATCGGGAAGAACGGCGTTCCCGTACAGACGCATGAGCGAGAACATGCCGGGATCCCATCCGCAGGAGATGAGTGCAGTATGTCCGGAAGCCTTGGCAGCCTCATCCACATTTTTATAATGAAGAGGTATATTTGCATGGGTATCAAAGCTATCGATGACGTTGAAATGTTCTGCCAGTTTGGGGGTCTGGACGGGCAGGTCTGTTGCACTTCCGCCGCAGATGACCATTACGTCTATACGGTCCTTGTAATCAAGTACATTATCCGCTTTTACTACAGGCACTCCCTCAGTATTAATGCTGACAGTGGCAGGATCTCTCCTCGTGAATACTGCTGCAAGCTCCAGATCATCATTCTGTTTTATAGCATTCTCTATTCCTCTTCCGAGATTTCCGTATCCGTAAATTCCAATCTTCATGCTCCTATCTCCTTTTTGATAAATAATCTTAAAGCCTTTACCAGGCTGTCCTTACTCTTTCATATTCTCTCTCATATACTATGAGGAGCGATCCTTTCATGAGTACTATCTCTGCATCAAGTCCCATAAGCTCATTGCTGAGCCCGAGAGGATACGCTGCAGAAAGATCGGTATCAAATATATTGTACTTGAATCCCTTGAGACTCACGCCCTCCGCTCCTCCTCCATATGCGAATATGCTGATAAAACCCTTGTTTCCTTTTTCCAGTTTCAGCGTTCCAGGTCCCATCACGGTAGATATGTTCTGCTGCCCTAAAAGCCATCCTCTTGCTCCATGTTCAACAAGGTATGCAAGAGTCTGCAGGTTTGCTATGGTATGATCCGCCCTGCCTCCGGTACCACCGTATATCAAAAACTCCCTGTAGCCTCTCTTAAGACCTTCATCCACTGCCGCAAGAGTATCACTGAGATCCTTGACCTCCGGCAGGATCACAAGATCATATCCTTCCGGTCTTGAACCAAGAGAATCGAAATCTCCAAGCAGTATGTCGGGCATCTGACCTTCTTTCAGGTTTCGCAGACCGGCATCAGCAGCAATGAGAATATCATCGGGTCCTATTTCAATATCGTATCCGTAAAGAGGGCCTGCACCCACTATATGGCATTTTCTGTCGTGTGTTCTCTCGGGTAAGTTCATATTACAGCAGTTCCTCAAATGATGTGATATATACGTCAGCCGTCTCTCTGATCTTGTCTGCAGAATGTCTTGCGACCTCATCTTCTACCCCTACTGTATAAAGTCCTGCTCCGACGGTTGTGACTACACAGTGAAGTGCATCCTCGAACACCACACAGTCCTTCATGTCCGTAGCTCCAAGTTTCTCAAACGTCCTGAGATATATCTCCGGAGTATTCTTGTCCAGTTTCTCCTCTGTGCAGGTCACTATGAGATCGAATCTGTCATACAGTCCGAATTTTCTGAGCACCGGATCAGCTATCTCCCTGTCCGTTGCCGTGACTATGGCCGTCTTTATCCCCTTTTTATGCAGTTTGTCCAGATACTTGTCTATTGCTTCCTTGGGTCTGGCATCTCTCATATACTGTTCAAGTGCTTCCTCATTGATGATGTCGATCATCTCCTGGTTTGAATATGGAAAACCAAACCTGTCGATCAGATAATCCGCAGTATCTTCCATGTTTAGTGTGAGTATGTCGCTTCTCACCGAAAGATCATTCCCAATGTCCAGTTTTTTCAACACATCATCGATAAGCCTGTCCCAGATAAACATGGAATCGAGAACTGTTCCGTCCATATCAAAGACTGCATACTTGAATTCCTTCAAATTCGATCTCCTTCCTTTCATCCATATCGTGTTAATTATAATTCTATTTTGTCGATTCTTACAGAATATTTATGATAGTTGCATAAATATGCATAAATAGTGCCGAATAAATAAAAATTATTCATTGACAATTATGGGTGAGGGGATTATTTTATACCTACTATAGTTTGTATCAAATTTTTTTAGGAGGAATTATGAAAAAACTGGTACGCATACTGGCAGTAATGATGATCGCAGTCCTTCTGCTTTCAGTCGCTTCCTGCAAGAAAAAAGAAAAAGTATATACAGTAGGAATTCTTCAGCAGCTCGAGCATCCGGCTCTCGACCTTGCAACAGAAGGTTTTGAGCAGGCTTTGAAGGATCTTCTCGGAGATAAAGTAGTATTTGACTATAAGAACGCTCAGAATGATCCTGCAAACTGTGCGACCATCGCCACGAAGTTCGTCAACGATAACGTCGACCTCATCATGGCAAACGCCACAACTGCGCTCACATCCTGCGCTGCAGCTACATCCAAGATCCCGATCGTCGGAACATCCATCACGGACTACGTCTCCGCAGGAGTCATAGAATCCAACGACAAGCCCGGCACCAACGTTACCGGCGCGTCTGACCTTGCTCCTATAGATCAGCAGATAGAGCTTCTTACAATGATCGCTCCTGATGTCAAGTCCGTAGGTATCCTCTACTGCTCAAGTGAGTCCAACTCCATTTTCCAGGCAGAACTCGCAGAGAAGGCATTGAAGGAAAAGAATATTGAAGTCAAGGTCTATACTGTATCCGATTCAAATGAGATACAGGCAGTAGTCACAAAGGCAGTCGATGAAGTTGAAGCCATCTACATCCCTACTGACAACACCATTGCTGACAATATGGAAGTAGTTAAGAACATAACCATTCCCGCTAAGATCCCGGTGATCTGCGGTGAGGAGAACATGTGCAAGAACGGCGGACTGGCAACTCTGTCCATCAGTTACTATGACATGGGATATGAAGCAGGAAAGGTCGCTTACGAGATCCTCGTAAACGGCGCTGATCCGGCAACCACCCCTATAGTCTATGCAGCAAAAGTAACCCTTGAATACAACAAGGAAGTTGCAGAGCTTCTGGGAATCGAGATCCCCGAAGGAATCGTTCCGATCGAGTGATCGAACAAATAAGTCCATAACGGTATCCTTCCCATGAGGGATACCGTTTATTTTTACCTGCAGTTAAGTATAATATATTGGTAAAAACAATCATAAACCACAGCTGGAGACATCATGAATATCGTTTCATTAATCAAGTCCCTTCCGGGCGCATGCTCTCAGGGACTAATATGGGGACTGCTTGGGATAGGAGTATATATAACTTTCAGAGTACTCGATTATTCCGATATGACCGTTGACGGAAGCATGGCCACCGGAGCCGCTGTTGCGGTGATGGCGATGCTCGGCGGTATGAACCCGTATCTTGCTCTGCTCCTTGCTCTGATAGCAGGCATGGCGACCGGGCTCATAACGGGTTTTCTCCATACAGTACTTGGTATCCCTGCCATACTCTCCGGGATACTGACCCAGATCGGACTCTATTCCATCAACATGAGGATACTCGGAAAATCCAATCAGGCCATAAGCGTCGACAAGTATGACCTTATCGTAAGCCTGAGATATATACCGAGTGCAATCATAGTGAGCCTTTTATTCTGCATCGTCATCATAGCCATCCTCTACTGGTTCTTCGGAACAGAGGTGGGACATTCCATAAGAGCGACCGGCAACAATCCAAACATGGCAAGGGCCCAGGGCATCAACACCAACCTCAACAAGGTCATGGGCCTCACTATCTCGAATGGGCTCGTTGCTCTTTCAGGTGCTCTTTATGCACAGTATCAGGGCAGTGCTGACGTCAATATGGGAAGAGGTGCAATAGTAATCGGACTTGCAGCCATCATCATGAGTGAAGTTATTTTCGGAAGGATCTTCCATAACTTTGCTCTTAAGCTTTTTGCTGTCGTTCTTGGATCGATCCTATACTTCATGATCATATCCCTTGTCCTCCAGCTGGGACTTTCTACGACAGACCTCAAGCTCTTCTCTGCAATAGTGGTCGCAACGTTCCTTGCATTTCCCTATCTTAAGAAGATCATCTCTGAAAAGAGAGTCAGGAGGACGAACTGATGCTGATCCTTGAAAACGTAACGAAGACATTCAACCGCGGAACGGTAAATGAAAAGGTGGCTCTCGATTCCCTGAACCTGACAATTAACGACGGAGAGTTCGTCACCGTCATAGGGGGAAACGGAAGCGGAAAGTCCACCACACTGAATGCGATAGCAGGTGTATTCCCCATCGATTCCGGAAGGATAATACTTGACGGAGAGGACATCACCTCTCTGTCCGAACACAAGAGAGCGAAATACCTCGGACGCGTGTTCCAGGACCCTATGACCGGTACGGCCGGTAATATGAATATAGAAGAGAATCTGGCTCTGGCTGACAGAAGAGGTAAGAAGAGAAAACTGCTATGGGCCATCAGACAAAAGGACCGTGAGAAGTATAAGGAAAAACTAAAGGAACTGGGACTCGGACTTGAAGACAGGACGGAAGCCAAAGTCGGACTCCTCTCGGGTGGGCAGAGGCAGGCTCTTACATTGATCATGGCCTCTTTACAGAAACCGAAGCTCATACTCCTTGATGAGCACACAGCTGCACTGGACCCGAAAACGGCCCAGATAGTCCTCACGATCTCCAATAAGATCATCAGAGAGAACAATCTGACGGCTCTTATGGTCACCCACAACATGAGAGACGCCATCGATTACGGAGACCGGCTTCTGATGTTCCATGAAGGAAAGATAATCCTCGACATCTCCGGAGAAGAGAAGAAAAAGCTCACGGTCGAGGCCCTTCTCAAGGCCTTTGAAAGAGTCTCGGGGACCGAGTTCACAAGCGACAGGGACCTCCTGAACTGAGGAAGTACGATATACTCTGTTATTGAAAACACAGCAATAATAGAGTATATTTTTTATTAAGAAAAATTATAAACAGGAGATCACTATGGCTGAAAAAAAGGAACATAAGATCATCCAGTCGGAAGTAGAAGTTACTGCCGACGGAAAGAAGATAACCGCTGCTAAGCCAGTAGGCAACAGCAAAGCTCTAAGGATAGGCGCCATCTGTTTATGGGTGCTTGGACTTGTCTTCGAGATCCTTGCAATTCTCGTTGTGGTAGGAAAACTCAATCTCAAGTTCATGCCTACCGTATGGCAGCTCATCTTATTCCTTGTCCTGGATCTTATATGCGTCATCATCGCATCCCAGATGTGGAAGAAGGCAAATCATATCTCCCCGATGTCCGAAAAGAACAAGTTCCTTTTCTGGCTGTGGAACAATATGGGTGTCATAGCAAGCCTCGTGTGCTTTGCTCCGATCATAATAATCCTTCTCACCAATAAGGATCTGGACAAGAAGACCAAGACCATCGCTACAGTAGTTGCGATCATCGCTCTTCTCATAGCCGGAGTAGCAAGCTATGACTTCAATCCTGTTTCCAAGGAACAGCAGGAAGCTGCTATGACTGAGCTCGGAGATACTGTTGTTTATTGGGCACCTTTCGGAAAGGTATACCATACTCATTCCGACTGCGGATCGCTCAACCAGACAGACACACTTACGAGCGGTACTGTGGAACAGGCCATTGCAGAGGGACGTACAAGGATCTGTAAACATTGTGCACACAGGGACAACATCACCGATCTTCCTTCTGATGAATGAGATCTTAACCGGCTACAATGAACAGGGTGTCTTAAACAGGCACCCTGTTTCTTTTGCCACCGCGATTCAGTTTTTAATTATTTATAAAAATCTTTTTTAGGGGGACGCTTTTTTACATAAATATGTCTATAATATCAAGAGGGCTTAAAGTGATAAGTTAGCAAATACTTACCATTCCTCTTTAAAGTAAACTACAGGTCAAGATCGTATGATATACAGCAATTCTCCAAAGCGCCGTCCGGTCAGCAGAAGCTCTCATGAGAGCAGAAACAACAGGGTCATCAATAAGAACAGGCATTCCATCCGTGAGCTTACAGTAAAACA
Organism: Clostridia bacterium; assembly: GCA_017439085.1. Classification (GTDB taxonomy): domain Bacteria; phylum Bacillota; class Clostridia; order Christensenellales; family Christensenellaceae; genus QANA01. The sequence continues at coordinate 46,526 of JAFRTU010000009.1, read as the reverse complement.
GAGCTATCTGCTAATGCTCTTCTATCCGCTTATGTTCCTCTATTTTGAGTTCCTTATGAAACTCTTCCTGGGAAGGAACATATTCGAGGGTGGATACTTCGTTTTCTTCTTTTCCCTTTCTGCAGGGATGTTCTTCTATTTCATATGCAATATCTGGAAGAAATATAAGCTGGTAAGAACTCTCAACATCATCGTAATATCTCTTTTTGCTTTTGTATTCCTTCTTGAGTTCTTCCTCAACCAGTTCTTCACGTTCTTCATGGGTATAAATGCGATTCTGAACTCCGGCGGAGACATGGTGAAGAGCTATCTCGGAACAGCTGTAGTCATAGTCCTTAAGGGATTGTATGTGGTCATACTCTATGCCGTACCACTTGTGCTGTACTGTGTATTCTTCAAGGGAGTGACCTCAAGAAGAGCTTCTTCACTCATCACAAAGGTTCTGCCGGTCTTTTTCTGGATCATATTCTATGTCATAGCTCTTATAGGAGTATATGCATTTTCCGGAGGTATTGTTACATATCAAGAATACTATACGTCCGAATACAACATCTCCGAATCCTCTTACAGATTCGGTCTGGTTACGGGAACTAGACTTGATATCCAGTATTTCATATTCGGTACCCCGAAGGGCAAGGATGATGGGGATGATATAATAGTGTTCCCAAGCGAGTCTGAAATGTCAGGTACATCATCAACCTCGTCATCGTCATCTGTTGACCCTTCTTCATCTGTCATTCCTTCTCCAAAGATAGAATATGGCTACAATGTCATGGACATAGATTTCGATACTCTTATCTCAAAGGCAAAGAATGATACCGTAAAATCGATGCACGAGTATTTCTCTGCACAAAGACCGACTCAGCAGAATGAGTATACGGGCAAATTCAAGGGAAAGAACCTGATCGTCATTACGGCTGAAGCTTTCTCATGGTGGGCAGTGAATGAAAAGTATACTCCTACACTCTACAGGATGATGACGAAGGGCATCTATTTCACAAATTACTATCAGCCTGCATGGGGATACAGCACCTCCGACGGTGAGTATTCACACCTGACCGGACTGGTCCCGAAGGGCGGAGTGCAGAGTATCTATGAGTCCAGAAAGAACAACCTTTATTTCACTCTCGGACATCAGTCCCAGAGACTCGGATACTTCACGCGCGCATATCATAACAACTCATATACCTATTACAAACGTAATGAGACACACGTTAACCTCGGTTACGAGAAGTTCATCGCTATGGGCAATGGACTTCCGAAGATAGACAAGGTATGGCCGAGAAGTGACCTCCAGCTCATGGAAGTGACCGTAGATGACTATATCGACAAACAACCCTTCAGCATATATTACATGACCGTAAGCGGACATGCCCAGTATACATGGGTAGGTAACTACATGTCATATAAGCACAAAAATGACGTTGCGGACCTGAATCTCTCTGAAAATGCCGCTGCTTATGTTGCATGCAATATGGAACTCGATCTTGCTATGAAATACCTCATAGAAAGGCTTGAGGAAGCGGGAATCGCAGATGATACCGTTATCGTTCTTACGGGAGACCATTATCCGTATGGCCTTGAGAGCAATACGGGATATAAATACAAAAACTTTGATGAGCTAAATGGAAGTCCTGTCGAGACAAACATAGGAATACACAAGAACTGTCTTATCATCTGGAGCGGCTGCCTTGAAAAGGAAGAACCCATTCAGGTCGATGAACCTACGTACAGTCTCGACATTCTCCCGACTATGTCAAACCTCTTCGGGATGGAATACGACTCCAGGCTCCTCGTCGGCAGAGACGTGTTTGCGAAGAATACCACACCACTCGTTCTATTCAGAAACTACAGTTGGATCACCGACAAAGGCTATTACAATGCTCTGACACAGGAATTTACTCCTGCAGATGAGTCCATAACCGTAGATGAAGAATACATAAAGACCATATCGGCAATAGTAAAGAACAAGGTAAAATATTCAAAGTACATACTCGAGCAGAATTATTACAATATTCTGTTCAAATAGAGAGATTATGAAGAAGTTGCTTATAGTGATGAATCCCGTTTCAGGGAAGCTGAAAGGGGTCAAAAACAAAGACCTGATCGAAAGATCTTTTTCGGAAATATACGACACCAGACTGATGCTGACGGAAAGAAAGGGCGACGGCACCAGGATAGCTGCCGAGAATGTCCGTGATTTCGACATGATCGCTGCCTGCGGAGGAGACGGAACCATAAATGAAGTAATGGAAGCCCTTCTTGCTCTTCCAAGAGAAGAGCGCCCACCTCTCTACTGTATCCCTGCAGGAACCACAAACCTCCTGGGCGACACACTCGGATTCCCGAAACAGATCCCCGAGACTCTCTCTCTTCTTCGTGATACAGAGCCGCACCCTTTTGATGTAGGCTTTTTTGGAGATATCTGCTTTGGCAGCGTGGTCTCTTTCGGAGCTTTCACCGATTCCTCCTATGCCACCTCCCAGAAACTTAAAAACACATTGGGATATGGCGCATATGTTTTCGGTGGGGCAAAGAGCCTTTTCAATATTAAGGACTACCATATGAAGATCATTTCTGATGAAGTTGAGGTGGAGGACGATTTTATCTTCGGAGCCATATCCAACTGCAATGCCGTAGGTGGCATCATCAGATTCCAGGACGGCACGGTACAGGTCAATGACGGAGTATACGAAGTCATGCTCATAAAGAAGATACATTCCATCGGCAGCTTTTTCGATGTATTCAGGGCTGTCACTTCAAGAGATTATTCAGACTGTCCTTCTGTCGTATGTTTCCAGACCGACAAGATCAGGATAGAGACTCCGATCAAACTCCCGTGGACTATAGACGGAGAATACAAAGGAGACTTTTCTGACATTGACATATGCATAGAAAAAAGTGCACTGGATCTCTATTACTGAGGATCCGGTATATAAAAGAAGAGGCGTTCATCGAACGCCTCTTCTTTTACGTTTATCAAAACTTCCATGGTTCCAGAGTCTCTCCTTTTACCAGAAAACTCTCCTTTGCCAGTTTTGCAAGCGGAAGATCGGAATATGAATCTGAATAAAACTTGTCAATCTCTCCCTCCGGGAAATGCTCCCTGAATACTCTTACCTTCTCCACATCATGACAGTTTATTCCATCATATTTTCCTGTTTTTTTATCCACTTTTGAAGCATAGGCGTATTTCACGCCCAACCTTGAACAGATGGATTTTATTATAAACTCCGGAGAGGCTGATATTACGACATCATCTTCTCTTCTCTGGTCCAGATACCATTTGTGGATATATTTTTCATGAGAATCCCAGAATTCTTCGACTTCCCTGTCTATATCATCGATTTCCCTTAGGAACAGATAGAAGACTTCTTTCATACGAGTCTTGTCCCATATCTTAAGCACATACTTCAGCGCAGCCATTCCCTGCTTCAATATGTATTTCAATACTGATGGATGTCTCTTTAGCGTGTACTTATAAAAATCCCATGTGCTGTCATGGTCATATATGGTCTTGTCAAAATCGTATACGTTCATCTGTACCTCTCGGAATATGTCAGTGTAATCTGTAGTAGTTGATCAGACAGCCATCTATTATTATCTGGCGTTCGTCTTCCGTAAGGGGACCTGTAGCCGTCATGAAAGGTATGACCTGACCGTCTTTCTTGATGCAATATGCCTGAATCTCTTCCTTGTTCTCGGCTATTGCCTTCCTTATATCGGGAACGAATATATGATCTCCATTCTCTATGATCTCGGGATCGTCTATCAGGAATGGTACCATTCCCCAGTTGATGCAGTTGGAACGATAACGTTTTGTTGCATACTGCCTTGCAAAGTTTGCTGATGCCCCGAGAACCCTCTGACACGATGCGGCCTGTTCCCTCGCTGAGCCATCACCGGGCATGTTGGCAAAGATGGTAGAACCTATGTTTGTCTTTACAGGATCCACACTTATTCCGACCTTTTTCAGGGAATCATATACTTTCATGATCTCGTCCGGAATGACTCCTTCCTCAATGCGGGCCCTGTCCATGCTCCTGACTTCCTTACTCCTTCCTGCATAGAGGGGGTCTCTCTTAAAAAGAGCAAAGTCTGAAAGTCTTTCCGGGTTCGACCGATAGCTCGAAGTCTCTCCGGATGGGATGAGTTCATCCGTAGTCGTCACAGGATCATCTATATAGCTGCACACTCTTAAGAGCATGTCATCTGACATCTCAGGCATATCAGGCCAGTCCTTTATGTTCGGGCCGAAGAACAGGTCCTTCTCCGGTTCAGGTCTTCCCCACCCGTTGAATATCCTGGTCTCATATATACGGCTGTCAAATTCATATTCAGGAACACTGTACTCTATGTCAAGATCCGTTGCAGCAGTGAGTATACCTCCCGCCGCAGCAGTAGCAGCTATCGAACGGCTGTCCATAAGGGCAACTGCAGCCATCTGGCCTTCATCAGGTTTCGAGCCTTCTCGATTCGGGAAGTTCCTCGTGGTATGTCTTATCGAAAACTCTCCGTTTGCAGGACAGTCACCTGCTCCAAAGCACGGTCCGCAGAAACACTCTCTTATAACGGCACCTGCAGAAATAAGGTCGGAAACTGCTCCATTTCTCACCAATGCGGCAAGGGTTGGCATACTGCCGGGATATATGCTCAAACTGAAAGCTCCGTTTCCAATGGTCTTTCCTCTCAGGATGTCAGTTGCTGCCATTATTCCGTCAAATGTTCCTCCTGAACAGCCAGCTATCTCTCCCTGCTGAACTTCTATCTGTCCGTCTGATCTTAGCTTGCTCATCAGGTCGAAAGAAGCTCCCTTTATCTGTCTGTTCATGTTGACCTCAGTCTCATGAAGTATATCGGCAGCATTCTCCTTCAGTTCCCTTATTGTATAGATATTTGAAGGATGCATCGGAAGGGCTATGGTACACTCGATTGTGGAAAGATCGACATATACGCATCCGTCATAGTATGCAACGGTTCCCGGACGGACCTCATGATAGTCATTTGGACGCCCGACGAGCCTGTAATATCTTTCAGTCTCCTCATCTGTCATCCATATTGAGCTCCAGCATGTGGTCTCAGTGGTCATGACATCTATGGCGTTCCTGTATTCTATGGACAGTTCATGTATTCCAGGACCTACAAACTCCATGACCTTGTTCTTGACATATCCGCTCTTATACACCGCTCCTACGATCGACAATGCCACATCCTGCGGTCCTACACCGGGTTTTGGTTTTCCGGTAAGATATATTGCTATTGTCTCCGGGCGAGTAAAATCATACGTTCTGTTCAGAAGCTGCTTTGCAAGTTCTCCACCGCCTTCTCCCACTGCCATACAGCCAAGTGCACCGTATCTGGTATGAGAGTCTGAGCCGAGGATCATCTTTCCGCTCCCGGCCATGAGTTCTCTGTTTATACTGTGGATGTTGCCGAGATTCACAGGAACGTAGATGCCTCCATATTTATGGGCAGCTGAGAGAGCAAACTTATGGTCATCCTCATTTATGGTCCCTCCGACTGCACAGAGACTGTTGTGACAGTTTGTAAGAATATATGGTATGGGAAACTCCTTGAGACCTGAAGCCCTTGCTGTCTGTATAATACCCACATAGGTTATGTCATGGCTTGTAAGACTATCGAATTTAAGTTTCAGATGCTCCATGTCGTCTGAGATGTTATGAGCCTTGAGTATCCCGTAAGCCATCGTATTCCTGGAAGCCTCTTTTTTTGCGGCCTCTCCAAAGAGGACATCTCCTGACGGATTACTTACCGACATTCCTGTAAAAGAAGTCATCTCTTCAAGAGTATCGAACACCTTCTCTCCTTTTGTTACAAATACTCCTTTTTCGAATAGTCTTATCATTTCCTGCACCTCTGAGGTAATAATTGACCATTTACGGTCTTTATATCTTTGATTTTAATGCTTTTACAAAAACAGATAAACCCTTGTTTTGACCATATTCAGAGCTTTTCTAGTGTGCTCAGGATGTAGTCTGTGAATTCCATACAGGTCGCTCCGTCCCTGTGGCCGGTAACCACCACTTTCTTTTCAGTATCACAGCATATCTCCATTGCCTTTTCAAGTCTGTCGGCCTTGTCATTAAGTCCTACATGCCTAAGCATGAACTCCGCAGCCTTGATGATGCTGGTTGGGTTGGAGTAATCTCCCTCTCCCCTTTCTATCTTCCTCGGAGCGGACCCGTGAATTGCCTCGAACATTGCATACTGATCTCCGATGTTTGAGCTTCCTGCCGTTCCGACCCCGCCCTGAAGTTGAGCTGCCTCGTCGGTGATGATGTCTCCGTAAAGGTTTGGAAGCACAAATACTTCATAATCCTTCTGGCGATATGGGTCTATGAGACTGGCTGTCACTATGTCAGCTATATAGTCACTTGCAGTTATGCCCGGATAATCCTCAGCCACTTCGTGACATATCCGTGAAAAGTTCCCGTCTGTTTTCTTTATGACATTGTTCTTGGTAACTATCGCGACCTTGGTCTTTCCATTGCTTTTTGCGTATTCAAAAGCTGCTCTTGCTATCCTTCTGGTCCCGGCTTCCGTGGTGACCTTGAAATCCATGGAAAGTTTGCCCGGGATCTCCAGTCCGTCTCCTCCGAGGGCATATTCTCCTTCCGTATTCTCACGGAAGAAACACCAGTCTATCCCAAGCTCAGGGACTTTTACAGGCCTGACGTTCGCATACAGATCCAGTTCCCTTCTCAGTTTTACATTTGCACTGCCGAGTGTATTAGCCCCCTGTGGTGTGGTTGTAGGGCCTTTTAGGAGAACATCACATTTTTTGATCTCTTCCAGTACATCGTCCGGAACCGCCTTATTCTTTTCAAGCCTGTTCTCAAGGGTAAGTCCATTTATCTCCCTTATTTCCACTCTGCCTGCAGCGATCTCTTCAGATAACAGGCTTGTTATGACGGTCTTTGCAGAGTCCATTATTATCGGTCCAATGCCGTCTCCTCCGCATACTCCTATCACGATCTTCTCCAGATTCGAGAAATCCTTTGCCGGAGCAGCCGTCTCCATCCTGTCTTCTCTTTCAAGCTGTCCTCTGAGCAGTTCCCTGAAGTGAACCGCAGCTCTGTCCAAAATCTCTTCATACCTGTTCTTCATCGTACTGCCCACCTTTTCCTTATTCCTGAATGCCTTTTATATTGTCTCTGGCATTTATAACATGCTGTGTCATCCTGGAACGTGCAAGTTCAGGCTCATGAGCCATCAAAGCCTCCAGTATTGCAATGTGTTCCTGATATGACTGTGTTGCCCTGCTCTTCTTGCTGAGCGAAGCCTTACGGAACTTGGTCATCTTTCTATGCATGGCCAGCAGAGTATCACAGTATGCCATGCTGCCACAGCTCTCGTATACTAGTTCGTGGAATCTGGAGTCCATGTCCTTGATGTCATCTGCATATTCTCCAGTGGTCCCTGTCCTCTCTATATAGAAGCGCTGAAGTTCCAATGTGTCCTGCATCTCCTTAAGCTGTTCATCAGTCACATGTTCCGCAGCTCGTGCTGCAGCTATCCCCTCCAGCTGGATCCTGATGTCATACATGTCGAGCATGTCTTCCCTGCTGATGCCTATTATCTCGATCCCTCTGCCGTTATCCTTTATGATATGCTCCTGCTCGAGTCTCCTTAGTGCTTCCCTTACGGGCGTTCTGCTTACTCCCAGTTCCTGGGATAATTTCAGTTCGCTGGTGATCTCTCCTCTCTGATACTTTCCACTCAGGATCTCCTTCTCAAGCTGCTCAAAAATCTGATCCGCTATGGAAACAGTTCTGTGATCTCTTAATACTGTCATGTTCGGTACCTCCGGTAATATTTCTGTTTCACTTATGCCTGTCTTTTATAGAATCCATCGGAGAATTCCTCTATCTTGCCTTCAAGCTCCTCGGTCGAAAGAGTCGATGTTCTTCCCCCGGCATATTCGCTATCCACCCAGTCCTTCAACATATGTACTATCGGATCCTGCTTGTCTATCTTTGCGTCTCCCTTGAGATGATAATTCTGGTTCATCCAGTATGCTATCCCGGCAAGACCCGAGTTCTTGTTGATCATCACCATAGCAGGACGGTTAAGGAGTTTCTCTGTATCGAAGATGTTATATATCTCCTCATCCTTGAGGAGTCCGTCAGCATGGATGCCTGCACGGGTGAGATTGAAGTTCCTTCCCACGAAAGGAGTCATTGGAGGAAGCTTGTAGCCTATCTCATTCCTGTAATAATCGCCTATTTCAGTAATGACCGTCGGATCCATCCCGTCCATAGAACCTCTTAATGAAGCATATTCGAAGACCATGGCCTCCAGCGGCACGTTTCCGGTTCTTTCTCCTATTCCCAGAAGGGTGCAGTTTACGGCACAGGCACCGTAGAGCCAGGCTGTGGAAGCATTTGCCACTGCCTTATAGAAATCGTTATGTCCGTGCCATTCGAGCATCTCGCTCTCTACGTCCGAATAATGCTGAAGACCATAGACTATGCCTGCAACGGATCTTGGCAAAGCAACTTCCGTATATGGCACGCCGTATCCCATTGTATCGCATGCACGTATACGTACCGGGATGCCTGCCTCTTTTGAAAGCTTCGTGAGTTCATTCACGAAAGGAACCACGAAACCGTAGAAATCTGCTCGGGTTATGTCCTCAAGATGACAGCGTGGCATGACACCGGCATCGAATGCGTCTTTCACTGTCGCCAGGTACATCTCCATCGCCTGTTTACGCGTCATCTTCAGTTTCTTGAATATATGATAGTCAGAGCAGGAAACGAGTATCCCCGTTTCTCTTATTCCAAGATCTTTCACCAGTTTGAAGTCTTCTCTCGAAGCTCTTATCCACGAAGTGATCTCTGGAAAGCGTAACCCGAGCTCCTGACACTGACGAATAGCTTCTCTGTCACGATCGCTGTATACAAAAAATTCGGTCTGACGGATTATCCCATAAGGTCCGCCGAGCTTGCTCATAAGCTTATACAGATCTACTATCTGCTTTACCGTATACGGGTTTATGGATTGCTGTCCGTCACGAAATGTTGTATCCGTTATCCATATCTCTTCAGGCATGTTCATTGGCACGCGCCTGTGGTTGAACGCGACCTTGGGTACTTCTTCATAACTGTACACATCTCTATAGAGGTTAGGGTTCTCCACATCCTGAAGGGAATATCTATACTGATTCTGCTCCAGCAGATTAGTCTTTTTCGATAATTCAAGCATCTGTTTACCTCCTTCTTGAAAGCGGCATCCTTTGGGTGCCGCCCAGTGTATAATTGTATACATGTATACAATTATACACTTACGTGAGATATTGTAAAGAGCCTAACAAAAAAAGCCTTTCGCCTGTTCTTCAGGCAAAAAGGCTTTTTGATTTGTTCCGGTCTTATTGGCACGTTGTTTTCTATAGGTCAGCCTATTATCTGTATCTCTCTCGGATAGCTGTTCAGGACTTCACATCCATCCTTTGTCACTAGTACCAGATCCTCGATCCTGACTCCGAATTTACCGGGAAGATAGATGCCGGGCTCTATGCTGAAAGTCATTCCCTCTTCCACTGTTCCGGTATTCGAAGCAGATACGGAAGGTTCTTCATGAAGCTGCATTCCGATATTGTGACCGAGTCTGTGAGTAAAATACTCTCCATACCCCATCTCGGTAATATAATCCCTTGCTGCGGCATCCACGTCACAGAATCTCACTCCAGGTTTCACCGCTGCCTTGCCCCTTCTGTTTGCTTCCTTGACTATCTCATATACCTTTCTCTCTTCTTCAGAAACTTCCTTATAGAAAAAAGTCCTTGTCATATCTGAGAAATATCCGTTTGTTTCCTGGCCGGCATCGACAAGCACCACACCGGGGCTTATTACTGTATCGCTGTTTACGTGATGGGGATCAGCTGCTCCAGGTCCGAATCCCACGAGCGGGGCCCAGGGCTCTCCAACTTTCTTGTATTCTGCTATAAGAAGGTCCGCGAGCTCCAGTTCCGTCATTCCCGGTCTTATGAGTTCCGGAACTTTTGCGATTATCTCATCGTTAAGAACGGAAGCTCTTCTCATGAGTTCCTTTTCATCTTCTCCCTTTATCATCCTCAGTTCCTCTACGACATAGGAACCCACTTTTGGAACGATGTCGTTTCTCTGTTCGAGGAGCTGTATCAGGAACTGGGAGTAAAGGAACCTGTCTATCCCTATCTTTCCGGAAGGCAGAAAACGTGCCAGCCCTTCCGTCGCTATCTCCGTATCATCATGATATACTACATCAAAACTCTCATCTCCCGAAACGGGAAACAGCCTGTTAATGAAGAGTATGCTCTTTCCTTCTTTCGGAACCGCAAGAGCCATGAGTCTCTCCCCAACATGGACGAAATTCCTGTTGAGCAGGTATCTGATAGATGTGGGCTCACAGATTACTGCGGCCTCAAGCCCTGTTTTCCTGATCTTATCCTGTACTCCTAACAGCCTCTCTGAATATATGCTCATGAATAAACCTCCTATTATCCTGCTATCCTTGTTACATCAAACCCTTCTCCATGGACTTCGTTAGACTCCAGTATGATGGTGAATGCGTTCTCATCCACCTTCTTTATCGCTGTCTCTATAAGGAACATCTGCTTATTATTGCAGGCACAGAGCACCATCTGTTTTGGTTCCATCTTATATGCCCCTTTTACGTCCACAAGAGTAGCTCCTCTCTCCGTCACCTCATCTATCGCCTTTGCCACTTCGGGTCCCTTCTCGGTGATCACCAGAGCAAGTTTTCCTGCATTAACTCCGAACATCATCTTGTCTATCACGGTATTTGTGACATAGCTGATTATAAGGCCGTACATGATTCCGTCAACGTCCTGCATGATGAGACCGCCTGCCACAACAATGAGCCCGTCTACGAAGAAAAGTATCTTTCCGAGCGATATGTGCGGGAAAATAGCCTTTATATATACTGATACGAAATCCGTTCCTCCCGTCGACGCGTTTCTCATGTAGATGATCGCGTATCCGAAGCCTCCAAGGACTCCTGAACTTAAAGCCGAAAGCATCATGCTGCCCTTATATACCGGAAGAAGCGGGGCCAGATAGTCCGTTGCAAGTGAATAAACAAGTGTGCAGAAGACGGATCTCCAGAAGAACTTTTTGCCTATCCTTTTATAACAAAGAATCGCTACAGGGATATTGAGGGCTATGTTCGTGATACCCATAGGAAGTCCGAACAGATAATTCAGGATCATGGCCAATCCTGAGAATCCGGTCAGCGGGAAATTAAATGCAACAGCAAAGTTATAAAGCGCTATTGCGCAGATCACGCTTGCCAGAAACAGTATCAGATAATCCAGAAGTGATTTGAAAAACTTACCTGTTTTCATAATCGTTCCTTTCATTTACAAATCTTTCAGATCAGATGATCATACTGATATTCTAACATATTTGATCTTTCTTTCCCCGTTTGAGGCAAAAGAAACGGCCCATGCCAGTTTATTCTGACATAGGCCCCATCACTTATCCTAAGAGGTTCTTGAGTCCGCCCAGCTTCTCTCCCAGATTGTCCAGGTTGAGCTTTGCTTTTACTCCGTCCACTATCGGCTGAATCTGATCATCAGGCAGGTCTACTCCGGCAAGACTTTCAACGGTCTTGACGGGCTCCTTCGTGAAGTTCTCAGCCATCTTTGGATCACCCTTGAGTTTCGCAAGGATGTCTTCTATGATCTTCTTGATATCAAATGCCATTATCCTTCTCCTTTTGTGTCATCCGTGTAATCCTCTGGCCTGACGGTCCATATCCTCGACCACTATGTCATATATTTCACCCAGAGTCGAGCAATACTCAAGTACTTTCCAGGGTTCGTTGGTATGATAGTGGATCTTGATCAGGGTGTCATCTCCTACTGCAAGCAGGCAATCTCCGTTGAAGTTGTCGATGAAATAATCTCTGATGACGTCTTCGTCCAGATCTTCTCCTTCGATCAAAAGCTGTGTGTCGTAACGATATTCAAGCATGATTACGTCTCCTTGGTCATGTTAGGCATGTGCCAAATTCAATGAAATTCTATCACTTGTGAAATTTTTTGTAAATAAAGCGCAATGACGGGTGAAGCGCTTCTCTGTTTATGATATCTTTTTTTTAGTTTTCATTTATTTGGAGGCCAGATATCTGATGAAACTGAAAACAAGGATCATTTCCTTAATTATATGTATGATGCTCATCCTGTGCTCTTGCTCGGTCATTGAGAATCCGGAAAGTCTTCCTTCTGAAGCCCAGAGTGAGAACAGACACAGCCGATCGTATTTTTCTTCCATAAAAGGTAATGGGAAGGACGAATGGCTCATAATGCTTTATCTCAACGGAGAGGGCATAGAGGATTTCGGGATAGCGTCATATATAATCTCTCAACTCATAAAGACTGAGATCCCCGGTAAGATCACAATAGTCATACAGACTTTCGGCGTCACAAAGTGGCAGGCGGATTTCATGTCCACTCTTTCCGACAGGATACTTATAACCTCAAAAGGGATCAGTTCATCTGCAACGACTGCTACGAACGGAACCGCAGCAGATCTTAGATCTTTTGTGGAAACTTCTGAAACAGAATTTGATTCGTGCAATCGCAAAGGGCTGTTCATCATAGGGGAGAACAAGCTTTCTTCATTTGACATGGAAGACGCTCTTAACGGAGCAGATCTGGATTTTCTGGCCATCAATTCTTCCAGTTTCATCTCATTTGAAGATGCATACATTCTGAGGAATACGGCAGACTACCTGATATCCTCAGGGGCAGAGTACTGTGTGAACTGGGATTATGCCAACTTCATCGCCATGTTGGCCAACAATACTTCATATTTATGCAGGGATATCGCAAGACTTCTTTATGACGGTATAGTCACAGATTCCATTTTTGCCGTGACGAACACTAACCCTTGCCTGTATTGTCTGGACCTTACGAGAGTTCAGTTCGCAAAGGACAAGGTGAAGACCCTCCTCGATGAGGCTTATCAGACTATCCTGGAAGGTAATTTTTCAAGCATAGCATATGCAAGAGCGAACTCCTCATGTGATGATCTGTGTATATATGGTACTGATTTTGCTGATGCTCTCATATATGAATCCTCTTCAGAATGCAAGAAGAGGCTTGAGGACTGCATGGTCTACCACTCATCAGATGATGTCAAGCTTTCTCTCTTCGTTCCCATAAACGAGTCTGTCTGCAAGGATCTTCCGTCAACTCTCTCAAAATATTCTGCGGCAGGAATAGATTATGTTGATTTCATAACGGCATACCTTACTGCTGTCAGCTGTATTGATACTGAGAGCAAAACACATGACTGGTTCGACAAAGATGTTGCAGCCAAATATACCGGAAGCGGGTCGATGCTATCGATAGAACTACCATCAAAATCCCTTGCCATAAATGAGGATCACGTGGTATTTGCTGTAAATGAATCAGATGTGACCAAGGTCAGCAGTGTAACGACCATGACCTTTGCCGATACCGGAGAATACTACATACTCCTTGGAGACGTTCCTTCATCTGAATATTCTGGAGGCAGCTATATCATTGCAACCACCGAGGACGAATGGATGCACATAAACGGAAATGTCGTCTGCAGATACGGATATGTAGGGGTTGACGGCAAGGAGCATTTCAGGATACCCTGCAAAGTCAATGAAACGGACGTCTTCCTTATAGTTTCTGATAACCAGGTCCTGTCCGCTCTACATGATACCGGCATCTTCTGCCGTACCGAAGAGATAGTTACCGGTGATATCATCACTTTCTCATACCCGATAATCTCATATGAAGGTGAAATAATGGGCAGCACGACTTACGGTTACAAGATCGCCGTTGCAAAAGAGCTTGCTATAACATATTCTCCCGTATCCACGGGCGACATAATAATTGAATGCATAATAAAAGACATCACCGGACATTCGTACTACAGTGATGCCTTTAATCTCAGGGCTGAGATCATGGAGAAGGAGATCTCCTGATCGTAAGGCTCATATCATTCGGTCTTAGGCTCAAATGTGACATTGCATTTGAGCTTTTTAAATGTATTTCTGTCCTGCGCGGAAAGAATTACTGTGGAATGGACCTGACTCCCCTCCAGTTTGTTCAGCTGACTGAGCGCCAGTCTGGCAGCCTCGTTCCATTCTGCAGTACTGGAAAGCGCTATCAGGACCTCATCTGTATGAAGCCTGGGGTTCCTGCTTCCGAAATATCTGGTCTTAAGCTCCTGTATAGGCTGTATGGCCCTTGGTGAGATTATATCGTCTTCATGAGGAATCTCAGCAAGTTCCTTGAGAGTATTCAGGAGCGCTGCTGAGCTGGCTCCAAGAAGATCACCCGTCTTTCCGGTAAATATCCTTCCGTCAGCAAGTTCTATTGCAACTGCAGGGCTGCCTGTCTCCTCAGCTTTTCTGAGTGCAGGGCCTACCGTCTTTCGATCAAGAACAGTAAGGTTCTCCTGATTCATGAGCATCTGGATCTTCAGAACTTCCTCCTGACTCCTGGTACCTTCGGCCACACCGTCTATGGCCTCATAATATCTTCTTATTATCTCCTGCCTTGAAGCTTCCCTGCAGACTTCGTCATCAATTATGCAGTTCCCCGCCATATTGACTCCCATGTCCGTTGGAGACTTGTAAGGACTTTCCCCGTATATCCTCATGAACATTGCATTGACTACCGGGAATATCTCAACATCGCGGTTATAGTTGACCGTAGTGATGCCGTATTCTCTCAGGTGATACGGGTCTATCATGTTTATGTCATTGAGGTCTGCCGTTGCAGCCTCATATGCCAGATTCACCGGATGATAGAGAGGAAGGTTCCAGATCGGGAAAGTCTCGTATTTTGCATAGCCTGCTCTAACTCCTCTTTTCAGCTCATGATACAACTGAGAAAGACATGTTGCCATCTTGCCGCTTCCGGGTCCTGGAGCTGTGACTATGACTAAAGACCTGGATGTCTCAATATAATCGTTCTTTCCGTATCCGTCATCGCTGAGGATGAGATCCATATTGGAAGGATATCCCGGTATCATATAGTGATGATAAACCTTTATCCCCATAGCCTCGATCTTCTTCTGAAAAAGATCCGCAGCTCTCTCCCCTGTGTACTTCGTAAGAACCACACTGCCGACGAAAAGGCCTCTTGACTGAAACTCACGAATCAGTCTGATGACATCTTCATCATATGTGATACCTATGTCGGCCCTTATTTTATGCCTTTCTATATCAGCGGAGCTGACTGCGATCACTATCTCAGCATGTTCGGATATCTTGGAAAGCATCTGGAGCTTGCTGTCGACAGCAAAGCCGGGAAGGACTCTGGAAGCATGATAATCATCGAACAGTTTTCCCCCGAATTCCAGATAAAGCTTATTATCAAACATTGAGATCCTGTCCATTATGTGTTCGGACTGCATCCTCAAATATTTCTGATTGTCAAAACCGATCTTCATAAACACCATCCAACAGATTATTCGGATAAATAAATGGGTGTAACATTAATCAAAAACACCGTTCATTAGTATATCATAAATGATACTGCATTTGAACGGACTAGCCCCTGCTGAAACCAAAAAGGTCCGGACCCGAATGACGGAGCCGGACCTGTATATTGATCTTGATCAGTTCTCAGAGTATCGACTTTTCTATTGTCGGGTCGTTCTCATGCTCCTTGATATATCTTGACCACTTGATGTATCCGTAGGTCGTGTTCGTGAAAAAGCCCAGTTTCAATATAAGGAGTATCCACTGTCCTGCAAGGATATTTATAACGGTTTCAAGAGCTGTATAGATATACCATGCTATCCACTGCTCACGGTATCTGAAGAGTATGAAGAGACCGTTTGCGATGCCTACCGCACTTACGCAGGCATCTATGTAACAGACTATGTTTTCCAGCAGGGGATTGTCAGCCAGTATCCCTTCTCCCTCTATGAAAGTCATGAGATAGCCCACGACTACAGTCCATATGACTATTCCGATAATAATGACTATCTCCTGCCACCCTTTCAGCCTTCTTACTATGGTAAGTTCTTCCTGTTCCCTGTCGGGATGTCTGTGCCAGTTTATGAAGCTGATGATGTCTATCGGTATCCAGAAGAACAGAGTTACTGCCATTGTTGCAAATCTGTAGGACAGGATTATGCAGATCGCTATTTCTACGAGTTCCACTATCAGTGAGACTAAAAAGTTCCACTTGCTCTGCTTGGATATGAGAAGCTCACAAGCCACGTTGCTGAATATATCCACGAGATATAATGCCATGATCACCCCTCCGTGAACTCCCTGAGTCTCCTCCTCAGGGAACAGGAATGCGAAGATGATCGATAAGATGACTATGCTGAAGAACCATACCTTCTCATATGTAGTAAAAAAGTTCCAAAAACGTTTTAGTTTTTCCATTGTTACTCCTTGATATCAAGAAGATCCAGTATCTCTCCTGCCTGATAGATTGAACCGGTAAATACCAACATGATCTCCTTTCCTTTTCTATATGCTTCTGCTTTTTTATATGCGTCTTCTGTGCCTGTGCATAAGGTCAGTTTGTCCTTATCAGTGAACAGCTCTGCGAGTTCTTCCGCCCGGAAGCTCCTGTCATAATCCATCTGAGAAACGAAAACGTGCTCAAACAGATCATTTGCCATGGTGTCAAAGAAAGATACGTCCTTATCCTTCATCGAGGAGCAGATCAGTACTTTTCTCCTTCCCTTATACTCTCCCGAAAGAGTCTCATACAGATATTTCAGCGAGTCCACGTTGTGGGCTCCGTCCACCAGTATATCACTGTCTTTGATATATTGCTGTCTAGCTGGAAGCACAGTCTTCTTGAGGCCTTTTCTGATATGGTTCTCATCTATGGTATATCCCTCCTTTGCAAGAACCTTCACGGCCTCAATGGCAAGACATGCATTTATGTATTGCTTCCCGGTAGCATTTCTGAGTTCAAAAGGCCCCTCCCCCTTATATGTGAACTTCCCTGTCTTGTCTATCACAAGAGCGTCTTCATCCACGAAGGAAAGATCATTCTTCCTGTATAAAGCAGTGGTCTCTATCAGTTTTCTGACCTGATCCTGCTGAGGAGCGGAAACAGTGCTGCAGTTCATCCTCATTGCCGCGACCTTTTCCACGGCTATCTTCTCTATGGTATCTCCAAGTACTCCCATATGGTCCATACCTATGGAAGTAATGACCAGTTCCTTAACGGGCAGCCTTGTAGTAGCATCATGTCTGCCACCCATGCCTGCTTCCATAACAGCTATGTCGACTTCTTTCTCTGCAAAATACCTTAATGAGGTATCGAAGAACTGACGGAAATAGCCTGTCTCCACAGTATCCTTCATAAGTCTGTTCAGATCCCTGTTTGAGATGAGCCTTCCATTGATGCTGATCCTCTCGTTAGGGACCCTCACGTGAGGTGATACGAAGAGACCTGTCTTATATCCTGCAGAACTCAATATATTTGCTATATATGTGGAAGTGGATCCTTTCCCCTTCGTTCCAACTATCTGAATGTAATCCATTATCAGATCAGCCCCTCCATATAATGAAGTCTCTCTTCAGTTGCTTTGAGCATGTCGGTATATTTGGCGAGCTTATCTCTCTCCTCCTGTACGACCTTCTCAGGCGCCTTGCTCACGAACCTCTCGTTCTGAAGCTTGCCGTTGGCTCTTTCGACCTCTCCTTTGAGAGAAGCAAGTTCTTTTGAGAGCCTTTCTATCTCTTTTGAGATATCGATGAGCTCTCCGAGCGGTATGTAACTTGAAGAGTTTGTGGTTATGGCAGCAGCGCAGCCTTCAGGCTCCCTGAAGTCAGAATCATGGAACTCCACTTCAGAACCATATGCCAGTTTGGCGATATAGTCTCCTGCTGCTTCCAGATTCTCTCTGTCCCTGGTCGCAATGTAGATCTTGGCTTTCCTGCTCGGAGGAACGTTCATCTGAGACCTTATGTTCCTGATGCTCCTCACGATGTTCATGACTTCTTCCATGGCTGACTCTTCCTTCACGAACGAGAACCCTTCGACAGGCTCAGGCCATTTTGAGATCATTATGCTCTCTCCTGCATGCAGCATCTCCACATAGATCTCTTCAGTAATGAACGGCATTATCGGGTGGAGCATCTTTAAGGCCTGCTTCAGAACATATACAAGCACGCTCAATGCAGTTGCCTTTTCATCTTCTGTTCCTTCGTAAAGCCTCGGTTTTGTCATCTCTATATACCAGTCGCAGTATTCGCTCCATATGAAGTCATATATCTTTGAGCATGCAAGACCGAGCTCGAACCTTTCGAGATTGTCTGTAACCTCGGATATGACAGTATTGAGTCTGCTAAGTATCCACTTATCGGATATGTCGAGATCGAGCTTTTCTATGTCTTCGCTTATCGCGTTATCCTTTATGTTCATGGCAACGAATCTTGAGGCGTTCCAGATCTTGTTTGCAAAGTTTCCTGCTGCCTTGACCTTGGAGTCATAGAAACGCATGTCATTTCCGGGACTGGTTCCCTGCGCCAGAGAGAATCTCAATGAGTCGGCACCGTATTCCTCTATTACTTTCAGAGGGTCTATGCCGTTTCCGAGGGATTTACTCATCTTTCTTCCCTGGTCATCCCTTACTATCCCGTGTATGTTGACATATTTGAAAGGGATCTCTCCCATGGCTTCCATGCCGAATACTATCATCCTTGCCACCCAGAAGAAGATGATATCATAGCCCGTAACGAGCACATCTGTCGGATAGAAGTACTTGAGCTCTTCTGTCTGTTCCGGCCATCCCATAGTGGAGAACGGCCAGAGCCCGGATGAGAACCAGGTATCAAGGACATCTTCGTCCTGATACATCTCTCCTCCGCAGTCGGGGCACTTGAAGATATCGTTCTCGGAGACTACCATCTTCCCGCAGTCCTTGCAGTAATAAACAGGTATCCTGTGGCCCCACCATAACTGTCTCGAGATGCACCAGTCTCTTATGTTCTCCATCCAGTTGAAGTATGTCTTGGCGTATCTGTCAGGAACGAACCTGATCCTGCCGTCCCTGACAGCTTCTATTGCAGGTTTGCTCAAAGACTTCATGGAAACGAACCACTGAGCTGAGATAATAGGCTCTATTATGGTCCCGCACCTGTAGCACTTTCCCACGTTATGACTGTAATCCTCTATGCTGACGAGATTTCCCATCTCTCTTAATTCTTCAACTATCTTTTCTCTGGCAACATCTCTGTCCATGCCGCAGTACTTGCCGCCATTCTCATTGACTCTTCCTTCGTCATCAAGCACTCTTATGATCTCAAGATTGTGTCTCTGAGCGACCTCGAAGTCATTCGGATCATGAGCAGGGGTCATTTTGACGGCTCCGGTTCCGAAGTCCATCTCTACATAATCATCAGCAACAATCGGAATCACTCTGTTCATGATTGGCAGTATGCAGTTCTTGCCGACCATATCCTTATATCTTTCATCCTCAGGGTTCACGGCAACACCCGTGTCTCCGAGCATGGTCTCCGGTCTTGTCGTTGCCACAACTACCGCACCGGTACCGTCTTCCAGATCATATCTGATATTCCAGAGATGAGATGGCTGATCCTCATAGTTTACCTCGACATCCGAAAGAGTCGTCTTGCACTTCGGACACCAGTTGATGATCCTGTTTCCCTTGTAAATGAGGCCTTTGTTGTAAAGGCTTACGAACATGTGCTTGACTGCCCTGTTGCAGCCTTCATCCATGGTGAAGCGCTCTCTCTCCCAGTCGCAGGAGCTTCCGAGTTTCTTCAGCTGTGCCACTATTCTGCCGCCATATTCCTCTTTCCATTTCCAGGCTCTCTTCAGGAACTCTTCTCTTCCGATATCTTCCTTTGTGAGACCTTCTTCTTTCTTCATCTGTTCAACGATCTTGACCTCAGTAGCTATGGAAGCATGGTCAGTACCCGGCATCCAGAGGGTCTCGTACCCCTGCATCCTCCTGAACCTGACAATTGAATCCTGGAGAGTGTTGTCAAGTCCGTGTCCCATATGAAGCTGTCCCGTAATGTTTGGAGGGGGCATCACTATGGAATACGGCTTCTTGGAAGGATCGGGCTCTGCATGGAAATAGCCCTTCTTCATCCATCTCTGATAGATCCTGTCTTCCACTTCGGAATGATCATAAGCTTTCCTGATCTCCTGAATCTGTTCCTGATTGTTCTCCATCTTCTTCTCCTTCTTCAAAAAAAATGATCCGCCCAGTAAAGGACGAATCATCGTGTTACCACCTTTTTTCCCGGACTCTGTCCGGCTCATCCCCGGCATCTACCGGGTGACACTTTAACGGGTATCTGTCCGTCATCTCTTGTTACGGAGATGAAACTCAAAAGCGACTTCATCTTCTGTTTCGATCCTGCCTCGCACCGCCCGGCATTTCTCTTCATCGTCATGAAGACTACTACTCTTTATCCCTGTTTTTCCTTATTGAATATTGCTTTTCTGTTCTTTACTGCGTATTGTACCATACTGACTACGCTTCCGAAAAGAGCAACATATACGAACCATTTATAATACGGATCGAGATATTTGTAAAGGAAGCACGTTCCGATCGATATGTTGAATATGGCTGCTGCGATCTTACCGAATTTATTAGAGGGTATGATCTTATTGATATGCTTTGCGGCGATCATTCCTCCTATTCCCATCATGAGTTCTTTTGCAAATATGACTATCGTGACCCATAACGGGAGTATGCCCCTGATAGTAAACGCTATTATCACCATTACGGCCATTGCCTTGTCCGCAAGAGGATCCAGGAACTTACCGAGCTGAGTGATCATGTCATACTTTCTGGCAATATACCCGTCTGCTATGTCTGTGAGACATGCAATAATAAAGACTATGAGTGCCGTTATCAGCCTGTCCTTAAAGATCAGAACTACCACGACAGGTACCAGAAACAGCCTGATCAGTGCCAGTATGTTCGGGATCGTGAATATTTGTTCTTTTGGTTCTTTCTGTTCCATATTCTTCTCCGGATCTTTCAATCGGTCAACATGGAAATTGTACTCCGAAAAACAACAATTTTCAATGAGACTGCATTTTGTTTTATGGCAAAACATTATTATTATGGAACTTCCGGTGTAAGGTTCTCATTCTCTTGTGAAAAAACAGCATCTTAAATGATCCCTTACAGTTAATCCTCCTATTTCTCTATGGTATAATTCACATAAGATCAAGTTCTTTCATCCATCAGGAGGTTTCTCATGAGAGATTATGTTTTAGGTCTTGATATAGGCGGGACAAAGATAGCCGTCGGTATCCTCGATGGGAACGATAAGCTCATCGGACGTACACAGTTCAGTGCCAAGGCAGGCGAGAGTCCTGAAATGGTGTTCACTCTGCTCATGTCTTCCATAGATGAACTGCTTAAACGGTATGATCTCGCAAAAGATGATATATCTTCAATAGGAGTCGGGGTCCCCGGCATCATCAGCAGTGATGCCCGCTCGGTGCTATTTGCCCCGAACATCTCCATCCTGAACAGTTTCGATATATATGGTTCTCTTAAGGCAGAATTCCCGGATGCTTTTATCGTTATCGAGAACGATGCCAATTGTGCAGGCTATGCTGAATATAAGGCAGGGTCCGGCCTTGGAAGAAAGAACATGATATACTGCACCATATCTACAGGAGTCGGAGGCGCCATAATCATAAACGGGGATCTCTTCCGCGGTTCCAACATGGTGGCGGGAGAGATAGGACATATGATAATCCATCCGGGCGGCAGACTCTGCGGGTGCGGTAACAAGGGTTGTGCTGAGGCATATGCAGGCGGTGCCAATTATCCCCGATATATTAAGGAGTGTCTGGATAACGGAAGAAAGAGCATCATCTCTGAACTTGCAAAGGAACACGGAAAGATAGACGGGGAAGTTCTTTCAAAAGCCATTGACATGGCCGATCCGTTCGCTCTCGAGGTGTTCAATGAGATCACCGAAACCATAGGGCTTCTATTTTTCAACATATACAAACTTCTGAACATAGATTGCTATGTGCTCGGAGGAGGATTCACGAACGTAGGCGAGAAGCTTTTCAATGGCATAAGAGAACATTTTGAAAAATATCGTGTCGGTACCGATACACATGACAGAGTAGACTTCATACCTGCCCATTTCCCCTCATCAGAGATAGGTATTTACGGTGCCGCTCTGGTAGCCAAGTACTATAAACCGTAAAGACGAGTGATTGGAGGTAATAATATTGAGAGACAATATATGGCATTCCCTTGATTCTTCAAGGGTCACTCCCGAGGACTTCATCTGTGTTATAGAGATCCCTCAGGGCAGCAAGACGAAATACGAACTGGACAAGGAATCCGGCTACATAATACTGGACAGAGTCCTCTATACGTCAACTCATTATCCGGCAAACTATGGGTTCATCCCAAAGACGCTGGGTTCGGATAATGACCCGCTTGACGTTCTGGTACTCTGCTCGGAACCTCTTCTCCCGCTTACTCTTGTAAGATGTTATCCAATAGGGCTCATCCCCATGGTGGACAACGGTATGGAGGATGAGAAGATCATAGCCGTCCCGTTCTCTGACCCTACATACAATTACCTTAAGAGTTTTGAGGATCTTCCTCCCCATCTAATAAGAGAAATGCGGCATTTCTTCAAGGTATACGGAGAACTGCAGAACAAGACGACGAACGTAAACCGTGCTACAGGCCCTGATGAGGCAAAGGTCATCATACAGGAGGCTATAAACAGATACGAAGAGAAGTATTCTTACAGATGAATAAAAGGCTCAGTTCTTTCGAACTGAGCCTTTTTTATCCATTTATCATTTTTCAGATTATCTTTGCGGGTATATCGAGATCGAACCTCTTTTTCGTGATCTCGAAAAGGATCTCTGCAGTACCCTTGAGTCCGAAAAGGCTGCTGTCTATCAGTATGTCCTTTCCGTGCATGTCGCCTCTCTGCTTTCCGGTCACGTATTTGTAGTATTCATGTCTCTGATTATCGATCTTCTTTACTATTTTTTCTGTCTGTGCTTTTGAGAATCCGTAAAGATCCATGATCCTCTTGGTCCTGAGATCGTATGGGGCATAGATAAAAACATTAAGTACGTTGTCCCTGTCCCTAAGTACATAGTCGGCACATCTTCCTATGATAACGCAGCTCTCTCTGTCAGCAAGATCCCTGATGACTTTTGTCTGGGCATCGATCATGGCATCAAACTTTTCGGCATTCTTTCTGTTGAATGCACCCTTGAACAGCCCTTTTGACCGGGCATTTACGCTCTCATCCACGTTGTTTATCTCTTCATCGAATACGCCGTATTCCTTCGAAAGTTCGGCTATCTTTGTCTTGTCATAGTACTCGACTCCGAGATACCATGCAAGTTCTCTCCCGATCTCCTTGCCGGCACTGCCGAACTCTCTTCCGATCGTAACTATGAATCTGTCCATCCTGTAAGCCTCCCTCTCCTAAGTTTGTATAAATATAGTAGCAAAAATACCTGGTATAGTAAACCGAACAGCGATCCTTCATTAAGGTTCGTTTAAACTTCACTCAATATCATATGTATGTAATAAGGAGGTGGTGAACATGGCAGGATACACTTTTGAGAGAGCAGAACAGAAATACATAATAAGTTCAAAAAAGAAACAGGCCCTTCTTAACTGCATAAGAGATCACATCGTCCCCGATTCTTACGGAAGGACCACCGTACAGAGTATCTATCTGGACACAAAGGACATGAGACTGATAAGAGCTTCAATAGATGCTGAAGTATATAAGGAGAAGTTACGGCTCAGGAGCTATGGGGTTCCTTCGGACAGAGACACGGTGTTCCTTGAACTTAAAAAGAAATACCGGGGAATTGTATATAAGAGACGGGAATGCATGAGCCTTGCAGAAGCAAGAAGATATGTGTTTAACGGCATCATCCCTAAGAACACGCAGATAATGAGAGAGATTGAGTACTCCATGGAGTTGTATGGAAGACCTAAGCCCTCAGTACTGATCTCATGCGAGAGGGAAGCCTATTATGAGACAACGAACGAGGATATACGCATCACCTTCGACACGGATCTTAGATTCAGGACACATGACCTGCTGTTGGAGAAGGGCTCCACGGGAACAAGGATATTCAACGATGGATCCTGTGTCCTTGAGATAAAAGTTCCTGCAAGCATGCCCCTATGGCTTGACAGAGCTTTACAGAGGCTCTTTATATATCCCTCCTCGTTCTCAAAATACAAGGAGGCATACCGGAAAATATTGATCGAAGGACTCTCTGAGCCCTTGAAAGGAGATAAATATGTCATCTATTTTTGATTCTATACTTACGGGAGACATGACGCTGACAGTCTATCTGATACTGCTGGGCTCTTCCATCATTCTCGGAATACTTAATGCGCTTGCCTCTTCCTTCAGGAACCGAAGCGGAAGGACCTTTTATTCAGCTCTGGTTCTCCTTCCTCCAACAGTTCTGACCGTGGTCACTATGGTGAACGGTAATGTCGGTACGGGAATTGCCGTGGCGGGGTCCTTCTCGCTTCTGAAATTCAGATCTGCTCCTGCAAAAGCAAGAGATCTGATGAGCATCTTCATTTCTATGGCTTCCGGGCTCTGCTGTGCAGCCGGCTACGTGGGGATCGCCTTTCTCTTCACGGTAATAATGTGCAGCATCTCTATGCTGCTTGCGGTGCTGAATACCACAGGAGCGGAGAAAAAGATCCTTTCGATCACCATACCGGAGACCCTTTCCATTAACGGAGCATTTGACGATGTTTTTGAGAAGTATACTACTTCCCATGAGCTCAGAAAACTCAAAACCACCAATCTGGGAAGCCTGTACAGGCTCAGATATGAGATAATGATCAAAAACAAGGATCATATACAGAATATGATCGACGAGCTGAGAGTCAGAAACGGGAATCTGGAGATATCTATAACAAATGACACGGAAGAGGAGGAAATGATATGAAAAAGAGTATCTCAATTATGGCGGTCATCATGATCATGGCTCTGATCATGTGCTCTTGTGCCAACGTTTCAGGAGTCTCTTCATCTGAAGAGGCAGAAGTCATTTCTTATACATCTTCCCAGGAGGGCACCTCCCAGGTGTCAGAGATCATGGACCTGTCCGCATATGATCTCTCCCTGTCTGACAGGGATCTGGAAACAGAGACGGATGTATCAGGAGCTACAGTGATAGAGATATCTGGTGATTCCGTGAATATAGACGGAAGCGGAGCAACATATAAAGGCAACATACTGTATATCTCTTCTGCGGGAATATACAGTATTTACGGGAGCTCGGATAACATATCGATATATATCAAAGCCGGGGATGATGACAAAGTACAGCTGGTTCTTAACGGAGTGAATCTCAAGAGTTCCAACGGACCTGTGATTGCATCCGTATCAGCAGACAAAGTCTTCATAACTCTGGCCGAAGGGACAGTCAATTATCTGGAAGACTCCGCCTCTTATTCGGGACTTTCGGATGATGGTTTCGATGCTGCTGTATTCTGCAGGACTGATCTCACCGTCAACGGAACGGGCACCCTTTATGTCACCGGCAACTACAAACACGGTATAGTATGCAAGGATGATCTGGTCTTGACCAATGTAAAACTCACCATATCTTCGATAAAGACAGGTATTACAGGAAAAGACTCCGTAAAGATCAAGAATGCCGTTATAACCATCTACGCAGGAACGGACGGCATCCGGTCAGATAATGATGAAGAAGACCATAAGGGCTATATCATGATAGAAGGTGCCTCCGTCTCCATCGAACCTCAGGATGATGGGATACAAGCGGAAGATCTGATCATGATAAACAGCTCCGATATAACTATCAAGGGAGGCTCTTCCTCAGATAAAGGCATCAAATCCGAAGCCAGTATAATCATCTATAGCGGAGATGTAAGCATAGATACTGAAGACGATGCTATCAATGCCACGGAATCGGTTCAGATCTTCGGAGGAAAAACGACTCTATCCACCAAAGATGACGGAATACATGCAGATGGCAGCCTAATCATAACTGGCGGAACCGTCATCGTCGAAGACAGCTATGAAGGTCTTGAAGCTGAGACTATATCTATCTACGGAGGAGAGATATCGGTATATGCTGAAGATGACGGCATAAATGCATGTGGCGGTAATGACGGATCCGGTACAGGGAACATGTTCATGGATTCCTTCCAGAATACCACGGGTTCCATTACAATAGCTGGAGGTACCGTATATGTGAACGCCAAGGGAGATGGCATCGATTCCAACGGAAGCATATACATAAGCGGAGGAACGATAACAGTGGATGGGCCCGCGAATAACGGAAACGGAGCTCTGGATTATAATACTACTGCCACCATAACAGGCGGAACATTCATAGCCACCGGCAGTTCAGGAATGGTGCAGAGCATGTCAAGTGCCGAGAATCAGGGAGTGATCCTCTGTACATTCGACGGTCTTAGTGCCGGAACCACGATCATCCTTCAGGACGGGAAAGGAAACATCGTTGCCGAGGTCACACCTACGAAGACATATTCTTCAATAGTCATTTCTTCCCCTGAGATAACTGAAGGGAATACATACGTGCTGAAAACAGGAGACACGGTCCTGTCTACGATCATCATGACATCCCTTCTTTACGGGTCAGGTTCCATGAATATGGGAGGCGGTTTCAATCATCATCCGTAACAGAAGCAACAAAAAAAGACAGATCGAACGATCTGTCTTTTTTACTGTCCGGATCCGATTGTTCAGGCCAGATATGCAGTAATAATGAGTCTTTTACCCTCAAGGACAGCTGATATCTCTCCTCCATGTGCCTCAGCAATGGCTTTTGCCACCGAGGTACCTATCCCATATCCTTTCGTGCTCCTGGAACTGTCCCCACGATAGAACCTGTCAAAAATATGTCTGATATCATCCTTCGACATATCAGAAGCCAGGTTTTCCGTCCTGATCTCTATCCCCTTCCCTTTCCTTGAAAGTCCGACACTAACAACTGATCCCTTATCACTGTGCTTTATCGCATTGTCTGTCATAATGGAGATCATCTGTCTCACCGCTTTTTCGTCTCCATTATAGTAAATGCCGCTTTCCACGTTCTTTATCATCTCTTTCTCTGCCGTCCTGGCGAGGCTTTCAAATGAAGCCAAAACTTCCTCGCAGACCTCTGAAACGGGAAATTCCGTTTTCACAGTTTTCTCCCCCTCTTCTATCTTGGAGAGATATATGAGTTCGTCAGTCAGCGTTCCGAGACGGCTCACCTGAGTACGTATGTCCTCAGTCCACTCTGAGCTTCCGTGTTCCATCTCCAGGACTTCCGTATCAGCTTCTATCACGGCAAGAGGCGTACGGAGCTCATGTCCCGCATCGGTTATGAACCTTTTCTGTTTTTCATAGCTGTCTGTCAGAGGCCTGATAATCCTCTTTGACAGTAATGTCAGCAATACAGATATCATGATCAGCGCTCCGACGCTGATTAGAATACTCGTCACGAGGAAACTCCTCTGTGTATGAAGATTTCTGGTACAGTCAAGAAAAAAGGCTGTCTTCTCTGATCCGTTCTCTGTTACTCTGTATCGGAAGCTGTCCAGGAATCCTTTGCTTTTTCCGAGTTTCAGGATCTCAGCAGTATACTGAGTTGCCTTTTTCTCATCGACCGACAGGATATTGTCCATGTTCTTGACTTTTACCGTTCCATCAGCAGAGATCTCGGTTGTAAAGAATCTTGATTCCGCAAGAAAATCCGGAGCAAAAGGGTCGCGACCCCCTATCTCTCTTCTCCTGTCTGACGACCTGTCATCCTTTTCCGGCGGAGGAACAGGATTATCCTGTCCCTTTGATACAGAAGAAAGGACTTCTATGGTCTCGTCAGCCTCTTTGATCAGGTCGGTATAGTTTATCACATTTATCGTTCCGACTATGAGAAGCAGCACCAGAGTGACTGACACCATGGCCGTAAAGATGAATCTTTTTCTGAGTTTCTTGCTCATATGTCATTCCTCCAGTATGTATCCCAGATTTCTCTTGGCAACGATCTTCATGTTCCCTCCGATGCTCTTGAGGATCTTTCTCAGATATGAGACATATACCCATACAACGTTCTGTTCAACTTCTGTATCGAGTCCCCAGATGGATTCAAAGAGAGTATCCGAAGAGATAACATTGTTTGGGTTCCTCATCAGCATCTCCAATACTTGATACTCTTTATTTGATAATCTTCTTATCCCATCCGGGCCTCTTACTTCAAATGTCACACTGTCCAGTTCTATATTCCCGTATCTTAATACACTGTCAGACTGTACCGAGTTGACTCTGATCATTGCCCTTAGACGCGCCAGAAGTTCCTTCGAGCTGAAAGGCTTTGTAAGATAATCATTTGCACCGCTGTCCAATCCTTCGACCTTGTCATCTATCTCTGATTTCGCTGTAAGGAGAATCACGGGTGTGTGATTTCCCTTTTTTCTCATTTCCCTGAGAACAGTGATCCCGTCTTTTTTAGGCATCATGATATCCAGTATGATACCGTCATATCCGACTGCGTCTATGTAATCCAGTGCCTCTTCTCCGTCATATACGGCATCTACGGAATAATGATTCATCTCCAATATAGCGCAGACCGCTTTGGACAGAGATCTCTCGTCTTCTGCCAGCAAAAGTCTCATCGTCTCCTCCTCAGTCCGGATAGACCATGTCTTCCGGTCCCATATCCTTCAGCACTTCGAGCATGTCGAGTGCAACGGTTTTTGCTTCATCAAGATCATGATCGAGATAGTTACCGCATTCTCTTCTTTTTGCTCCCGGGATCTCTCCTTCAAAGGAAGCAATGAACCGCATAGAATCCCTTACCAGGTCCGCTGCTTCTTCTTTTGAAACCGAATCTCGCAGGAGAAGATAGAAACCCGTCCTGCAGCCCATAGGGCCAACATATATCACCCTGTCGGTGAGGTATGAATTTCTGGCATAAGTGGCAAACAGATGTTCTATTGTATGAGCCCCTCCGGTGGAAAGATAATCTCCCTTGTTCGGTATCTTCATCCTAATATCATAAGTTATTACATCCCCGTCTATTCTGGAGACATACATCCCCTTTTGAAGAGTATCGTGGTTTATCGTAAAACTTGCTATCTTTTCCATATGTAATGGTTCCTTCGGTCTTTTTCTAAAATTATACCTTTCCCGAAGTCATTTTACGATACACGTTACCTTTTCATGTTTAAGGCTCATTTAAGCATCGGGCCTTATGATAAAGCCGAAAATACATAAGGAGGTCTTGATACATGAAAAAGACTATATCTATCATGCTTGTACTGTTGCTTATAGCCTCTCTGGCAGGCTGTATGTACAACAGGAAGAAAAATGACATCTCAGATAAGGTCTCTGATGATCAGAAAGAAAAGGCAACCCTGACCAGGCGCGGAACGGTGGTCTCCGTATCGGATGATACGATCACGCTGTCGATCGGGATGTCATCAGGCAGTTCTAAACAGAAAAAAAGTAAAATGGAAGAAAAAGAAGATACTTCCGGGCAGGAGAAAGACGGTAAGTTGCCCTCTCCTCCCTCAGGAAAGCCGGAAAGTGCTCCCGATATACCTCCCGAAGCCCCTGATCAACAGTTCCCCCAGCCCGACGGACAGACGGAACCACCGTCAATAGCCCCATCAGCAGAGGGTGAACAGCCGGTCGCTCCGGATATGCAGCAGGAAAAGACTCCGGAGACTGATGAGAAACCTCAGGTACCGGGTCAGGATACAAGCTCCTCAGAAAACAAAAAGAGTAATAACGATGACAATCCTTCCGGCAAAGCTGATAAGGATGAGAAAGTGGATAACGCCGATAAGGATTCCCATCAGCCTAAACACATTGTTACGGTCAGGTCTTCCGAGATATCCGTTTTTGACAGATCGGGGAAAAAGATCTCTCCTTCCGGTCTCAGCCCTGGAGATGTAATAGACATCGGATATGATGATAAAGGCAATATAGTCACTATCAGTCTCACAGATGCGTCCTCAACAGGCAAAAAAGATCATAAAAGTCAGAACGATGAAAACAGCGGTTCTTCAAAGAAAGTACCGAAAGCTCCGTCTCTCGAAGACAGCGACAGCATATTCGATCAGGAAGAGACAAAAAAGTCCGGGAACTGATTTTTGACAGAAAGGAAAAGTCCGGGGAGGCGAAATAGCCTTATCCCCGGACTTGTTTTTATTTTTCTTTTCTCTTCAGTTTTTCGACCGTATTGTCCGGATATTTGATATATGTGTTGTCGAGTATAGCAGTCATGCTCTTCCGAAACTCTTCCAGATATTTCTGCCTTACTTCGTTCCTCTCCTTTTTTTCCTCATCCGTCAGTTCCCTCTCCTTTGCGATCCGGGAAAACTCATTGATCCTCTTTAGGTATTTATTCTCCATATCTCCTCCGTCATTTATACCTGATCTCATCAACAGGTTCTATTATCGTTTCTCTCTGAACTATCTTTTTCTCAGTAGGCACGTCGTTCACATATGTCACAAGATAGGTGATCTTCTCAATGCCCGCCATGCCTTCAGACTCTTCCGCTTCCGTCTTATTTCCCTTTTTGTGTTTTATATACTTCGTTCCGAAGGGTATCTTCACATATTCGGTCTCATACTTCTTTTCTGTAATGATGAGAGTTATCTCAGAACCACCGCTGATGAACTCGGTCACAGAAGGAAAGACCTGGTCACCATCCTTTAGTTCTATGCCTGCTATATCAAGGGCGTCTCCCACAGTCCCCGCTACCATGTAGATCACAGTCCTGTTCCTTCCTCTGTTGATCACTACAGGGAAGGCTCTCTTTATTTCTATGACCATTCCCTCTGTGACCGCTTCTTCAGGAGCATTGACGAGAATATCCGGTGCTGTGATCTCGATATGGTTATCCTTCAGTATCTCTTTTACGAATCTCCTGTCAGTTTCCACTTCTATGACTCTTCCTGCGTCATTTATAGAAAGTCTGGTCTTCCTGTTCAGTATACCGGAGGAAAACAGCAACGCAGAGCCAATCAGGATGAGAGCACATATTACGACAACAGCTGAGAAAACAGCCGTGTTTCTTGTTTCTGTCCTCTTCAGTTGTCTTATCTCTTCTTCCCCTATTACGGCCCTTCTGACTTCTTTCTTGTCTCTTCTCGCTTTCGCTCTGAGCTTTCCCACTACAGAGGAAATCTTCCCTTTCAGTTTCTCTAAAAGGGATGCAAAGGACTGGGACAACAGTCTTTCCTTTTTTCTCTTCTTCCTGTAGTACTGGGAAGAATCAGACAATTTCGAGATATCCGTTCTCTTGACTGCCCTCTTTCTAGTCTTGCTCAAAGTATTCCGCCCTTTCCTAGAGTAAAGATATTATACTCTGTTTCATCAAAATATGAAAACCCGCATAAAATCGTATTTTGTATGAATTCTGGAACGGCTTTCTTTTCAAACCATCCTTTCGACCGTATAATTAGATTTATGAAGAAAGCCGTAAGAAATTTCATTTTAATCATAACCTCATCCGTGTTTCTCCTCTCTTTGATGCTGATCCCCGGATGCACTTCCAAGCGCACTGCAAGCGAGATCTGCGATGATTTCGTTCAGTCTCTGCGCCTCATGGACTTCTCGTCCGCTTATTCATGTCTCTGGAACAGGACCGGAAGTATAAGCAGGGACTCCTTTGTCAACAATGCAAAAGCAATTATAGATGCCTTAGGCATTACTTCCATATCCGTAAGAGACACTGAGATCGGCATAGAAAAAGGATACGATGTCTTCAAATATACAATCGATTACCATCACGGAGACGAGTTCACCGTCTCCAACACGGCTTCACTGTACATCATTCAGGATGGTACCAACTTCTTTCTGAAATACAACAAGGACATGCTCCTTAAGGATTACCGTACAGGCAGCAAGATCACCAGAACCACCCTAACCGGAAACAGAGGAGAGATCTTTACCTCAGACAAGACCGCAATAGCCGTGAATGACTATTCAGAGACTGTCACAATAGCTGTTGCCGAGGAAACAAACATAAATGTTGTCCTGAACAGGATCGCCGCAATCACCGGTATGAGTGCCGAAGACATGGTCAAGGTCAGGGAGAGATACAATTCTGCAGTCGAACACAATTACGGCGAGGTCGCAGCTTACGTCTATCCCAAGGGCAAGCTCCCTGCCGACAAGAGAGAACAGCTGGAAGCCATTGACGGCGTGTACATAAATGATCATCTGACTCCCCAGAGATATTACCCATACAGAGAACTGTATGCTCATATCGTCGGCTATGCCTCCACGGCAAACGAGGAACAGATAAAGAGCCTTCGCGAACAGGGCTTTGAAACGGATATCATAGGAAAGACCGGTATCGAGGCGAGATACGACTCCCTGCTTCAGCCGAAGAACGGATTCGCATACAGACTGTACAATCCGGACGGACAGTTCGTAAGGACCTTATATGAACAGGCTGCTGTCAACGGTGCGGACATAATCCTCACCATCGATCATACCCTTCAGCAGGAGGGTTACTATCTCATGTCCTCCCAGCTGAGCAAGAAACAGACCGGTGTAAGCATAGTCATGGATCCGGTGACAGGCTACGTAAAGGAGCAGATATCACTTCCGAGTTTTGACCCAAATATATTCTCCTTCCCGATATCGGACGCAGAATATGAACAGCTGACCAACGAAGAAAGTCTTGCACCACTCGTAAACAGGGTAACTCAGGGTCTCTATCCTCCCGGTTCGACCATAAAGCCGTTTACCGTGACTCCGGCTCTTGAGAATGGTATTGTGGAAAGGTATTCCATCTTCCCCTATAAGATCAAGAACAATCAGTGGATCCCGAGCGGGACCTGGTACTGGGACCCTGTCACAAGAAATGAGACCCCTGATGCTGACCTGCATCTGGATACCGCAATAAGATTCTCCGACAACATCTACTTTTCATGGGTCGCTCTTCAGATGGGCGGCGACATGTTCATGGATTACATGAAGAAAATAGGGATCGGAGAGACCGTACCGTTCGACATAGGTGTGGCTAAATCGAATCTCATAAACGAAGGAACGGATTTCAACAGAAAGATGCTCTCCGACATGTCTTTCGGACACGGAGAACTCCTGCTCTCCCCGATACAGATCGCAAGCATGTATTCCGTATTCAGAAACAGCGGAAACATGGTAGTCCCGAGACTTGTGGAAAAGATCAGTAAATATGACAGTGAGGGAAACGAAGACGTTCTCTATCAGGCGACTAAAGAATATTGGAAGACAAATGTCATGCAGACAGATACGATCGATCTTCTTACATATTCTCTGAAACGGGTCGTCACGAACGGTACTGCAAAAGCACTGAAAACCGAGGGGCTCACTCTTGCAGCGAAGACCGGTACTGCTCTTAAAGGAGACAACAAGAAACAGAAGATAGCCTGGGTCTGCACTTGGTATCAGGATATGGATGAGGAAAGGCTCGTGGTAGTCATGGTGGACGGACCAAGAAGCTCCAATGATCACAGGCATGACATAGCAAAGGTCCTCCTGCGTTACGGTCACTGATATTTATCTAAGGCATAAAAAGAAGGCTGGATTACCAGCCTTCTTTTTATGCCTTCATATCAGAGTTCTTCAGTTATAGCCGTCAGAAGTCCTTCTTCCTTCCATCTGAGAGTCCGGACGGAGGGTATGGAATAGATTGTTGCGATCCCTATCACCGTGCATCCGAATTTCTCCAGCAAGGCCATCACCGCCTTTATCTGTGCTCCCGTCTCTATGAGTTCATCCACTATGAGCACTTTCTTTCCCCTGAGATCAGCATCTTTGGCAACTTCTAAAGATTTGCGTTTGAGCTGATAGTCCATGAAGGCCACGCTGTAGAGTTCATCTGAATTATAGGGAAGCTTCTCTCCTCTGCGTAGCGGGATCATGGGAATGTTGAGCCTCGCTCCTATCTTCTCTCCAAGTATCCATCCTATAGCCTCCGGTGCGACTACCACCTCTGCAATACCTTCATATGGTTCTGACAGCACTTCTGTTATGTCATCAGAGAGTTCCCTGTCCACCAGCACCGGCAGAAGATCGTATCTTCCGATCGTATGGTTCGGCAGTTTCTCCTTGATCCTTTCTGTAAGTCCTTTCATAAGTCCTCTTTCCTGTCTTTTTCTTTTACGTGGTCTATTATACACAAGTCCGTTCCCTCTTGCCCGCTTTTTCCATATAATTCATGTGGTTTTATCTCATAGAGATATTGGGTATAATTAAAGAAACTTCAGATACAGGATGTATTTATGGAAAAATATTTGTTCTTGTTGCTGTTCATAGTGGCCGCGACGGCTTTCATCTATTTCATTTGCTCAAAGATCAAGATCCTGGGCACTTTCGGTACGTCAGGAGTCTGCTTTGCTGCAGGAGTGGTGCTTAGCTTCTTCTTTAATGATAAAGAACCTATATCCCTGCTCTCTGATTGGTTCGTATGCTTTGCCATTCCCCTCATGCTCTTCAGCATAAACATAAAAAAACTGAAGGACATGGCCACAAGTTCGGTGATATCCTTCATTGTCGCCTGCGCATCAGCTTTCATAGTCTGCACTGTGGGCGGACTGATCTTCAGAAGCATCTTCAGCGATGATACAAATAAGGTGATGGCTTCCCTTTCCGGCCTCTTCGTAGGGGGACAGCTCAACATGGCAGCCATAGCAAACGCCATACAGCTTCCCGGAAGTGAGCTCTCGAACCTTAATACCTGCTATCTGGTTGCCGGTGGCGGATATCTGATATTCGCCTGCATCATTCTTCCCCCGGTAGCAAGACTGATACTGCCCAAATATGTTTCATCCGATTCGGAACAGCCCGAAGACATGAGCATTTTGAGTTCGGGAAAAGGAGGAGATGGGAAGTTTTCTTTAAAGATGATACTAGACAAATGGCTTGTCGTGCTCGCAGCGATTTTCATAGTCGGAATATCCACTCTGGTTTCTTATCTCATCACGCATAACCTGCAGGACGCGATAATCCAGATGCTCGCGATCACGACTCTTTCCATTCTGTTTTCGCTCATTCCTAAGATCAGGGAAACAAGGGGCACCTATGAGATGGGAAATTTCCTGATAGACATGTTCTGCCTGTCTATGGGAATGATGTTTCATTTTTCCGGTTCCGGAACGATAAGCAGTCTCTTCATCTACATAGTCGCCATGCTGGCGATCCAGGTGATGATAGTCGGACTTCACATACTGATAGCAAGGATAATAAAGATCGATGCCGACACTACATTGATAACCTCTGCGGCCTCGATACTTAGTCCTGCCTTCATCCCTCCGATAGCAAGGTTCATGAAGAATCAGGATCTGGTCGCAATAGGTCTCATTTTTTCGATATTCGGCTTTGTCGTGGCTAACTATGTCGGATTCGGAGTTTATCTGTTATTGAACCTCATCGCCTAATGAGAACAGCCTTTTGGCATTTTCATTGGTGATACGAAGCATATCTTCATGGCTGAGCCCTCTGAGCTCGGCCATTTTCTTTACCGTATGTTCCACATAGTCCGGTCTGTTCCTCCTGCCCCTGAAGGGTACTGGAGAAAGATACGGGCTGTCCGTCTCAAGAAGAATCCTGTCAAGGGGAGCATACATGAAAGCATCCATCATGTCTCCCGGTTTCTTGTATGTGAGCACTCCTCCAAATCCGAGGTACATTCCAAGATCAAGAGCCTTTTTCGCATGCTCCTTTCCCTCTGAGAAACAGTGGACAACTCCTCTGGCTCCCCTCGCCTTTCCTATGATCTCAAGAACATCGTCCATGGAGGATCTGCTGTGTATGATGGCGGGTTTTTCAGTATCCTTCGCAAGCAGGAGCTGCTCGAGGAAGATGTCTCTCTGAAGAGCCGCGTCATCGTCTCTCCAGTAATAGTCGAGGCCTATCTCTCCCACTGCCACTATCTTACTGTTCGAGAGATACTGTCTAATAAGAGCCGGTGTTTCTCCGTTCCAGCTTTCCGCTTCCTCGGGATGCACTCCCACGGCACCGTAAACAAAGCCGTAAGAGCCCACTGCCCCGGCTATCTTTTCAAAATCAACTGAAGAGGAGGCGCATTCTATGATGGCCTCCATCTTAAGTTCCAGTTCTTTCATTACCTCCTGCCTGTCTGCCTCATATGCTTCAGAGGTGACCACGTGGCAGTGGGAATCTATCATCTTCATCAGTGGACCATATCTCCCGGTTCGAATTCTCCGTCTATAGTGAGAAGGCCTTTCACTTCCTCATCTCCTACTGCCAGTATCATACCCTGGGACTCTATGCCCATGAGCTTGACTGGTTTCAGATTTGCGACTATGACTATGGTCTTCCCAATCATCTCTTCAGCAGAATACTTGGATCTGATGCCGGATACGATGGTCCTGGTCTCATCTCCCATATCCACGGTCAGTTTTAACAGCTTGTCAGATTTCTTGACGGTTTCGGCATTGACGACCTTCGCTGCCCGAAGATCCATCTTCATGAACTCATCGTATGTGATCTCATCCTTGACCGGAGCCTTCTTAGGTCCCTGAACCTCTGCTGAAAGTGTCTCAAGTTCCTTCAATTCCTTCTCGACGTCTATCCTTGGGAACAGCGGGTCTCCCTTTACGAGTTCAGTACCCTCAGGCAGATTTCCGTAGGAAAGGATCGATGCCCAGTCAAAATGATCTTCGCTGACGTTCAGCTGCTGTCTCATCTTCTCCGATGTCTCAGGCAGGAACGGGTTGATGGCGACTCCGATGATCCTCAGTCCCTCGAGAAGGTTGTACATGACTTCCTTCAGTCTGTCTTTCTTATCCTCGTCCTTTGCAAGTATCCAGGGTGCAGTCACGTCTATGTATTTATTGAGAGCATTCGCATATTCGAATATCTTTGCCAGAGCATCGGCGAGCCTCATTCCGTCCATGAGCTCTTCTATCTGTGACGGAAGCTCTCTTGCCTTCTCAAGGATAGGGTCATCCTCTTCCGGAACATAAGCTCCGCTTCTTCCGACTATGCCATCGAAATACTTCATGTTCATTGCGATACTTCTGCTCATGAGGTTTCCGAGATTGTTGGCCAGATCAGAGTTGATGCGGTTGATGAGTATCTCGTTCGAGAACTGACTATCCTGTCCGAGAGGCATGTCTCTCAGAAGGAAGTATCTTAGAGCGTCCACTCCATACCTTGCTGCAAGCCTTACAGGATCTACGACATTTCCCTTGGACTTACTCATCTTTCCTCCGTCCATAATTACCCAGCCATGTCCGTAGACCTGCTTAGGCAGCGGAAGGTCCAGTGCCATGAGCATTGCCGGCCAGATGATGGTATGGAACCTTATGATCTCCTTGCCCACGAGATGAATATCTGCAGGCCAGTATTTCCTGTACAGTTCATCATTATCGGATGTATATCCGAGAGCGGTTATGTAGTTTGAGAGCGCATCCACCCATACGTATATGACATGCTTGTCGTCAAAAGGAACGGGGATCCCCCACTTGAACGAGGTCCTTGATACTGCAAGATCCTCAAGACCAGGCAGAAGGAAGTTCTGCAGCATCTCATTCGCTCTTGAAACCGGCTGAATGAATTCGGGGTTGTTCTGTATCAGTTCTATGAGTCTCGGAGCATATTTGGACAGACGGAAGAAATAGCTCTCCTCCTTTGCCCTCTGGACGGGTCTTCCGCAGTCAGGGCACTTTCCGTCCACAAGCTGTCTGTCGAGCCAGAAAGATTCACACGGAGTGCAGTACCAGCCCTCATATTCTCCCTTATAAATATCTCCCTTGTCATAGAGCTTCTGGAATATCTTCTGGACTGCCTTCTCATGTCTTTCATCTGTAGTCCTGATGAAATCATCATTGGAGATGTTCATGAGCTTCCAGAGTTCCTTTATATTGCCCACGATCATGTCGACGTATTCCTTCGGAGTCATTCCAGCATCGGATGCCTTCTTTTCGATCTTCTGCCCGTGTTCGTCCGTTCCGGTGAGGAACATGACATCAAAACCCGTATTTCTCTTGAATCTTGCCATTGCGTCTGCTGCGACTGTGCAATATGTGTGTCCTATGTGCAGATTATCGCTCGGATAGTAGATAGGTGTTGTTATATAAAAAGTAGGTCTTTCCATCTGTAGACTTCCTCCTTCGTAAAGAATTTCCTGATTATTATATCATAATGTCCAGACTTTTTTCCTTTTTATTTTCCTTGTCCGGAAAAGCAGAACCGGCAGCATCAAAAAAGCCCTTGAAAGCCCTTTGTAAAGGCAAATTTTCGCTTTCTTCCCTCCCTTTTCAAGGGGTATGTGTTCCTTGACAATAAATCGTTCAGACTATTACAATATTAGATGGTATTTTAGGTTATCTTTGACTATTTTTAAGGATAAGTATTTATTATAAGGAGGAAAAATTTAAATGCCACAAAAGATGTCTCTTGATGGTAATACAGCTGCCAGCCATGTAGCGTATGCGTTCAGCGATGTTGCAGCTATTTACCCAATCACACCGAGCTCACCAATGGCTGAAGTGGCTGATGTATGGTCTGCTAACGGACAGCTGAATCTGTTCGGCCAGAAATTGCACATTTCCGAAATGCAGTCCGAAGCAGGTGCTGCAGGTGCTGTTCACGGTTCTCTCGTAGCCGGAGCTCTCACCACCACCTTCACTGCTTCTCAGGGACTCCTTCTGATGATCCCTAACATGTACAAGATCGCAGGAGAGCTTCTCCCTTGCGTATTCCATGTCAGCGCACGTGCCCTTGCTGCACATGCACTCAACATCTTCGGAGATCACGCAGACGTTATGGCTTGCAGACAGACCGGTTTTGCAATGCTGGCTGCCGGAAGTGTTCAGGAAGTTATGGATATGGCTCTCGTAGCTCATGTTGCTACACTGAAAGCTTCCGTTCCTTTCCTTCATTTCTTTGACGGATTCCGTACATCTCATGAGATCCAGAAGATAGACGGCATCACCTATGACGAGATGAAGACCCTCGTACCGTGGGACAAGATCGATGAGTTCCGTGCTCGCGCAATGAACCCTGATCATCCTCATATGCAGGGCACCGCTCAGAACCCCGATATCTATTTCCAGAACAGAGAAGCTGCAAACAAGTATTATCTTGCAGTGCCTGAGATCGTCGAGGAAGTCATGGCTCAGGTCAAAGACCTCACAGGCCGTGAATATCATCTGTTCGACTATGTCGGAGCTCCCGATGCTGACAAAGTCATCGTCATCATGGGTTCCGGTGCTGACGTCGTAGACGAGACCGTCACATATCTCAATCAGAACGGCGCTAAGGTCGGTGTCGTGAAAGTACACCTCTACAGACCTTTCAGTGCAAGCCACTTCGTGGCTGCTATCCCTGCTACAGCTAAGAAGATAGCTGTCCTCGACCGTACAAAGGAAGCAGGATCCCTCGGAGAGCCTCTCTATGAAGATGTTGTTGCAGCTTTGAGAGAAGAGAACCGCGATGCGGACGTCATCATCGGAGGACGTTACGGAATGGGCTCCAAGGAATTCACTCCTGTCATGGTAAAGGCAATATTCGATGAGCTTGACAAGGACGCTCCGAAGAACCATTTCACCATCGGTATCAAAGACGACGTTACCTTCACATCCATTGATTATGAAGGTGAGCTCGACGTTGCTCCGGAAGGCACCATCTCCTGCAAGTTCTATGGACTTGGTTCGGACGGTACAGTCGGTGCAAACAAGAACTCCATTAAGATCATCGGAGACCATACCGATCTTTATGCACAGGGATATTTCGCATATGACTCCAAGAAGTCAGGCGGTATCACCATCAGCCATCTCAGATTCGGAAAATCCCCGATCAAGAGCCCATATCTCATCGAGCATGCTGACTTCGTGGCTTGCCACAACTCCAGCTATGTAACCAGATATGACATGCTTTCATCCTGCAAACCGGGTGGAGTATTCCTGCTCAACAGCCCGTGGACAGTGGAAGAGATGGATGCTCAGCTTCCTGTCTCCATGAAGAGGATGATTGCCAATAAGAAGCTCCGCTTCTACAACATCGATGCTATCAAGATCGCTACCGGCCTCGGACTCGGAAGCCGTATCAACATGATCATGATGGCCGCATTCTTCAAGCTCGCTAACGTAATGCCTTACGAGAAGGCTGAAGAATATATGAAGGCTGCAGTAAAGAAGACATACGGACGTAAGGGCGATGCAGTAGTCAACATGAACTACGCAGCAATAGACAATGCTATCAGCAACCTCGTTGAGATCAAGGTTCCTGAGGCATGGGCTACATGCACCGAAGGCGCTCTCCCTGCAAAGGTAGAAGGCACGACCGAGTATTTCGACAATGTCATAGCTCCTATCCTTGCTCAGGAAGGCGACAAGCTGCCGGTATCCGCATTCGATCCTGCAGGCCGTGTACCGGTAGGTACCACTAAGTTCGAGAAGCGCGGAATTGCAGTAAGCGTTCCTGCATGGAACTCCGCTAACTGCATCCAGTGCAACCAGTGCTCTCTCGTCTGCCCGCATGCCGCTATCCGTCCGATTCTTGTGACTGATGAAGAAAAGGCTGCAGCAGGTGAATCATTCGTGACGATCAAACCGATCGGCAAAGGATTTGAAGGATATACATATCGTATGCAGGTAAGCCCGCTCGACTGCACAGGCTGCGGAAACTGCGCAGACATCTGCCCTGGAATGAAAGGCAACAAGGCCCTTACTATGGCTCCTCTCGCAACACAGCTTGAAGAGGCAAAGAACTGGGATTATGCAATGAGCGTTCCTGTAAAGAAACTGGATATCCCTGCAAACAACGTTAAGAACTCTCAGTTCCTCCAGCCGCTGTTCGAATTCTCAGGAGCATGCGCAGGCTGCGGAGAAACACCTTATGTCAAACTCGTCACCCAGCTCTTCGGAGACAGGATGATAATCGCTAACGCAACAGGATGCTCCTCCATCTACGGCGGATCCGCTCCTACATCTCCATATACTGCTAATGCAGAAGGACATGGACCTGCATGGGCTAACTCCCTGTTCGAAGATAACGCTGAGTTCGGTTTCGGCATGAATCTTGCTATCTCACAGAGGAGAGCACTCCTTAAGGAGAGAGTAGAGACGCTCGCTGAGGCTGATGTTGCAGAAGAACTCAAAGCTGCCGCTAAGGCATGGCTCGAGACTGCTGATGAAGGCGACGAATCCAAGGTATCCTCCGCTAAGCTCAGAGAAGAACTTGCAAAGGCTGCTGACGGAAACGAGAAAGAACTCATCGCTCAGATCCAGAAGGATGACGATCTCTTCGTCAAGAAGAGCATCTGGATATTCGGCGGAGACGGATGGGCATATGATATCGGTTACGGCGGACTTGACCACGTACTCGCTCAGGGCGAAGATGTCAACATCCTCGTTCTCGACACGGAAGTCTATTCCAATACCGGTGGACAGGCATCCAAGGCAACACCTACCGCTTCTATCGCCAAGTTCGCTGCAGCAGGCAAGCGTACACGCAAGAAGGACCTCGGCCTCATGGCAATGAGCTATGGTTATGTATATGTTGCAAGCGTATGTATGGGAGCTAACCCTGCACAGCTCGTAAGGGCTATGAAGGAAGCTGAAGCTTACAAGGGACCGTCCCTCATCATCGCTTATGCTCCATGCATCAACCATGGTATCAATATGGGCAAGTCTCAGGCAGAAGAGAAGAAGGCTGTTGAGGCAGGATACTGGAAGCTCTACACATTCAATCCGGACAAGGCTGCAAACGGAGAGAATCCGTTCAAGCTCGATTCCAAGGAGCCTACAGCTGACTACAAGGAGTTCTTACTCGGAGAAGTCAGATACAATTCACTCCAGAGATCCTTCCCGGATGTTGCTGACGAACTGTTCGAGCGCTCCGCTAAGGAATCCGCTCAGAGACTTGAGACCTACAAGAAACTTGCACAGGAACAGATACTCTGATCGGTCAGATAAAAAACAGACCCCCGAAGGAATCCTTCGGGGGTTTTTCTATTGTCATTTTTATTATTCATTCTTCAGCGATGAGAAGCTGGTATACTCTGTTCTTCCCTGTACCCAACTCTTCGGCAACTTTTGCAGCTATCTCCTTTTTTCTCAGACCTGACTCCAAGTATTTCCGGGCCAAAGCCAGTATATCATCATCAGAAGCTTCGCTCTCTTCCTTTTGCATGCCCTCCAGAACGATTATGAACTCGCCCTTGATGATCTTATCTTTAAGAAGCATGTATATCTCTCTTACCGTTCCTCTTAATGTCTCCTCGTATATCTTCGTCAGTTCCTTTGACAAGGATATCATCCTGTCCGGACAGATTTCCGTTATCTCGCCCAGAGTCTCCAGAAGATGATGCGGACTTTCGTAGATAATGGTGGTATATTCGTGTGAAAGAGCGATCCTCAGCCTTTCTTTTCTGGTCCGGTCCCTTGGGATAAATCCCTCGAATACAAACCTCCTTGCATCCAGTGCTGATACGGTAAGGGCCGATATGGCAGCACACGCTCCGGGAACTGTCACAAGCTCAATGCCGTTCTTAACGGCCTCTTTTGTAAGCTTCTCTCCCGGATCCGAAACTATGGGCGTACCTGCATCGGTAATCAGCGCTACATCCATTCCGT
Source organism: Clostridia bacterium (assembly GCA_017439085.1). Classification (GTDB taxonomy): domain Bacteria; phylum Bacillota; class Clostridia; order Christensenellales; family Christensenellaceae; genus QANA01. The sequence continues at coordinate 3,923 of JAFRTU010000009.1, read as the reverse complement.
TCAAGAGGTCTTCCACTATTGAAAGACACTTGTCATCGCTTGAATGCTCATGAAAACTGACCAGTTTCTTCTTTATCCCGAGGTTGTTCAGCAGCTGAAGGGAATGCCTGGTATCTTCTGCAGCTATGTAATCAGCTTTCTCAAGTGTCTCTATTGCTCTCTTTGTAATGTCTCCAAGATTCCCGATCGGAGTGGATACAATATAGAGTTTCCCTTTCTCAGCCATCGTTCTCCTCCATGTGATAAATCTTCCTCATCTCAGGTGTATAGTTCCCCTCGCTATCATATATGACAAGGGAAGGAAGCAGTCTCATACCGCTCAGACCGTCTTTAGTTGCTTTTATAAGAATGTATCTTGGCTCAGCTTCGGCCTTTTTCACGATCGGTCTAATCTCCTTGACCTCGAGTGAATGTTCCCTGAGTTTAGCTATGATCTCTGCCATCCTGAATGCTCTGTGAATCATATAGAACCTTCCGCCGGTGGAGAGGAGTTTTGCTGCTGCGGATGCTATGTCATCGAGATCACACTCGACCTCATACCTTGCGATCCGGATCTTTTCATCCCTGTTCATCTCCCCTGCTTCAGGCCTGTCATATGGCGGATTCATGGTCACAACGTCAGCGTGATCGACATACTTTTCTATCTCGCGAAGATCTCCGTGGACTATCCGTATATTGTGAAGTCCGTTCAGTTCCACATTCCTCTCAGCAAGTTCACATGCATCTTTCTGAATGTCTATTCCGATCATACCAGCTCTGACACGTCCGGAAATAAGGATGGGAATAATGCCGGTTCCGGTCCCGAGATCCACCAAAGTCTCCCTTTTATGGACAGTGACATAGGAAGCCAGCAGAACGGCATCTGTTCCGAATTTGAGTACCTTGTCATTCTGAATGAGTTTCAGTCCTTTGAACTGAAGGTCTACGATCTGTTCCGGCATTTCTATAAAAAATCGGCCCGAATCAAGATTCGGGCCCAACTGATTTACGTCAGATTATTCTTCTTCAATTGCACCAACAGGGCAGTTAGCTTCACAAGCTCCGCATTCAATGCATATTGTCTGATCGATCTCATACTTGGAATCGCCCTCAGAAATAGCCTCAACAGGGCATCCTGCTGCGCAAGCACCACAAGCTAAGCAATTATCTGTGATCTTATATGCCATTTAAATATCCTCCCTTTCTTTAATACCCATAATATTCTAACATATAGGCCTGTATTTTCAACAAATTATTCTTCCTGCTTCTTTTCTTCGGAATTACTCTTCTCTCTTCTGAACCTTTTGATATCTTTGTAGAAGAAGTCCTTAAGTTCAGTATCTTCGTTATCTTTCTCGATCTTGACTCTGACCGTCTGTTTCAGGGGATTTGTTTCCACTACTATCCCCCTTCCTTCAGGAGTCCCCACCGTTTCGTTCACATTTGGCAGCAGTCTCTTCATATCCTCATAGTAGTCCTGCTCGTAGTTGAGGCAGCACATGAGCCTTCCGCACAGTCCGCTGATCTTCGTTGGTGAAAGAGACAGGTTCTGTTCTTTTGCCATCTTAATCGATACCGGCTGGAAATCTCCCAGAAAAACAGAGCAGCAGCATGGCCTTCCACAGGGGCCTAGTCCTCCAATGGTCTTGGTCTCATCTCTGACTCCTATCTGTCTCAGTTCGATCCTGGTCCGGAAAACGGAAGCCAGATCCTTCACAAGTTCTCTGAAGTCTACTCTTCCATCGGAAGTAAACGAGAATATGACCTTACTCTCATCGAATGTGTATTCAGCTGATATCAGTTTCATTTCAAGGCCATGCTCCTGGATCTTCTCCTTACAGATTGGAAAAGCATCTTTCTCCTTCTGTCTGATCTTTTTCAGCTGCTCGATATCTCTGTCATTTGCTTTTCTGATGATGGGTTTTATGGTCATACCAAGGGATTCCTCGTCAACCTGTCTTACCGGGATGACGACCTTCCCGTACTCCATTCCCTTCACTGTTTCTACTATGACGCCATCTCCCACATCCAGCTCATTGCCATTGGGAGAGAAGCTATATATCCTGCATGCCTTGTCGAATCTTACGCCGACTATATCCGTCATGCTTTTACCTCCATTAGATCGAAGATGATAGATTCAATGAACAGGTCATTTCTGAGCTGCGGGTTCCTGCTCTTAAGCTCTATCCTCTCATTTATTATACTAATTATACGATTCAGATATGCCGTTGTAAAACCGAGCGAAATGCTGTTGATGAGTTCCTCCATGTCAGCATTTATGATACTGTCCTTGTTCTTTTCAGAATAAATAACAGCATCCATGCACATCGATCCCAAATGATACAGCATATCAATGAGTCGCTCCTGATTCTTCTGCATCATCTTCTGCATCTCCACGAACGATCTCTTCCGACTAGTCAGTTCACTTAAGAATGCGGCAGCGTCCTCCCTGATCTGAAAGAGACCCTGGTCCTCCATCATCTCCATTGCCATGGCCTTTGAACCATGTGCAAGTCCGGAGATCACCCTTGACTTTTCTTCATCGCATCCATGTTCCCGGAGGATCTCCTGAAGCTTTGCTCTGGGAATCTGAGATATCTCGATCTCGATGCATCTTGATCTGACTGTTTCGAGAAGAGCCTGCTTGTTATCTGTGGAAAGCACGAAGACTACATCCTTCGGGGGCTCCTCCAGAGTCTTCAGAAGATAGTTTTGTGACTGTACGGTCAGTTTATTAGCTCCTTTTATATGAATGCATCTGGCGCCTCTGGAGAACGAAGAATTGATCAGAAATTCATGAATGGTTCTGACTTCTCCTATCTTTATGATGTCCTCTCCGCCTATCTCCAGAAAATCGAGCATATTGCCGTCATCAAACTTTCTGCAGTTGATGCATCCGTCCTTTGCAGTATGATCCATGCAGAATATCTTCTTGCAGAGTAATCTTGCGTTCTCGATTGCATCAGGCATTCCCTTTGCATAGACGACATATGCCGAAGAAGGTTCCCTTGATGCCCGATCTATCATTATTTCCGAGCCGATATTATTCATGTGTTCCTTCCAGCAGCCCGTCAAGATATACTCTTATCTGAAGAGCTATTCTCTCTATGGAGTCGTCTGCCTTGATGGTCTTCACCCTGTCAGGCTCTGTCTTGGCTATATAGTCAAAACCTGCAATGACTCTCTGGAAGAACTCAACACTCTCCCGTTCGAGCCTGTCCCTGTCTCTAAGCTGTCTGTTTATTCTCTCATCGCACTGTTCCTGTGACAGTTTAAAATATAAGGTCATGTCCGGGACCATCTTGTCAGCAGCTCGGTTCACAGTCTTCACGAATTCGACACCGAGATCCCTCCCGAAAGCCTGATATGCGATGCTCGAATCAAGATATCTGTCACACAGTATCACATAACCTTCATTCTTCTTTTCCAAGAGCACGGAATCTATCAGCTGTGCTCGCGCAGCAGCATATAAAAGAGCCTCCGTTATCGGATCCATGCCCTTATTCTCAGGATCCAGGAGTACTTCTCTTATCTTTTCGCTAATCGGACACCCACCAGGCTCCCTCGTAAGATATACTCTGTATCCTTTTTCCGTTAAATAACGTGTGGCCAGATCTATCTGAGTGGATTTCCCTGAACCATCTATTCCTTCAAATGTAATGAAAAGTCCTTTCATATGAGAACGCTCCGTTTAAACTGCACTATCATTATAAATTAAATATGAACAAGAGTGAACTGGTCCGAATAAAAGGGAAAACTCCTTTGATGATCAAAGGAGTTTTCTTAGTTATAGGGAAATTTAGATACCGGCAGCTACCTATCCTCCCGGGCCGTTGCCAGCCAAGTACTTTCGGCGTATAAGAGCTTAACTTCTGTGTTCGGAATGGGAACAGGTGGATCCTCTTAGCTATCACCACCGGTAAAACTTTGTCTTCTTTTTACCG
>JAFRTU010000008.1 GCA_017439085.1 Clostridia bacterium | reverse complement strand
CAGGTCAAGAACGATCTCGCGCTCGTCACGGGAAGTCAGATAAGAAAGAAACTCATCGACTACGATCAGATAGCCCTTGTCAGGATACTTCTCAGAGAAAGCCATCATCATATCTCTGATGAGCTTCTTGTTGTCCTTAACCGTATTGAAATCAGGTACGTCGAAGGAAATGCCTCTCTCATCAAAATCATCCTGGATGAAGCCGAACAGGATCTCACGCAGCGACATGGTAACGCCGCCGATCTCAATGCGAAGAACTTCAAATTTCCCAGCGATCTGTTTCATGCTCTCGGCAAACTTTTTATTCTGCAGATACTGCAGATTGTCTGCGTCGTGTGCAATGGAGGAGATAACGGACATGAGGTGAGATTTACCAGTACCGTAGTTACCGACAACGAGTACACCTTTGTTGTCGATGACCTCATCCATTTGAAGCTGATCGATAACGGGAGCTTGTAAACTTTCAGCCATCGCATCAGACATCACGTAGGTTTTAACGTATTCGCGGGCTTTATCCGCGTTATCCGAAGTCGTGAGCTGGATAACGTCCTCAATCGGATTGAATGAAATCAATTCGGAATACTTCATAACCTAGACCTCCTATCAAATAACCAAAATAATGTCATATTTCCTTACTTCAAACTCTTTATAGTCAGGATACCCTTTCTCACTATAAACTAGTTTACCATCAGCATACTCACCTGGCCAAATCAAGCTAAAATGGTGATACTTATATGTAGACGTTAAAACAGTCATAACATCTATTTTATAGATTGGATTGAACAAAACATCAATATCTTTAATAATAGTATCATTTGGTAGTGATGATAGTATTTCAAAAAAGCACTTACTTATTTGCAAAGATCTTCGAGAATTGTCCATATCTACTATTTTTTGTGCAAGTGGAACATTAATTGAGAATGAATCTATCTGTCTTGTCATTACTCTTTTGTGATATATAATGAGATTATTCATATCTCGCATCTGGTATATCTTATTTTGATCTATTACAAATCCCATAATGGTATCCTTTAATTAATAATAGCTTTATTTTATAATAAACCATCAATTCCTAACATCTTATTTGAAAGAATGCTCTTTTCTCTTACATTTCACTTATAGCAGCAGCACTTATAACAAGAATAGCACCTATCCATCCCCAAATACCCATATATTCACGTAAAAAGAAAACTGAGCACAAAACAGATACCACTGGTTCCAAATACCCTAGTATTGCAACTACCTGAACGGGAAGTGTGCTCATACCGCTGAAATAGAAGACATAAGCAAGTCCGGTATTAACGACACCTACCAGCAATATGATAAGTATGGACCTAAAGTCGAGATCTATTGTTTTTCCAATATTATTTATTAGTATATAGGGGAAAATGACTAGTACAGAGATAGCCAGCTGAACTAATGACTTATCCAAAGCAGATATATCTTTTAGTTTCCTATTACAGATGATCACTCCTACAAAACACAAGGCTCCTAAAAGTCCCATAATGATACCGGATATATTACCTACAGAACCTTTCCAAAACTCTGATACTAGAACTATCCCTATAAATGCAACTATTACACAGGGTATCTTTCTTTTATCAGGTTGTTCTTTTAGTACTAATGGAGCTATGAGAATGACTATCACAGGAGCCATATAATTACAAAGACTTGCTATAGCTACGGTAGTTTTGACATAAGCTGAAAAAAGGAATACCCAGTTTAGTCCCAGACATATTCCTCCAAGAATAAGCCATTTCTTGTTTCTTTTTATAGCTTCCTTGTTGATCTCTTTATGGGTAGTCTTCATATATATGAAAATGAACAGAGACCCAATAAGGCCCCTGCACATGGCGACTATTTCGCTAGGTAAAGAGACATATCTAAGTAGCATACCGATGGTTCCGTAGAGCACAACGGCAATGATATACTTAAGCCTCTCATACGTTTTTTCCATACCTACCTTCATTTCCTTACAGTTTGTTATTACTTATAGAATATCAAATATAAAATAACAATGTTATATAGAACCGTTTATAGTTCTTCTATCCCTAAGCTCTTTAAATACTGATATGTTCCATCATAATACTCTGGAAGTCGAGTGCTATCTTCCCAGAAACCATTATTGTTTTTCTTGCTGTTACCATAAGGAACGCAGATAACCATACCAAGTCTAGCGCGTGTTAGTAGAACACGATATGCATTAAGCATGTATTTTACCTTTTCTTGCTTTGCTTCACTATTTCCTATCTGCTCGATCCACTTTGTATTACCATTAAATGTATAAAAACGCCATTCCCCATTTTCATATCTCATATCAGCATCCCACAGCAAACATGTATAATCAAGCTCAAGACCTTGCACCTGTATCTCTGTTGCAGCATCTTCTAGATAGTTTGAAGACCTTGTATCTGTTTTATCCTCAAGAAACCAATGAATAGCATTTTCATCGCCTGATGGCAAAATATGAATTGCGAGAGGTTTAAATCTGGCAGCTTCTTTTGTAACAAGAACACCTGTCCTCTCTGTTCCTCTAACTTTAGAATGAAGCCATTCTCTAGCCTTTGCCATATCTCTTGTTAAATAGATTGGATATCTATCTTTAATCTCTGAATACAGTTCCTTTGCATTACCATCAAAGGACAATAGTGAGTGAACAAATTGAGAGAGCTTTTCAGCACGGAAAGACCTTAGAGAAACAGCTAAGTGTAAACATTCAGAATATGTTACGTTTATTCTGTCTTTCAGCAGCTCATCTAACTTTCCTTCTGCGTATTCTTTTTCTGTTAATTGGGGAGAAATATAAACATCCCATTTGGGAAATCTCTCATTTAGTGCTTTAATCCACTCAGAAATGCCTGCCTCTCCGGTATTAATCTCTTGTCCTCCACCAACCAGACAAACGATTGTTGCCCAATCTTCTCTCTGATCAAGTGACCAGATTAGGAAGGCTGCTTCGGACATTGGAAAATCTGCAACTTTAAGCTTATTACCGTAGGTTCCTCCTCTTTTGAGATAATCAGCCAACCTTTTGTGAGTCCAAGATCGTTGTGCCTCATCAAAAATAGCAACGTGGTCAACTTCAGCATAACCAGACTTTTCTAATTTAACCGCTTTCTCGGGATCTATCTCAAGTTTTCCATTTAGAATTGGAATCCTAAGTTTTGCCAACATAGTATCTCTATATCGATGTATCATCTGTATAGATTTTCTGACTTCTCGTCTAGAATCTGATAGTTTCTTGGGCTCGTCTTTTTCACGACTCTTTTTATAGTTATCCTGAGCAAGTGCCTCTGTTAGTACTGCAACAAGAGGCCCATTCCCTGAAAGATAAACAGCACTTTCATCTTCAACAGGTTCCTTTTGGCCTTGATATGTCTGTTTAATTGCTACATCAAGCCCTACAAGTGTCTTTCCTGCTCCTGGCACACCTGTTACAAAACAGATACTTTTTCTTTGCTCTTCTTTACTCTTCTGTATGACTTTAAGAATATAACCAATAGTTCTATCAGTGTAGACATCATCTGCCTCATGTCTAATAATGTCTTCTACAGTATGATCCTCGTATAAAGCTCTTGCAGCTTCAATAATTGTTGGTGTTGGAGTATATGGACTAATGATCCATTTAGGATTAAGCGGTTTTTCATTAGGATACTTTTCTAGAACCATATCAATCAGATTTATCAGTTCTTTCTCACCGGTTACCAAAGGATTAACAATCCGATCATCATAAGCTGACACTTGAACTTCTGAAGAAGAGCTTGTGTAGTTTGTCGCTACAAGTATTGGAACTATTACAGCATCATGGCTGAATCTATGAAAGTTCTTTAAATCCAATGCATAATCAAGCACTTGATCTATATCTGATTCTAGAATGCTTGATTCCCCAACTTTAAACTCTATACAAAATATGATTCCTTTATAAAGGAGCACCACATCTATTCTCTTCCCAAGTCGAGGAATATCATACTCAAAAATAATCCTTCCTTCATTATCTTTGAGATGTAGTAAAACATCCTTCATTATGAAAATCTCACTCTTCCATGCTTCAGTTTGTGTCGAGCGAGTTTCTCCATTAACATTATCAGAAATCAAACCAAGGATAGCCATTTCCGGTTCATCTAGAAAGGCAAAAAAACTATTCTCGTATAAACAATGAGGAGCTTTTTTCATTTCAATCGTTCCTTTTTTAATCGTTATTTTTCTACATGAAGGCTGTAGTCCTTCTCTTTTCCGTGAGCACCATATATCTTCCAGTCTCCTTCTCCGAGTCTCTGCATGATTGCGTTCCTCTCAAGAGCACAGAGAGCAGGATCCGTATCGACTGAAGTCATGAGGACGGGTGCATACTGATTGTATTCTGCCTGTTCCTTTGTAAGTCCACGGATATTGATATATATATCTCCTGAGAAGACTATATGATGTACATAGTCTATAAGGACAGTCTCCCCTTTGAGATGTCCGCCCTTTCCCTGATAGACCTCAAAATGCAACTCGCCAAAGTCGAAGAATCCTATCTGTTCAAGCGGTTCTGTCATCTCCTCGGGAGACTTCCACATGACCTTTATCTTGTCAGGCTCCGGTGGAGCATATAGAGTCAACGCCTTGCATATGTTTATATATGGTCTGTGTAGAGGATTCTGTTCGCGATATCCTATACCATCCATGTATTCCATCTCAAGGCATTTCTTGGTATCCTCACTTGCAAGTATCTCATCAAACATAGGAAGAAGACCGCAGTGATCAAGATCGGCATGAGTTATATATATGGTCTTGTGCATGTCATCAAAATCAGGGATCATCTTTCTGAACAGTTCGAGCATCTCTTCTTTATATAAAGCGTATCCGCTGTCTATGAAAAGTAATTCATCATTACTTTTGAGGATAATGATATTGCTTCCGCACGGCGGTTCTATGAGCATTATTCCTGAGTTATCGGTGATCCTGTGTCTTGATATCCTTGGAGAGAAACTGTCTCCTCTGGAAGCTGCAAGAAGATGAGCGAATCTGCTTATGCTCTCGAATGTCTTGTAAGGAGAAAGGCCCTTTTCGTCTAGCATCTGCATGACATAGTTGGAATTGACCAGAAGATCATTCCTCTTATCCTCAGAAAGACCGAGGCACTGTACAAGATCGGATACGAATGACTGATAGAATATGGTGTTGTCATACACCTTCTCAGAGTGGTTATAGTCAAGAACACGTATAACACAGATATCCTGCGCTTCTGCAAGAAATGCCTTCAGATTGTCTTCATTATCGATATACAATCCCATCTTGAAAGCCTGATAATCGGTACCGTTCTCCTGTGAACTGATATATGAGATATTTAGCCGGTAATCCTGTATTAATCGAAGTATCTCGGTAACGCTTCCCGGATGATCTTCCAGCATGCACTCGATAAGGACTATGCTCTTTTCCGTCTTCGGTGTCTGAAGGTAGCCTATCTCTGTCAGCATCTCGTCAGCCTTTTTCAGTTGTTCCTCATCTCCCTCTGCATCCAGAAAAAGGGTATGGGTATCGACAGCCTTGTTATAGCTGACTCGTGTGATATTTATGTTCAGTTTTGCAAAGCACTCGCTGGCCTTCAGGAATGCGCCGATATGATCGGGCATTGTGGTTATATAAGTTTTCTTCATATGGATCCTCTTTTTCACCTCAGGAAGACTTTGATTCATAAAAACAGGGTATCAAATATGGACGTTTCAAAACTCAGATACCTGCCTTCAATACTATTAGTATTCTATTTCAGTATACTCCTTTATCAGCCGGAGTCATAACAAAAAGCTTGCTCCTTGTGTTCGGATATGATAAAGAAAGCTTGGACAGTCATCCTACCCGCACACAAAAAAGGGAGGCTTACAGTCCTCCCTAAGATATCAGTTTATTATAGCTATGCTGCATCTTAGTGACTGTCAGCCATAATATCCTGTTTTTGTATCCTTCACGTTTAAGATTACGACCCTGCTGCCACTGTACTGAGCAATGACAGCCTTCTTTGCATCGGTTGCTGAATTGGCTCTGATCCTGGTCTCCATGGTCTTGCTGTTCAGCATAAAACGTACTATATACTCTCTCATAAATACCTCCTTCTCATAAATCAAGTCATTGCTCTTTTCCTCACTGTAAGACTTTTGGGTGGCAAGATTTGATATGCATTTTTATTATAACTTATGACTTTGTAACAATAAACTGTCTGGTTTTAACCTTATCTGCAGACAAAAATCAATCTCAGATAATCCGATGTTTAGGAATATCTCTGATCTTATTTTTCAATATAAAAAAGTGTCAGAAACGGTTCATGGTAAAAGAGTATTTCCCCTTAAGAATCTGTATGTCGGAATACATCAGATATCCTTTTTCAAGCAATTCCTTGGCTCCTTTCCTCAAAAAGTCCATGTTTATTTCCAGCATCTTTTTTGCCTTCAGCATATATCTTTCAAGCTCAGCCCGTATGATAGTCTCGGTATTTAATCTTATGGTCTCGGATGGGTATTCATCCACTGCTTGATGATAATTGACATCCAGCAGGGCAAATCCAAGGGAACCGTTATACAGAACGTTATGCCTTATATTCATGATCGCTTCCGATATATCGTTTGAACAGCCTTCGGCTATCTCGCCCGGATACACTATCTCAACGGCTGCTTTTCCCGCAAGACAGACAAGGATCTCTGAATCTTCATCCCTGTTTACTTTGCAGGTATGTACATAACCTTTCGTTTCTTTTTCTGTTACCAGCACTGATATCAATCCCACACTTCCCGGAGAGACCATCTCACTTACTATCAGGTGTCCCATTTCATGGACCGCAGCCTTCATCGGCGAAACAGTGGAAGTCTTTTCATATCTGTATGGTCTTCCATATTCCCTGCTCAATAGTTCAGTCATGATATCTTCTGTTTCTATGGAACTCTTTCTCTTATGTGCTGCGTTTACGGTAGCATTGTTGATTATCGTCTCGATATCCGCGCATGAGATATAATCCATAGATTTGGAGATATCAGAGAGCTCGACCGATCTTGAGACCTTCTTTGTGGAGAGATAGTGCATCACTATATCCTCAGCCTCTTTCCCAAAAGGAGTATCTATCTTGATCCTTTTATCAAAGCGGCCGGCTCGTTTAAGAGAATCCGGCAATTTACGCATATTATTTACCGTCGCTATTACAAATACTTCATGTTCCCTTGACTCATCGATTCCCGTTTGGATAGCGATATACTCTTTTGCGTCTTTATGATTCACATCCTCATTTGCGTATTTGTCCATGTCATCTAGTAAGATGATGCATGGCGCATTCTCTCTTGCTTCACGGAAAACAGACGTTATATGATCAGCCAACGCAACTCCTCCGTCAGTTGCTCTTATGGTATAAGCCCTGACTCCGCACTCCCTGATAAAACAGTCTGCTAGAAGAGTCTTTCCCAATCCCGGATCTCCGTAGAGTATCAGTCCCCTTGGCAAAGTTGCTCCCAGTGCTTCATAGTATTTCCCATTCTTAAACATATCGCTCAGTTTCCTCAGTTCATTTTTGATTGGATCATATCCAATGACTCTGTTGAATTCGTCCATAACAAAACCTCATTTCCTAATTTTCTGACATATATAAGTTGGAGAAAAATCTCAAATTCCCTTCCGCGTTTCCTTTCAATTCACAATTTATTAACAAATATAAGCCGAGAGGATGCTTCTTGTAGTATATAGTCCCCATTTCCAGGAGTACGATATTATTCTATTTGCACCTGAACATATCAGATCTTATTATTAAAATAGGTCATAACAATTCGTACATTCTGTACCCTTATGTTGATCGTGACTATTTATTGAAGGTGCGTAAAAGATAATGACACAGCCAAATCGCTTATATGAGGATAAAGACAGGTTTGAGGAGATCAGAAAAGACCTCGATAATGTCAATGACCTGCCAATGCTTTTTAAGCTCTGGAAAGAAGCACACAAAAGTGAGACGAAAGAGTCTTTTGAAAAGACCGCTCCTTTTGATATAAAGCAATACGACAATCAGGACAATATCAATCGTTTCAAAGAGAATTTTATATATGACGGTGTTACCAGCAAAAATGGCAATGCAGATCATGATCAAAAGACTGAAGTGCTTTTCATTTTGAAAGAATCCAACAGCTCTGAAGACATAAAGAACTGTTTCCTTTCTTCATCGGACACTAAGGACAACTTCTGGTTCAATGAGACCCCGAATGATAAGACAAGGAAAAAATACATGGGGGTGTTCAATGATTATCTTGGGCTACTGCCTTCATCCTGTGATACAAGAACATTTGGATATATGAATATAAACAAGAGAGGCGGACTGGGTTCAAATGATAAGGCCTGCTTCAAAGAATACCTTAAAACTTATTTGCCTTTTATTCTGAAACAGATCGAGATCATGGATCCAAATTACATATTTATCTGCGGGTTTTTTGACATGCTTAAAGAAGTGTTATTATCTTGTCACCCGGAAATTGGTAAAGAAAACTGGAGCAGATGCATGGACCGACATATACAGATCAATAAAAAGGCAATCAGAATCATGCATATGGTTCATCCGTCATCCTGGAGAAAAGACTCAATTAATAAAAACAAAAACGATCTGGAAAGAATAATACAATTACCCTGAATATTGACTCTTTAAAATAGCCGATATTCTTATTTTCCTCAGACCCTTTACAGCGCACCTTTCGGGCAGTTCTTCACACATTCCATGCAAAGTATGCATTCCGTTCCGTTCTTCCGGTTCCTGGAGTTATCTGTCATGTCCACATCCATCGGGCACACTCTTTTGCACTTTCCGCATGATATGCATTTCTCTTTGTCACACTTCACCCTGAAAAGTGAGAAATAACTCATAGGTTTCAGAAATACCGTCACGGGGCATATATATTTGCAGAATGCCCTGTTGTCCTTGAATATGAATGCCAGTGCTATACCGATACCATAATACAGGACGTTTCCTATAATGAATGCCCAGAACATTATCCTCTCTATGTTCCCTACCTTTAAAAGAAACATAGCCGATACGAATACTAGAGACAGAACAAATGTCACGTACCTTATCCACCCAAGTTTCTTCCTTGGCTGTGAGGGCACCTTGTAGGGAAGGAAATCGAGCACCATTGCTGTCCAGCAGGCATAACCACACCAGCCTCTGCCGAATATAAGAGGACCGAAGATCTTTGCCACTGCATAGTGTATGGTCGCCGCTTCAAAAACTCCTGTGAAGAGATAGTACCAGAAGCCTTCTATCTGCATATTCTCCCGGCAAATGAGTCCGAGATATATGAGCATGTACAGCCCTACGAGAAGCTGTACCACTCTTCTTGCGTGTCTGTACTTTCTGATATACAAAAAGATACCGATGCTTATCGATATCCCTATGTAGCTGAAATTGAAAAGATAGAACAGGTTATCCTTGGTGAGCCACAGCACGACTGCAACCGTCTCGAATACAACGAGCATTATTATCGGTAACAGATACTTCCTGATATGTTTCATTATTCCTGTAAAATTCCTTCTTTTTCAAAATCTATATGATACTTATTCTTTAAAGTGAGATCATATTCGTCCACTATCTCGACCTTTACAGGCTTCCGGTATCCCCTACCCTTCAGATATCCGATCATAAAACTGAGATTTGCCCTGCAGCATTCGTCCTCACCGAAGACCAGCACTATATCCCTCGAGAGATCTATCCCTGTTATTGGTGAGATCTTCTCCTCATATTCTTCCACAGGAACGTTCCAGAATGAAGCCCTGCGAGCCATAAACACGGGATCAAGATCAAATCCGTTATATGTGCCTTTGGAAAGGTCTTCGCGAAAAGGAACAGTCTCCCTCTCAGGATACTTCTCCTTCATCAGTTTCTGCATCTCATCTCCTGCTACTACGTATATTGTTCCTGTTTTCTTCATCTCGCTGCTTCACAGTATCATCTCAAGCTCTATCTCATGCTTTAAAGGTATTCCGTTCATTCCTATGAAAGGTATCTCGGGTTTGATCTTCCTCGCCTCATCAAGAGCGTTCATGTAGATGTTGCAGATATCGAATCCCCTCTTCTGATAGAAACGGAGAGCATTGAGATTGTCGTTGGTGGTTATGAGTTTGATCCTTCTGAGACCGTTTTTCCTTCCAAGCTCCACGACCTTCTCCAATAACCGTGATCCGGTCCCCCTGTTCTCATTCAGGCTATCAAGGGACAGTATCTCCATCTCGTCCCCTTCCGTTCTGTAGGTGATGAGCCCTGTGATCTTTTCGTCTTCAAAGGAATAAAGGCCATCCACATTTCCCATGTCTATGCTCTCTCCCCGTACCACCATGTCCATGGTATACCAGTGGTTCACTATGAAGTCATCGATATCTTTTCTGTCGTTCTGATCTATCCTTCTTATGATCATCTTTCGCTTACAATGCTCTGTGACTGTAACTTTGTGCTGCGGAGAGCAGCTGCAAAGCCACATCCTTCTGAACGTGCAGTTTCTTCATTATCTCTTCTACTGGACCCATCTTCAGTATCTCGGAAGCGTATACTATCCCTCCTTGTCCCCGCATCATCTGTATGACCATATAGTCGCTCCATGCCTTTTTTTTGAATGGATATCCGTCCATGATGGCGTATTTTGTGAGAAGCTGCCCGTCAGAGAGTTTGAGATCTTCTTCTATTGTCGATACGGCCTGACTGCACAGTTTTTTTCTTCTTGATATGGCTATAGGCAGACCTATTATGGAAGCCAGAAGCCCTGCCGCAAATATGAAGAACCATACAGTAAATATAGGTGCCGGCCTTCCGTACTCGTCAAGTTTGGTCACTTTCAGCAACAGCAGAAGTGCAAATACGAATATCCCTATCCAACACAGAGCGACCGCTCCTGTCCCTGGAGCACCGGTATCCTGTGTCTTTGCCGCAAAGCTTCTGGTGTCGAGTTCCTTACGGAGTTTCTTTGCCAGGCAATCATCACACAGCCCCGCATTTATATCTATACTGCTTATGCCCTTCTCTGTTATCTTTGTCCCGGACATGCCGTCTTGAGTGACATAGTCCCAGTAGGTGATAATGGTCTCAGGCTGACTTAATCTGGCACCGCAGTCACGGCATCTCGCCTGATGATCTGTCACCTTGGCGACCCTTGGAACAACATTGCTCATACAAGTGTGCCCTCCTCTTTAGATTCATCTATCATTTTTTCCAGCAGAACAGCAGCAAATCCTACATAGTCATTACAGCTTATGCCGTTCTTCCCTTTGAGATCTTCGCACATTACTGAGCCATATCTTTCAATGAACTTTCCTGCAAATTCTTCTGTCCTGCCGATCTCCATCTCCCTTAATATCTTCTCAGCAGAGAGCACAGCTCCGCATCTTCCTCCCTCATCTCTCGGCAGTGGTGCAGCAGTGCTGTTTGTATTGATCTCCTGAAAAGCTTCATAAACGGAGCTTGCGCAATTTGTCTTATTCAGATGTTTGTCTCTTGCAATCTTTTCAAAATCCATGTCCTGCTCCTTATTATCTAATGTCTGTAATATCATTAAATCTTAGGGGAATCCCTTTTAATCATTTTCTCATTTGCCATATTGTGAGTCAATAATACTCATTAGGGCAGATAATGGGTGAATATCAATAGTTTTCTTTAATAAACAAGCGCCATACGGTCTACCGTGGGCTCTTTGTGGTTCTAAATCCGAAATGGCATAAATATAAGAGCCCCGAATCAGCTCGGAGCTCTCTGTAAAAATGTGCGTTTTAATACTGATTTTGTCTGCTTCCCATAGTCTTATTCATCTTGTCAACCTTCAGCTTCACCGTGATATAAATGATAAACCAGATCACAGTGAAACACCCCACAAAGATCAGGGTGAATATCCAGATTTTATTCACCGGAATCCATCCGTTAATCAAGTAAAAGCCAAGGTAATCAATATACAGCACAGCGGCCTGAATTAATCCCGCGAATGCTTTTGGCAAAGTTTCAATCTGATATACGATGGAAATCCCGGCAGCAATAAACGCCATGACCGTCATTGTGAATATTCCTAGTACTACCTGATTAACCGTGAGGCTTGTGATCACTCCTGCTCCATGTAAAGCCATCCACACGATCGCCATAATAACAGGACCGACCCATGCCCACATTAGTCCTCTGATGCAGAATTGTTTAACATACTTTTTCATAGTCCGTACCTCCTTTTCAATTCGGCAAAACATCTTCTCGAAATGCACTCAATGTATCCGCTCTTGAAAACAGCATCCACCGCACCGGATAACTGAACCCTGAACTTAACGATCTTCTTCCAGTTGGCAATTGCTGATTTGCTGATCCTCTCAAAATTACCAGGAAGCATTTCCTCCAATTCGTACAGTCTTTTTCTGATGAGATATCGTTTGTTGTCACTGTACAATGCGAATGTCTTTTCGCCTTCAACTACGAAACACTCAATCTCCTGGATTTTAAGAAATCTAATCTCATCGTCCATATAACCGGGAATCTGATCGGAAATATTATCTTGCAGCACAAGGCGCTCAATCTCGTCGATCAGAGGAGTCCTTTCATGGACAATTGCGGTTACTTCTTCCTGACTGTTTTTGTCGATGAACAATTTGAAAATCATCTCCAATATCACCTCCGACGGCTATATGATACATAAGAAAAAAAGTGTCTGTCACAAAAAATCGGTATTCGGTACTAATTTAAGGATGATCGGCAAAGAATCTATAAATTTTAAAGAGCTCCGGGATCAATCGGAGCTCTTAGTAAAAATGTGCGAATATCAGTGACTTATGGCAACTCGCCACTTCTTTGGCGTACTTATGGTGTATCTGTGTGGATTTAGGCTAAAAAGCGGCATTGCAGGACATACCGTTTTTCCGGCAAAAGAGTACATGCCATGGTGTACTTTTTAATACAGCTTTGCGCCAGCCGGAATGCTCGGATCTACCATCAGCAGATGAAGCTTTTCTTCTTCGCCTTCCTTGTGAACGGCACTGATAAGCATACCGCAGGAATCGATTCCCATCATCTTGCGCGGAGGCAGGTTGGTGATAGCGATGCAGGTCTTGCCGATGAGCTGTTCCGGTTCATAATAAGCGTGAATTCCGCTTAAAATGGTGCGGGCTGTGCCAGTTCCGTCGTCCAGAGTAAACTGAAGGAGCTTCTTGCTCTTGGGAACGGCGACGCAATCCTTGACCTTCACGGCACGGAAATCGGACTTGGAGAAGGTCTCGAAATCGACAAGATCCTCAAACAGTGGCTCGATCACGAGGCTTGCGAAGTCGGGTTTCTGTGTGTCGAAGATCGGCATGGACGGATCGCTTACGTTCACCGTCGGAGCCTTTTCAGATGCGTTTTCTATTGTTGCCGCATCCTCAGATTCTTGTACACCATCCTTGTCCTTTGGTGTATCTATGGGTTTCATCGTCGGGAACAGTATTACGTCCCTTATGCTTGCGCTGTCTGTGAACAGCATTATCACTCTGTCCACTCCAATACCAAGTCCACCTGTAGGCGGCATACCGTATTCGAGAGCGTTTATGAAGTCATAGTCGACCTGCGCCTTGCAGTCAGGCTCAAGCTTTCTTCTCTCCTCCACCTGCTTCTCGAACCTCTCCCTCTGGTCTATCGGGTCATTGAGCTCTGAGAATGCGTTTCCGAACTCCATGCAGTTTATGAAGAACTCGAATCTCTCGGTGAATGCGGGATCATCGGGCTTCCTCTTTGCAAGCGGGCTTATCTCCACCGGATAGTCATATATGAAAGTCGGCTGGACGAGGTTCTCCTCCACGTACTTGTCGAAGAACTCGGCAAGTATCGTGCCCTTCGAAGGAACTTCGGGAAGCTCCACCTGATGGGCTTTTGCGCATTCTATGGCGTCCTCATCGCTCTTCCAGTCGTCGAAATCGACTCCTGAAAACTTCTTCACGGCTTCCTTCATTGAAAGTCTGGACCAGTTAGTAAAGTCTATCTCTTTTCCCTGATATGTCACTATCCTGGAACCGTTCACGTTATCGGCTATCCTGTTGAAGAGCTCCTCCGTGAGGTCCATCATCCCTTTGACGTCGGTATATGCCTGATAGAGCTCTATCCCAGTGTATTCCGGGTTGTGTCTCGTATCCATGCCCTCGTTTCTGTAGTTCTTTCCGAGCTCATAGACCCTGTCGATGCCTCCGACTATGAGTCTCTTGAGATAGAGCTCGGTCTCGATCCTTAAGACCATGTCCACGTCAAGGGTGTTGTGGTGAGTCGTAAACGGCCTTGCCGATGCACCTATCTCAAACGGAGTGAGGACCGGGGTCTCGACCTCGAGATATCCTCTCTCGTTAAGATAGCTCTTTATCTCGTTTATTATCTTCGCCCTCTTTATGAACGTGTCCTTTATCTCGGGGTTCACTATGAGGTCGACGTATCTCTGTCTGTATCTCTGCTCAAGGTCGGTGAATCCGTGGAACTTCTCCGGGAGCGGCAGCAGCGACTTTGAAAGAAGAGTCATCTTCTTCGTATGCACGGAGATCTCTCCGGTCCTGGTCCTGAATGCGAATCCGTTCACTCCCACTATGTCGCCGACGTCATATTTCTTGAACTCTGCATAAGCCTCATCTCCGAGGTCGTCTCTCGAGACATAGAGCTGTATGTTGCCGGTAGAATCCTTGATGTTGCAGAAGGAGGCCTTTCCCATGACTCTCTTGCTCATGAGTCTGCCTGCCACGGCAACGTCCTTTTCCTCGTATTCTTCAAAATTCTCTTTTATCTTGCAGGAGTCGTCTGTAACGTCGAATCTGGTCACCAGAAAAGGATCTCTTCCCGTTTCCTTGAGAGTCCTCAGTTTCTCTCTTCTGACATAGAGCTCAGAAGATTCGTTCAGTGTGCTGTTGTCTTTTGCCATATTTAATCTCTCCTGTAATTGATCATACGATATTTTAACACATGGGGCCGGATTTCACACCATAAAGGGAGATATCACAATTCCATAAAAACAGGAAAAGACCCTTTTCAGCCTTAGGTCCGAATGAAAAGGGTCTTGCCATATTATCACTTAAGTGTCATTCCGCCCTTGAGATCTCAAGTATCCTTAGACTGAATGATCCCTGGGGAGCCTTGACGATCACTTCATCTCCGACTCCGTGTCCCATGAGAGCAGCTCCTACCGGGGACTCGTTCGAGATGATGTTCCTTGATGCGTCGGTCTCGCTGGTGCCTCTGATAACGTATGTCATCTCATCGTTGAATTCGGTGTCCAGTATCCTGACCTTCGTGCCGATGCCGACTCTGTCCAGATTGATGTCGTTGTCGTCCATTATGGTCGCGTGTCTTAAGATGTTCTCCAGTTCCTGGATCCTTCCCTCGTTCCTGGACTGTTCGTTCCTGGCTTCAGAATACTCTGCGTTCTCGCTCAGGTCACCGAAGGCACGGGCTTCCTTTATCTGCTCCGATATCTCAGGTCTCTTTACAGTGATAAGATAGTCGAGCTCCTTCTCGAGCTCTTCTTTTCCGCTTTTTGTCAATACAAAATCTTGCATAACAAATCACCCCCATCGTTTAAAAGTAAAAAATGAGAAGGCTTCCCTGAGCCCTCCCCAAATTCACTGCATCAGATGATACAACATTATCAATTCAATTGCAACAAAATATAATTAAATGTACTTTAATCTTCACATGCCCGAAACGACATAGTTCTCGAGCTTCTTCTTCACCCTCTGAAGGGCGCTGTCCACGGATTTCCTGCTCTTTCCTAAGATCCTGGCTATGTCCCTGTAGGATTTTCCCTCTATATAGAGGCCTGCGACCTTCTTCTCATGGTCGGTGAGCTTCTCGTCCATGAACTTCTCTATGTAGATGAGATCCTCCTTGTGCATCACCCTGTCTTCAGGATTATCTGATTCGGGACCGCTCAGAAGATCGAGGACAGTCCTTCCCTCCTCATCGCCCACGGTCCTGCTGAAGGACACGTACTCGTTAAGGGGTATGTTCTTTATCCTGTTCGATCTCTTCACGGCAGAGATCATCTGCCTTGAGATACAGAGGTCCGAGAACGTCCTGAAGGAGCTGTATTTCTCGGGATCGTAGTCCTTTATGGCCTTGTACAGCCCTATCATGCCCTCCTGCACTATGTCGTCCCTGTCGGCTCCGGAGAGGAAATACGTCCTGCTCTTCACCTTCACGAGCCACTTGTAGCGTTGTATGAGCACCTCCTCGGCATCCTTGTCCCCTTTTCGAAGCACGCCTATGAGTTCCTCGTCCGTCAGATGCTCATAGGAAGACAGATCCCTGTCTATGCTGAAGGGATCGTACCCGATAAAATCCGTCTGCTCTTCTTCGGGTATGTTCAGATATTCACTTTCTTCTGTCCTGTCTTTTCTTCTCATACATCAGTATCGCTGCGGCCACTGAAGCGTTAAGGGACTCCACGTGTCCGTACATGTCTATCGAGACTATAAAGTCGGCCTTGTCTCTTACGAGCCTTGAGATGCCCTCTCCCTCAGAACCGATGACGAGCATCATGGCTCCCGTGAGGTCGGTCTTATCCAGGCTCTGCCCGCCCATATCGGCTGCCGCCACGAAGACTCCCTTTTTCTTTATCTCATCTATAGTCGCTGCAAGGTTAGACACCTTTATCACAGGTATGTATTCCTCGGCTCCTGACGCGGTCTTTGCCGCGAGCCCCGTCATGCCTGCACTCTTCCTCTTCGTGATTATGACTCCGTGAGCACCGAAGATCTCCGCGCTCCTTACTATGGCTCCGAGGTTCCTCGGGTCTTCTATGCCGTCAAGGGCTATCAGAAACAGGGGCTCCCCTTTCTCCTCCGCAAGCCTCTCGGCGTCCTCTATCGAGGCATATTCCACCCTTGCGACCCTCACGGCTATCCCCTGATGGTTTATATTGCCCGAGGGATCGTTGAAGCGGAGCATCTGGTCGAGCTTGTTCTTCGGGACCTGCTTTACGGGTATCCCCTTCTTCCGTGCAAGGGATATGATCTCGGAAAGGTTCTTCTCTGCGTTCTCCTGAACGTAGACAACGTCTATCTCCCTCCCGGACCTCATGGCCTCTCTCACGGAATTCCTTCCGAATATCATATCGGTATCATGTTCATTCATCTTCTTCACCAAACCCTATTATGGTCTCCATGAGTTCTTCTATCCTCTCATGCTCTCCCGAGAGATACAGGTAACCTATGACGCTCTCTAGGGCCGTAGCGGACATGTAGTCAGCCACGGACATGTTCTTGGCCGTGGACTTCGGGCTCGAGTTCCTGCCCCTTCTGAAGATGTCCTGTTCCCTTTCGGTAAGGGAGTCGTATATCCTCCTTGCAGCCCCGGCCTGGACGCGGGCGTTCACCATGCCGGCACACCTGGAATTGAGGGCATTCACTCCGAGCTTCGTGTTCTTAACGAAGTATGTCCTTACGTAGAGGTCGTATATGGTGTCTCCTATATAGGCCAGCACCAGGGGGTTCCTGAGCCTTGCCTCCTCTTCCCCTATGGGAGAGAGCATGAATTTCTTCTCTTCCATCATATCTCCAGTCCAGGGTCCGCATTCAGCGTGAGCTCCGAGGGGCTGTCTCCGTTCCTTATCCTGTAATATGCGGCAGAGGCTATCATTGCCGCATTGTCCGTGCAGTATCTGAGCTCCGGATAGTATATCCTGAACTCATCCTTATGATCTTCAAAGCTGTCCCTTAAGGCCCCGTTTGCGCTCACTCCGCCTCCCAGCACCAGGACCTTCTCATTCCTGTCCCTTGCTGCTCTTATGAGGTTGTCCCTCAGATACGTGACCGCACACTTCTGGAAGGATGCAGCAACATCAGCCCTGTCCACGGGCTCTCTTCTGCTCTCGGCGTTCCTTACGAGGTTTATCACGGCTGTCTTTATGCCGCTGAAAGAGAAGTCATATGTCTCTTCTCCCCTGAGTGGTCTCGGGAAATGGAATGCGTCCGCATTCCCGTTTCTAGCGAGCTTCTCCACGTTCGGACCTCCGGGATATTCGAGTCCTATGACCCTAGCCACCTTGTCGAAGGCCTCTCCCACCGCGTCGTCCCTTGAGGATGCTATCACCTCATAGTCGCAGTAGTTCCTCACGTGTATTATGTTCGAATGACCTCCCGATGCCAGAAGGCACAGGAAAGGCGGTTCAAGATCCATGTGGGATATGTAGTTCGCGCTTATGTGCCCCTCCATGTGGTTTATCGCATAGAGCGGCTTATTAAGACAGTATGCCAGAGTCTTTGCATAGGAGACTCCTGTGAGGAGAGCTCCCACGAGGCCGGGCCCATAGGTAACCGCGAAGGCGTCTATGTCGTCAAAAGTGAGCTTTGCCTCGAGAAGAGCGTTCCTCACGATATACGGAAGCTTCTCCACGTGGTTACGCGAAGCTATCTCGGGCACGACTCCCCCGAACTCCTTATGGATGTCTATCTGGGAGTATATGACCGAGCTTAGGACTTCCCTTCCGTTCCTGACGACGGAAGCCGCAGTCTCATCGCAAGAGGTCTCTATTGCGAGGACAAGTATGTCCTCCTTATCCTTCAGTCTGTTCACGCTGTCTGTCACTTTCCTTTTTTCTCCATATAACTGCCGTGACGAGCATCGCCCCTATCACTATGAGCGAGCACGCCGCTGTCCTTATCACGAGGTCGAAGAACATCTCCTCCTCGCACAGCAGTATCATATTGTCCTTATACGGGTCCATGAGCCACAGGTCGTTACTGAAGAAGACCCTGTGGAAGGAGACCCAGAACGTGTCGAAGTCTATTGCCGCAAAGAGTCCGAGGGCGAGCAGGATACCGAAGAATATGAAGTTCCCGAGGATATATCCGTCAAGTATGTCCTTTCTCGCATCCTTTGCGAATATTAGTGAGAGGATCATGAACAAAAGGCCCGCTCCTGCTCCGATGAAACCGACGAGCCTCGCAGTCCTGTAGAGCGCTCTCACGTCGATCATGTGAATATACTCCTTCTCGTTATAGAAGGATATCTCCATCCCGTATCTTCTGACCGTAAGGTCTATGTCGTCCCTCTTTCCCTTAAGATAATCGAGAAGGACCTGCATGGCCCTTACAGCATCGTCATGGGAGATGCCTATGTCTTCAGCCGTACCAAGCTTTTCGAATTCTCCGGCATAGAAATCCATGGAGAACGAGAAGATCTCCACGAATGCCATCAGTATCCCTATGAGAATAAGGATCGCAGATATGACTGCGATCCGTTTCAGGGCTTTGTTCATCTGTTTCCGTTTCTCAGGATCTCACATGTCCTTACGGGATCAGGAGACTTGAAGAGCGCGCTGCCTGCGACTATGCAGTTGATACCTGCAGCGAGGATCTGATCTATGTTCTTCTCACTGACTCCGCCGTCGACCTCGATGTCTATCTGACGGTCTCCCATCATCTCCCTGAGCTTCGGTGCCTTGTTAAGTGCATATGGTATGAACGGCTGTCCTCCGAATCCCGGGTCACAGGACATGAGGAGCACCATGTCTATATCCGGAAGCACGTCCTCAAGGGTGTAGATGCTGGTGGCCGGGTTTATTGCCACACCGCACTTCACTCCCTTGTCCTTTATCTGGAGAATGGTCCTGTGAAGATGGGTGGTGGCCTCCTGGTGTACGGTGATGAGATTCGCTCCTGCGTCTATGAACTCGTCGATGTATCTCTCAGGTGCCTGTACCATCAGGTGCACGTCGAGGAACATGTCCGAATGCTTCCTGAAGTCCCTTATCATCTGCTGTCCGAAGGTGATGTTCGGCACGAACATGCCGTCCATTACGTCACAGTGCACCCAGTCTGCTCCCCAGCTCTTGATGGCATCGAGAGACTCGGCCATCTTCGTGAAATCGCTCGAAAGTATCGAAGGCGCTACCTTTACCTTTAATCCGTGTTCAATCATATCTGTTCATTTCCCTTTCTTTCAGTTCGTTATATATCAGTTTGTATCTTTCGTATCTCTCGGGGGATATCCTTCCCTCCTTAAGCATCTCCTTCACTCCGCAGTCCGGCTCGTTTATGTGCACGCAGCGGTCGAACCTGCAGGTCTTCGCCCCTTCGGTGAACTCGGGATAGAGATCCTTAAGGTCATACATGCTCATCTCGGCGTTCTCGAGTATACTGAAGCCGGGCGTATCCACTATCCAGCAGTCTAAAGAGTCGATCCTCATGAACTCGGAGTGCCTCGTAGTATGGGTGCCCCTGTCGGCCTTCTTTGCGAGATCTCCCGTGTCGAGGCTGAGGGAAGGGTCCATTGCATTTATGAGAGAGGATTTTCCGACTGCGCTCTGCCCCGCAAGGCAGGTGGTCTTTCCCCTTAATACTTCCCTTATCTCACAGAGTCCCGTGCCCGTTTTTACGGAGATGCTCATGCACTTCACTTCCGCATCCCTGTACTGGGAGAGTATGTCTTCTCCAGTGAGGTCGTCCTTGTTCTGGACCAGTATCACCGGGAGTTCCATGAGCCTTGCGTATATGAGGAGCCTGTCAACGAGGAGCAGATCCGGGTCCGGACGCTTCTTTGCGATCACCACCATGAGCTGGTCCACGTTTGCGATATACGGACGCTTAAGTGCGTTCATCCTTTCCTTTATCACTTCCACGTTTCCCGCGATGGTGTCGGTCGGTAAAGAGAATTCCACATAGTCCCCCGGAGCAGGCTTGATGCCCTGCTTCCTGAAGAGGCCTCTGGCCCTGCATTCATAGACGGAACCGTCGGAAGTCTCGACGTAGTAATAACCGCCGACTCCCTTCACGATCCTTCCTTCTGCCCTTCTGTTCTCTTTCATCCCCATACCTTTCCCATATTACACTCTGTTTAGTATACAATACCGGACTTCATTTTTCCACATAAAAAGGGGACTGTCCCCTATGAAGACAGTCCCCTTCATTTTCAGAGAGGCTTATATATCGTGAAAGCCCATCTTGCCTTCTCCACGTCATGTACGTTCGGTATGTGGTGCATGTAGCCATCCTCGTTCATTACGTAGAAATTGCAGCCCCTCTGACACAGTTTAAGTGTCTTCTCGATGCTTGGATCCAGGAAGCTCGGCATCCTCTTCTCTTCGATTATGATCGTCTCCATCTTCTGTTCCTTTCTCTTTTTACGGATTCCCAAAAGAGGACACAAAAAATAGCCCATCGTCACCGATGGGCAATATTTAACTGTCAGGATACCCATCGGTCAAGCTTTAGCACCTTACCCTCTGGCAGGTTGCTGTGCGGTCAGCGAGCTTGTCTCTCGCGCACTCTTTATAGGTAAAGATTATGATACAGATATGCCGTCACTTTGTCAAATGACGGCATCTTCTCTTCCTTTTTATTTCGTTGCAGGCTTGAAATGGACCGTGCTGGAGCTGTTGGAAAGGACCTTGAAGGTGAATCCCTGGGCCTTGAGGCCCTCTATGATCTTCGGAAGAGCTTCAAGGGTAGTTTGCTTTGAGACCATATCGTGCATCAATATGATGGCGACCTTCTTTCCCTTCGCTCCGTTCAGGACGTGGTTTGCGATCTCTGAAGCTGTATATTTCTTTCCGTCAGCATCACGGCTGCTCACATTCCAGTCGAAATACGCATAGCCCTCGGATTTCAGCCACTCTATCGCCCTTGGGACCAGAGTGGTGTCCCTCCCGTTGTATTTGAGGCCTTTCGTGTTGCTCGTTCCTCCGGGGAACCTGAAGAGTGTCGTCCTGTATCCCGTGAGATCATATACGTTCTTCTCAAAAGTCTTGACTTCCTTTTTGAAGCTGTCGAGCGAGGAATATACAGACTCCCACTGATGGGTCGCCGTGTGATTTCCAAGAGCATGCCCTTTCTTCACTATCTGCTTATAGTATTCCTTGAGGCTAGGCTTCCAGTTTGCGAAGAAAGTAGCCTTGACCCCGTATTTGTCCAGTACGGCAAGAAGCTTCGGAGTGTTCTTGGATACGCCGTCGTCAAAGGTCAGATAGGCGACCTTTCCGGTCTGTTTTTTTGGTTCTTCCTGTTTCTCCTGAGTCTCCTGCTTTTCCTGGGTCTCCTGCTTTTCCTGGGTCTCCTGTTTCTCCTGTTTCGGCTTTGTTTCCTGCTTATCCTTTTTTGCCTGCTGCTCCTGCTTTGCCTTCAGCTCCTGTTTCGCCTTCAGAGCCTTTTTTGCCTCCTCCAGTTCCTTTTTCAGATCATCGTTCTCTTTTTTGACGGTCTCGTTCTCAGCAGACACTTCCGCTATGCGTTCTTTCAGGGAATCCAGCTCCTTCTGTATGGAACCGAGCTGGTCCTGTATAGTCTCCAGTTCTCCCTGCTTTATATCCAGTTCCTTATTTTTTTGATCGAGCTCCTCCTGCTTCTCCGTCAGTTTGCCGGACAGATCCTTCAGCAGCTGCTCGTCTTTTCCAAGCTGCTCCTTATATGTGGAGAAGTTTTTGTAGTACAGGAATCCCGATGTTATGAGCATCAGGACCAGTACGACGGAAACAGTGATGAATACCGTCTTCATCCTCCTGTATCTCTTTCCCGTATGCCGTTCTTCGTTTATCATGTTTTCTTTAAGATCCTTGTTGTCCATGGCACTGCTCCTGTTATATAAGCTATGTCTATTGTATCCCCATTCCGCCTGAAATTGCCACAGGCCAACGAATTATTTTTCCTTGATTGCTGTCCGCATGCAGGTAATACCTGATTGCCGGATCCAGGCCATTTATTCATCTAATGTATATAATATATGACCTTGAGTTTCTTTGCGATTTCTAGTACATTTAAAGAGAGGCTTCTATGCTGGTTCTGCAGCTCAGGGCACGGTATAAATGGCCGCCCCGGGCTGTTTTTCTTTATACGGGTCTCTCAGTCCATATTTCTTTTTTGGAGGGATAATATGATACCTGATTTGATGGATGCTCTCGTGAAGACCAAGGCGGCTCCCGGACTCACTCTCAAGAAGGTGCCGGTGCCCAGGGTCGGTATCGGAGAGATACTCATTAAGATACACAAGACGGCGATCTGCGGCACGGACGTGCATATATACAACTGGGATCCGTGGGCAGAGGCGCACATTCATCCGGAGATGGTGATAGGCCATGAATACGTAGGTGAGATTGCGGCCATCGGACCCGGAGTCACGGGCTATGAGATAGGCCAGATCGTTTCCGGGGAAGGCCATATAGTCTGCGGCCGCTGCAGGAACTGCCGTGCCGGAAACGGACAGTGGTGCAAGCATACCAAGGGAGTAGGCGTTGACCGGGACGGGGCTTTTGCCGAATACCTCTGCATACCCGCTACGAACATAATAGTCATACCGGAAGGGATAGACGAGGATGTGGTCTCCTTCTTCGATGCATACGGGAACGCATTCCACACCGCCACCATGTTCGACGTCATAGGCGAAGACGTGCTCGTTACGGGAGCGGGACCCATAGGCGTGATGGCCGCAGGTATCTGCGCCCACAACGGAGCCAAGCATGTGGTCGTCACCGACATGAACGACTACAGGCTGGATCTGGCAAGGAAGATGGGAGCTACGGCTACCGTGAACCTTAAGTATCAGGATCTCGATGAGACCATGAAAGAGCTCGGCATCATAGAGGGCTTCGACGTCGCATGCGAGATGAGCGGAAGCGGTGCTGCCCTGAACCAGATGCTGAAGCATATGAGGAACGGCGGCAAGGCCGCACTGCTGGGCATTTCAGGCCCGGGAACGGTGATCGACTGGAACGACGTCATATTCAAGGGACTCACGCTCCAGGGCATCTACGGCAGGAAGATGTATGAGACCTGGTACAAGATGATGAGCATGGTTGAAGCAGGCTTCGACCTGCACCCCGTCATCACCCACAGGTTCCCGTACACTGATTTCGAAAAGGGATTTGAGGCCATGAATTCCGGGCAGTCCGGAAAGGTCATACTCTCTTGGGAAAAGTAAAAAGGAGACATCATATGAAAATTGCATATTCGATATATGAAGAACAGCTGGAAGGTATAAGGGAATCGGGTACATATAAGGATGAGAGGATAATCACTACCCCTCAGAAGAGCCGCATAGACACCACTGCCGCAAAAGGAGTCGTGAACATGTGTGCCAACAATTATCTAGGCCTCTCGGATGATCCGAGGCTCATAGAAGCCGCAAAGAAGAGCTATGACGAGTGGGGCTTCGGTCTCTCGTCGGTAAGGTTCATATGCGGCACCCAGGACATACATAAGCAGCTCGAAAGGCGCATAGCAAACTTCGTGGGCATGGAAGACGCCATACTCTATTCATCCTGTTTCGACGCCAACGGCGGACTCTTCGAGACTCTTTTAGGGCCCGAGGATGCGGTCATCTCCGACGAGCTGAACCATGCCTCGATAATTGACGGAATAAGGCTCTGCAAGGCAAAGCGCCTCCGTTATCACAATAACGATATGGAAGACCTCAGGCTCAAACTGGAAGAAGCAAAGGACTGCAGGATAAAGCTGATAGCGACGGACGGAGTCTTCTCTATGGACGGATATATCGCAAACCTGAAAGGCATATGCGATCTGGCCGATGAATACGGCGCTCTGGTCATGGTGGACGATTCCCATGCTGTTGGATTCATGGGAGAGCACGGAAGAGGTACTGCCGAACACTGCCATGTCATGGGACGTGTGGACATAATAACAGGGACCTTCGGAAAGGCCATGGGAGGAGCTTCGGGCGGATATACCGCTGCCGGAAAAGAGATCGTCGAGCTCCTGCGTCAGCGTTCCCGTCCTTATCTTTTCAGTAATGCCCTTGCTCCCGCCATCTGCGCAGCGTCCATAAAGACGATCGACATCCTGGAAGAATCTACCGAATTAAGAGACAGGGTCCATGAGAATGCCAACTATTTCAGAAGAGAGCTCTCAAAGCTCGGATTCGACCTGCTTCCGGGTGAGCATCCTATAGTTCCGATAATGCTATATGATGCAAAAGTTGCAAAAGAATTCGCAGACAGAGTACTCGAAAAGGGCGTGTATGTGACAGGATTCAGTTATCCCGTCGTGCCTATGGGAAAGGCACGTGTCCGTACCCAGATCTCTGCCGGACATACAAAGGAAGACCTCGATTTCGCGGTAAGATGCTTCGGAGAGGTCAAAAAGGAAATGGGGATCTGAGAGGGTCACGCAGGATACGTTCTATCGTATCCGCTGCTGAAAAAGAGGAAGAGACTTGCTTCTCTTCCTCTTTTCCGTTAAAGGGTACATCGGTCCGGACGGATCATTCATGATTTTGCATCTTTTTGATTACTGTGCAGGTTTGAAATGGATCTGTTTGGAATCCTTCGTCAGAACCTTGAAAGTAAAGCCCTGGGCCTTTAGACCCTCTATTATTTTAGGCAGTGCCTCGATGGTGGTGTGCTTCGAAACTGCGTCGTGCATGAGGATGATGGCTGTCTGCTTTCCCTTTGCTCCTGACAGCACGTGCTCAGCGATCTGATCTGGGGTATACTTCACACCCTCTGCATCTCCGCTGCTCACGTTCCAGTCGAAATATGAATAGCCCTGGGAAGTCAGCCAGTCTATTGCTGCCGGTATGAACTGTGTGTTCTTTCCGTTGTACTTGAAGTTCTTGGTATTGTTCGTTCCCCCTGGGAATCTGAACAGGGTCGGTCTGAAACCTGTCACCTCATATACATTGTCTTCAAGTGTCTTGACTTCCTTCTTGAAGCCTTCCAGTGTGGAATACACGGACTCCCATTCATGGGTAGCCGTGTGGTTCCCGAGAGCATGTCCCTTTTCAAGGATCAGTTTATAGTAATCCTTGTAACCATTTTTCCAGTTCGGGAAAAAGGTAGCCTTGACCCCGTATTTGTCCAGCATGTCAAGAAGCTCCGGGGTATTCTTGGATACTCCGTCATCGAATGTAAGGTATGCGATCTTTTCACCGGTCTCCTGCTGTTCTGATTCTTTTTCCTTTTGTCCGGGCTCCTGTTTGTTCTGGGATTCTTTCTCTTTTTTAAGGGCCTCCAGATCAGCCAGCGTCTTTGCATACTGCTCTTTCAGAGAATCAAGCTCACCCTGTTTGGAGTCGAGTTCCTTCTGCTTTTCCGTAAGCTTGTCCTTCAGTTCCGTCAGGGATCTGTTATGCTCAGTGATATCATCCTGATATCTCATATAGCTCTTGTAATAGAAAAGCCCTGACAATGCTACAAGTACCGTGAGGATCACGCAAACAGCAATAAATCCGTTCTTAAGTGTCCTGTATCTCATCCTCATACCTGAGGATTTTCCCCTTGGTCTAGGCATACCTTCATCATGATACTGTCTGACTCTTTTCTGCCTGCGGTCATCATCATAGCTGTTAAAATCGTTGCTCATACTGCATCTCCGTTTTTTTACCTTCTGAGAACTATTTTAAACAGATAACATTTCCATAAATATATATTTTTTATGAATTTTTTGTTTCAAAAACGGATTTCCGAAGCAAAAAAAAGATGGCCGGTGGTATGTATCTTCCGAACCACCGGCCAGTCAAAGAACTCGTCCCCCTATTTGATCTCTACGATACCTCTGTAGACCTCTGTCTCGTTGCTGTATACCTTTACGGATCCCTCAGAGCCTTTGAAGCTCTCCACCAGTTTTACGGTGAAGTTCCTAGTTTCTTCCTCCAGGTCACCTTCGGTAAATGCTGCCCTTTCAAGTATGAACTCATAGGTCTCCCCGTCCTTTATGACCTCAAGGACCCATGTGATATATCCCTTTTCATTCTCTTTCAGAGTTATTTCAGGAGTGCTACACTTGACGTTCAGAGGTTTTTTCGGCTGATTGACGTTTATCTCCACATAGCTGAAGCTGATATCCGTCATCTCAGGAGAAGGATACTGGGATTCCACTGTCATGGTATCCTGCTTGACATCTCCGCCCTCCATGATGTTTATATACACATGTCTGAAGCCGGCTGCCCTGAGCTCGGAAACAGCCTTTCCGATGTCCATTCCGGTGACGTTCGGCACCTGGGAGATATCGCTTCCTCCCTGCTCAGCCACGAAGAGATACACCATATCCCTGATTGGTTCACCTGCTGCAGGCTCGCTCCTTATGACCGTACCTTCCGGATATGAGTGATCATGGACGAATTCATGCCCTATGTCGGATATCCCCATCTCATTCAGGAGCTGTATGGCGTCATCGATGTTCATGCCCGAAAGATCAGGCATAGTGTCAGCCTCTCCCTTTCCGAGACTCACCTTTATCCTTATCTCCTCCCCTTCCTTGATCGGGGAACCGGATTCAGGTATCTGGGATATCACCATATCAGCATCGATCTCCTGATTCGTCTCGAACTCATATGTGATGATTATGCCGTTGTCCTCCGCAAAAAGGAGGGCCTCGGAATAGGGCTTTCCGACGAACGAAGGCATTATCTTCTCTGTGTCTTTGGTATCCAGTCCATTGAGCACGTTCTTTGCAACTATAAAGCCTATTATGAGGAATGCCACTGCCAGTATTCCGTAGATTATATGGCGAAGTCTCCTGTTGGAACCGACTCCGCTCTTGTTGTCTGTCTCCTCTTCTGCCGGTTCCTCGGGCACATAGGTATCCAGATAGTCGGTGATGTATTCTCCAGAAGGATCCTCAAGACATCTCTTCAGGTCCTCCTCCATCCTGCCGAAGGACTGATACCTGTCCTTCTTGTCCTTCCTCATGGCCTTGAGGATTATCCTGCTTATGCTCTCAGGCACATCGGCTATCTTGGAAGGCTCATAGGGCAGCTGATGCACGTGCTTCAGTGCCAGCTTCACCTTGTCCTTTCCAGTAAACGGAAGATTTCCGGTAAACAGTTCATAGAGAAGCACTCCCATGGAATATATGTCGCTTGACTTGTCCGGCTTTTCTCCCTTTGCCTGTTCGGGGGAGAAGTATTCCACGGTGCCTATGACCTTGTCCTTCACGGACTTGGATATCCTGTTGTCATCGGCGGTACCGAAGTCCAGTATCACCGGATACATGTCCTGATCCAGTACGACGTTCTCCGGCTTTATATCCCCGTGGACCACTCCCGCAAGATGCGCAAGTCCCATGGTCCTCGTCATGATCTGGGCCGTCTCCACCTTCTGTTCCAGGGTAAGGTCTCCCCTCCTCATGAGTTTCTTGAGAGTAGGCCCGTCTATGTATTCCATCACATACCAGTACGTATCCTCATATTCCCCGTCATCCACCAGGTGCACAATGCCCGGGAACTTCATCTTCCTTAAGATATGTATCTCGTTCAGGAAGGCTTCCACGTACTGCTCGTCGGAAGCGAACTCCTTCTTCAGCATCTTGAGTGCAAGGGTCTCCTCAGTCTCCTGGTCCCTTACTATGTAGATGTCGCTGGTGCCGCCCTCGTCGAATTTCCTTATTATCTCGTATCTGTCCTGAAGGACCTTATGGATAAGCTCACTCATCTTCACTGCCCTCCATCTTCAGAAGTCCCACGGAGATGTTGTCGGAACCTCCGCGTCTTAGGGCTATCCTCATCAGCTTCTGGACAGTCCTCTCGAGATCTCTGTCGTGCCTTATGATCTTTTCAAGTTCCCTGTCGGAGAAATACTGGAAGAGTCCGTCCGAGCAGAGGAGCAGTATGTCTCCCGAGAAGATGGACACGTCGAAAAGATCCACCGTGAGTCCCTTCATACCGAGGCATCTCGTTATGGAATTCCTGTACTTGTTGACCCTTGCTTCTTCCTTCGTAAGGAGTCCTCTGTCCACGAGGCTCTGGATGAAGGAATGATCCTTAGTGATCTGCGTGAGCGTGCCTTCATGGTATATGTACGCTCTTGAGTCTCCTACATGGGCTATCATGGCGCGCTCTTCCCTGACGGAAGCGACCGTGCAGGTCGTACCCATCTCCCTGAGATCGCTGTTCTTGGAAGCTATGTCGAGGATCTTCTCATTTGCCAGATGCAGAGCCTTCTCAAGTTCCTCAAGAGAATATTCGCCTCCGCGGATATGCCCCACGACTGCGTCTATGGCTATGCTGCTGGCATATTTTCCCCCATTATAGCCTCCGAGTCCGTCCGCTATTATGAGCACCTCACCGAAGGGCTCCACTCTTCCTTCGTATACGGAGTCCTCGTTCGCTGCTCTGACTTTTCCCCTGTTCGTTGCAATAAATGTCTTCATGTTCTCCTGACAGGCCTTAAGACCCTCTTCAGTCCTCTATTATGTATTTGGCTCTCAGCTGTCCGCAGGCGCCTTCTATGTCCTGTCCGAGGCTCCTCCGCCTCGTGAAGCTGAGCCCTCTTATTTCCAGCATCTTTTCGAACCGGCTTATCTCCTCCTCTGAAGGAGCGCT
This sequence comes from Clostridia bacterium, assembly GCA_017439085.1. Classification (GTDB taxonomy): domain Bacteria; phylum Bacillota; class Clostridia; order Christensenellales; family Christensenellaceae; genus QANA01. The sequence goes on along the minus strand of JAFRTU010000008.1, from coordinate 34,867 downwards.
GTAGGGGCCGGTGTCCCCGTTCATGGGTATGAGGTTTATATGTGCCGTTTCTCCATTAAGGAGCTCCTTTAAGGCATCGGCATCCTCTTTTCCCATGTTGAAATCCTTTAGCAGGATGTATTCCAGTATGAACCTTCTGCCAGTCTTCTCCATATATGCGCTCATGGCCTTCACGGAATCCGTGAGGGACCATCTCTCCTCCACGGGCATTATCTTTCTTCTCTTCTCAGGGATCGCGCTGTGGAGCGACAGGCAGAGCGTAAGGGGTATCCCCTCCTCCGTGAACCTTCTTATAGCGGGCTCTATCCCGCAGGTGGAGAGGGATATGTTCCTGTATGCTATCCCGAGACTGTTCTCGGCGTGGATGCATCTTAAGAACTTCACGACGTTTTCATAGTTAAGGAGCGGTTCTCCCGTTCCCATGAGCACTATGTTCCTGATGTTCCTGCCTTCTCCGAGAATCGAATTGACCTTCAGGACCTCTCCAAGCATCTCTCCCGAAGAGAGCTGTCTTTTGAGTCCCCCTATGCCCGAAGCACAGAAGGCGCATCCCATGGGGCATCCTACCTGGGTCGATATGCATATCGTCTTCCCGTAGGAATAGTCCATGAGTACCGTCTCTATGAGGCTCCCGTCACTGAGCTTAAGAAGATACTTTCTCGTACCGTCCCTGCTTATCAGTTCCGTCTCCACCTCCGGATACCCTTCCGTATATCTCTCCTTCAGCTTCTCTCTCAGAGCCTTCGGGAGATTGGACATCTCATCGAAGGGAACACACATGGAAAGCCAGAGCATTATCTGCTTTGCTCTGAAGGGCTTTTCGCCCATACTTATGAGTTCCTGTTTCAATTCCTCTTCCGTAAGGTCCAGAAGAGAGATCCTGTTCTCGTTCATCTCTTCACCAGTTTTGCCATATAGAAGCCGTCTATCCCGTCAAGATGCGGGAAGAACTGTATGCCTCCGTTCACTATCCTGTCCTTAAGTCCTTCGAAGACCCCTTCCGGCTCAGCCGGAGAGAACTCCCCGTGTTCCTTAAGGAAGGCTTCTATGTTATCAGCGTTCTCCGTTCTGTCTATCGTACAGGTGGAATAAATGAGGGTGCCTCCCTTCTTCACGTAACGGGCTGCATTATCGAGGAGCCTCCTCTGAAGGAGCGCCAGTGAAGAGAGGTCTTCCCTTTCCTTTCTGTATTTTATGTCAGGCTTTCTGTAAAGGAGCCCGAGCTCGCTGCACGGTGCATCCAGAAGCACGAGACCGAACTTCTCCTCCAGGGAAGGATCGAATACGGTAGCATCCCTGGTCTTCAGGGTCGCTTCCGTCCCCATCCTCCTGAGGTTCCAGTCCATTATCTCCACTCTGTGAGCGTGAAGATCCCAGGCTTCGATATATGAAGGGCTTAGGAGCTCATTAAGATATGCGGTCTTGCCACCCGGAGCAGCGCACATATCGAGTACGGAATCATATCCTTTTCCCGCCATCTCGCAGACCAGCATCGAGGCTTCTCCCTGTACGGTGAGCTTTCCTTCCTTATACAGATCCGTCTCATCTATCTGGGACGGGCTCTTCAGATAGTAGGCGTTCGGTGAAAGCTTTCCCTTCGTAAAGCCTGCGCATATGCTCTCCAGGCCTTCTTCGAATGAGGTTCCGTCTGTTCTTAACAGGTTCCTCCTGACGCTCATCTGGTTATACGGTCTTCGAAACGAGAGCATGTTCCACGCCGTATCGTATCCGTAATCGTCAATGTATTTCTCCACTATCCACTCGGGATAGCTGAAGAGGACTGAGAGATGCCTTACGGGCTCCTTCTCCTCGTCCGGATATTCCACTTCACCTATATGCCTTGAGATGTTTCTGAGCACTCCGTTCGCAAATCCCTTGAGGGCCTTCTTCGGGGAAGATGCCACTATCTTCACGGACTCGTTCACCGCTGCACTCACAGGCACCGAATCGAAGTACATCATCTGACAGACTGAGATGCGAAGCACGTTCCTCACGAACCTGTGGATCTTCTTTCCTTCAGTAAACGAATCTATCACGTGATCGATCCTTAAAAGGTTCTCAAGTGTCGTATAAACAAGAGCGGAGACGAATCTCCTGTCCCTGTCCTCCATTCCCCTGAGGGAATCCTTGAGAGCAAGGTTGAGATATGCCCCCTCTTCCACCTGTTCCAGTATGTTAACGGCAGTCTTTCTGGGATTTGCCATTTCAGTCAAGCGCCTCTCCCTTTATGAACACGTTCCTGCGGCCTCTGAGGAAATCGCTGTCGGCCATCTCCCTTCCGCCGGGATACACTATCCTCATGAGCCTCACGGCTCCGTCCTTCGTCTTTATTATGAGCCCCGATCTGTCGTCCGCCTCGAGTATGGTCCCCGGCACTGCGTCAGCAGAAACATCCGCAGCCCTGGCGAACATCACCTTGAACTTGGTGCCGTCCTTTAAAAAGGAATATGCTCCGGGTTCCGGATTTATCCCCCTTATGAGATCGCAGATCTCCTTTGTTTCCTTATCAAAATCTATGTGGCCGAAGCCCTTCTCGAACTGGGGAGCGTATGTGACCTCAGTCTCCTCCTGGGGCTTCCTCTCAAGGGTCCCGTCAAGGAGCTTTTCAAGAGTCCTCTTCAGGGTGTCCCTTCCCACGTATGAGAGCTTCTCCCTCACGCTTCCGCCTGTATCTTCGTCTTCAATCGCAAGTTCATCCTGTTCCAGCATGTCTCCCGCGTCGAGGGCCCTTACCGTGAACATGGTGGTGACTCCGGTCTTCTCCTCCCCGTTTATAACCGCCCATTCTATAGGAGCGGCTCCCCTGTATCTCGGGAGCAGGGAACCGTGCACGTTTATCGTGCCGAGTTCCGGTACAGAAAGCACTGCCTTGGAGAGGATCTGGCCGTAGGCAGCAGTTATCATGAGCTTCGGGGATATCTCCCTTAAGAGCTCAAGTCCCTCTTTTCGGAGCGACTCGAACTGATATACGGGAAGTCCGAGCCTCTCGGCCTCCTCCTTTACGGGAGTCGGTATCATCTTATGACCCCTTCCCTTCGGCCTGTCGGGCTGGGTGATGACGGCCTTTACGTCATATCCCTCATCCACGAGCATGCGAAGAGACGGGATAGCGAATTCAGGCGTCCCCAGAAAGACTATGGAGACTTCACTCTTCTTCATCTTCTCCTTCTTCTCCTTCCGGATCCACTTCCCTTATCATCTTGTCTATGTAGAGGATCCCGTCAAGGTGGTCGAGCTCATGGCAGAGACACCTTGCAAGGAGATCTTCGCCTTCGATGATCTGCTCGTTCCCGTTCCTGTCGAGGGCCTTCACGGTGACCTTCTTCGGTCTCGTGACTATGCCCATCCTGTCCTCCACGGAAAGGCAGGCTTCTCTTCCGGTCTGCTCGCCTTCGGAGGAGATTATCTCAGGGTTTATGAGCTCATAGACCCTGTCTTCTATCTCTATCACCACTACTCTTCTCAACACGCCGACCTGCGGGGCTGCAAGGCCTACGCCTTCGTCCTCCCTCATAGTCTCGAGCATGTCGTCCAGAAGTTCATGGATATGCGGAGTTATCTCCGTTACCGGTCTTGATTTCTTTCTGAGCTTAGGATTCGGGTCCTGAAGCACTTTTCTTAGAGCCATATGTCTGCCTCCTCAGTTCACGGAATACGGATCCACATCTATCCCGATGTTTATGCCGGAATGCTTGATCCGTTTTTCCCAGATGTCATATATGATGTCCCGGACCCCGCTGAGGTTCCGGTTTACCGTAGTCTTTATGAGTATATGGTATCTGAAGCTGTCATCCAGCTTCCTCACGGGCGCCTCCTCAGCCGCATAGAGGAGTATGTCCTTATTATGGGGAGCGAGCTTCTCCTTCATCTCACGGTCGGTCTCCATAAAGACCTTCTTTACCCTCTCCTCATTCCTTCCGGAGAACACGATCCTGAACACCCTCGAGTAGGGCGGTTTTAATGTTTCCTTCCTGAAGCGGATCTCGGTCTCATAAAAGCCATGATAGTCATGGTCCTTCGCATAGAGTATCGCATAGTGGGTCGGATTGTGGGTCTGGACTATCACCTTTCCCTTCTTCCGCCTTCCGGCCCTGCCTCCCACCTGCTCTATCATGGCAAAGGTCCTCTCCTCTTCACGGTAGTCCCCCGAGAACAGCATCCCGTCTGCTGAAAGTATAGCAGATAGAGTGACATTTGGGAAATCGAGTCCCCTTGCTATCATCTGCGTTCCGACGAGTATATCCGCCTTATGATCCCTGAAGTCCTCGAAGATCCTGAAATAGGAATCCTTCTTCCTCGTGCTATCGAAGTCCATCCTCATTATGTTGGCAGTCGGGAACAGCTTCTGTATCTCCTCGACCGCCTTCTCCGTACCTGTTCCGCTGAATGAGAGTGCTTTCTCTCCGCAGGAAGGACAGGCCTCGGGCACCCTGAACGCCCTTCCGCAGTAATGGCATAAAAGGTCGTTCCTGTCCTTGTGGTATTTAAGGGGCAGATCACAGTGAGGGCACTTTATCACTTCTCCGCAGGACGGGCAGATGAGGCTCGAGGAATATCCCCTCCTGTTAAGGAATATCATTGCCTGTTCTCCCCTTGCAAGCACGTCTCCTAGCTCTTTTCGAAGCGCAGCGCTCACTATGGACCTGTTTCCTCTCTGGAACTCCTGGCGCATGTCCACTATCTCCATGTCTGGGAGCGGGAGGGATGCGACCCTGTGTTTCATCTCTATCCTCTCGTACATGCCTATCTCGGACTTGAAATAGTCGTCTATGAGAGGTGTGGCGCTCGCAAGCACCAGAGGGCAGCTGTTCATCTTTGCCCTTATGTTGGCTATCTCCGCAGCATGGTACTGGGGATAGTTGTCTGCCTTGTAGCTCTCGGAATGCTCTTCGTCCAGGATTATGATGCCTATGTTCTCGAGAGGCATGAACACTGCTGACCTGGCTCCGAGCACCACCTTCGCCTTTCCGTCCCTTATGCGCCTCCACTCGTCGTATCTCTCCCCGTCGGAGAGACCGCTGTGGAACACGGCTATCTCATCAGTGAAATGCCTTGAGAACTCTCTTAATATCTGAGGGGTTATGGATATCTCGGGCACCAGCACTATGGCAGTCCTTCCTATGGAAAGAGCGTGCTTCACGGTCTCTATGTATACTTCGGTCTTGCCGCTTCCCGTGACTCCGTGAAGAAGGAAGGTGCAGTTCTCCTTCTTATCCGTCTTTTCTTCGATGCGCCTTATGGCCAGAGCTTGTTCATCTGTAAAGGAGATCTCCCTCTTCTCTGCAGTCCTTCCGGTATCGGGAGACCTCATTATCTCCTTTTCAAACACCGTCACGATACCCTTTTCGGACAGACCTGAGATCACATTTGAAAGGGCGGAATCATACGGGACTTCACCTGTTTCCAGAAGGAGATCTATGTAAGCCAGTTTTCTTTTGTACTTAACGTTCCCGTTCTTTGCGAAGCATCCCCTTCTCTCCTCCAGGAGTCCCTCTTCAGAGACAGCCTTCACATAGCGCCTCTCCTTTTTCGAGACCCTGTCCTTCCTCACGCCGGATGGGAACATGAAACGAAGGGCAAAGCTCATCGTGGTGCGGTATTTCGCACACATGTACCCCGCGAGCCTGATCTGTTCCTCGCTTACGGTGCGCACGTCGTCGAGTACCCGTATTATGTCCTTTATCTTTTCCCTGTCATAGCCGGGGCTGTCCTTCTCTCTCAGCACTATGCCTTCCACGTCCATGTGTCCGAAAGGCACGAGAACCCTGTGCCCAGGAAGATCCGTAAGACCCTCAGGCACTCTGTAGTCGTAAATATGGTCTATGCTCGAGTGGGCGATGTCCACTATGACTTCGCAGTAACGTTCAGACATGTATCTCCTCCACAGATAATTATACCAACATCATGCGAAAAGCAGAAAAAGAGATTGTGGAAGAACACACCCCATGCGTTACGGAATGCCTGAAGATGATATCATATATGAGAAGAAATAAAGAAAGAGAAAAATGTGTATGAGAACAAGGCATGTTGTGGTCCTGCCGTATGACAGCGGCTGGAAGGATGCTTTTGATATGATAGCGGGAGAGATCTATGAGGCTCTCGGTTCTCTTGCCGTGTCCATAGAACATGTGGGGAGCACCTCTGTTCCCGGTCTCTCTGCAAAGCCCATAATCGACATGGACGTGGTGATACGTTGCCGTAACGCATTGCCGGAAGTCATCTCAGCCCTTCAGGGCATAGGTTACATCCACGAAGGCGATCTCGGGATCCCGGGACGCGAAGCTTTCAGGTATGAGGGAAAAGAGCACCTGATGGAACACCATCTCTACGTATGCCCTCCTGATTCTTCCGAACTCAGACGGCATATCGCTTTCCGCGATTATCTGAGGAGCCATCCCGCTGCCGTCCGGGAATACGGCAGGATAAAGGAAGAGGCTGCAAGGCTTTACCCCGAAGACATAGACGGATACATCAGTTACAAATCCCCATTCATTGAGAGGATATATAAAGAGCTCGGATTATGATCTGTTATCCATGAAACGAGGCCTGATGCGAATATAAAATGCCCCCTTCATACCGGTCTTCCGGAAAAGGGGGCGTTTTTCATAGGATCCCTGAACGGGTCCTGTGCTCAGTGTGTCATTTCTCAGCAGGTTCCCACTTGCAGCGGACCGGTGAGACGATGGAGCCGTCTTTCTTCATTGCAGCCATTGCCTTGTCGACGATCTTTCTGTCAAGTCCGGTCAGTTCTGCGATCTTGCCTGCATTCAGCGGCACACCTGCCTTCTTCATCGCTTCAAGAATCAAATCTTTCATTTCCATATAAGTTATCTCCTTCTAATCCTCTATATTCTTCCGGTTTAAGACCGGTTCATTTCACCATGTCTACTACTCTCACGCCTTTTCCGAAGAGTCCCTCCCAGTCGCTCTTGAACTTCTCAAGAGTCCCCTCGGTCATCGGATGGATGGCCATCTGCTCCAGCATCTCAAGTGTGACGGTGACATTGTCGGCACCTGCAAGAGCTGCCTGCTCGATGGCAAGAGGCGATTTCAGGGATGCTGCGGAGACCATGGTGTCGAGTCCCTCTATCATGAAGGCTTCCTTGATCCTCCTCACGACCTCTATCCCCTCTCCTCCTGTCCTGTCGATCCTGCTCACGTAGACGGCAACGCAGTATGCGCCTGCCTCTGCGGCCAGGAGTGCCTGGTTGAAATCATATATGGCGGTGCAGGAACAGAGTATCCCCTCCTGTTTCAGCAGCCTTATGGCCTTGAAGCCCTCGGGGCATGCGGGTATCTTCACGAAGGTGTTCCCTTTTACTGCCTTCTTTATGGCCCTTGCATCCTCTATCATCTCCTCAGCCGTGTCTCCCATGGCCTCGAGATAGAAGGGAAGGTCATCTCCTATGTGCTCCCTTATCCTTATCGCGTTCTCGATGAATGATATCCCGGTGCCCTGAAGAGCGCGGACCGCGATCGACGGATTCATGGAGTAGCACTTCACGGGGTATATGTCATATACCTTCTTTACTTCCTCAAAATCTCCCGTATCCAGACAGAATTCCATACTTACCTTATCCTTTCCTTTCAAATGATAAAAAGATCCCCGTCAGGCGAGGATCCTCAAAGCTTCGTCAAGAAGCCTGTTTGCTATTTCGAACTTTCCGGCCTTATCTAAGATCTTCTTCTCTCCGTCCCTGAAGTACATGGTCACCTCATTGGTGTCGGTGCCGAAGCCGGCATCGCTCCTTGAGATGTCGTTTGCAGCTATGGCGTCAAGGTTCTTCTTTTCGAGCTTGCCAAGGGCATTATGCTCGATATCGGATGCCTCTGCGGCAAATCCGATGAGGACCTGTCCTTCCTTCTTCATGGAGCCGAGTTCCTTTAGGACGTCTTTCGTCCTTACGAGCTGAAGGTCCATGTCTCCGGCCTTCTTGATCTTCCCCTCCCTGTATTCAGCAGGAGTGTAGTCTGCGACGGCTGCAGCCTTAATTGTGATATCGGTCCCGGGAAAAGCCTTTACGCATGCCTCATACATGTCTGAAGCGCTCTTAACGTCCACTCTGTTCACGTACATGGGTGTGCCAAGAGAGGTCGGACCTGATATGAGGGTGACGTCTGCACCTCTCAGAGCAGCAGCTCTTGCTATGGCGTAGCCCATCTTGCCCGTGGATCTGTTGGTGAGATAACGTACGTCGTCAATCATCTCGACAGTGGGACCTGCCGTGACGAGCACCTTCTTCCCCTCCAGATCCTTCTCTGAGAGGAGATAGAGCACGTGTTCATAGAGCTCTTCGGGCTCAGGAAGCCTTCCCGATCCCACGTCTCCGCATGCAAGCATGCCCGTTGCGCTGTCGATGATATATGCTCCGTCCTTCTTCAGAGTCTCGATGTTTCTCTGTGTAGGTGGGGCATTCAGCATATTCGTGTTCATAGCAGGAGCAAATGCCTTTTTCGAAGTCACGGCAAGAAGCATCGTGGACAGGAAATCGTCCGCTATGCCGTTTGCTGCCTTAGCTATTATGTTTGCCGTGGCCGGAGCCACGAGAACCAGGTCGGAGAGCTTGGCGAGGCTTATATGGTCGACTTCTTTAGGATCTTCCCTGTTGAACGTGTCCGTTATCACCCTGTTCTTCGAGAGGGTCTCGAACAGAAGAGGCGACACGAATTTCTGCGCGTTCTCCGTCATCACCACATGTACGTCAGCGCCTTCCTTCACGAGCCTGCTCACGAGACTCAGTATCTTGTATATCGCTATACCGCCTGTCACTCCGATGGTTATGTGTTTATCCTTAAGCATTGCTGGATTTGACTATGAGTCCCTGGTCTATCTCTTCGATGGCTATCGAGACCGGATTGATCTCATCCGTGTCGATAAGCGGTTCGTCTCCGTCCACGAGTTCTCTTGCTCTCTTTGCTATCTCCACTATGAGGGAGTATCTGCAGTCCACCTTTGAAAGTATTTCGTCCAGATCCGGCTGGAACATGCTTCTTTCTTCCATTTTAAATTCCTTTCATTCGCTGATGAGCGCTATCATTTCTTCCACTGCCTTGTCGAGGTCGTCGTTCACTATCACGTGGTCGTACTGATCCATATACTGCATCTCGATCTCGGCTCTCATCGTCCTCTGGATGATCTGTTCAGGAGTCTCCGTCCCTCTTCCTACGAGCCTTCTCTTCAGCTCTTCAAGATCCGGAGGAGCGATGAAGATGAGCAGTGAATCCGGCTCCATGCGCTTTACGTTCATTCCGCCCTTGACATCGATCTCGAGGATGATGTGGTTCCCCTTCGAAAGCTCTTCATGGACCTTGTCCACGGGAGTTCCGTAATAGTTGTCAAAGAAAGACTCGTATTCGAGGAACATTCCCGCCTCGATACGCCTTTCAAATTCTTCCTTGGTGATATAGTAGTAGTTCACTCCCTCGACTTCGCCGGGTCTCGGCTCTCTCGTAGTACAGGAAACGCTAAGCTTGACGTTCTCCATCCTCTCGAGCACTCTGTCGATTATGGTGCCCTTCCCTGCCCCTGAAGGACCGGATACGACTATCAGTCTTCCCATTTTTCTGTCTCCTTATTCCTCATCTATGCTAAGTTCATCTTTTGCCGCGCATCTGCTCGCTATGGTCTCCGGCTGTATGGCCGAGAGTATGACGTGCTCGCTGTCGGTGATTATGACCGCCCTGGTCTTTCTGCCGCAGGTCGCGTCTATGAGCAGACCCTTCTGTCTTGCTTCACTCATGAGTCTCTTCACGGGAGCGGATTCCGGTGCCACCATGGCCACCACCCTCTCCGAAGAGATTATGTTACCGAAGCCTATATTGACCATCATAATGGATGTTCTCCGTCATTCCATGTTCTGGATCTGTTCCCTGATCCTCTCTATCTCGCCCTTTGCAGCGAGCACTCCCTTCGTGATGCTGAGATCCGAAGCCTTGGAGCCTATCGTATTGAATTCCCTGTTCAGTTCCTGGATCAGGAAGTCCATCTTCCTTCCCGTGGATTCCTCGCTGGAAAGGAGCGCTTCCAGTTCCTCGAGGTGTGCGTGTATCCTCACAATCTCCTCGGTGATGCTGGCCCTGTCGGAGAAATAAAGTATCTCGGTATTGAACCTGTTCTCGTCTATCTCTGTATCTGAGAGGTATTCCTCTATCTTCTGGCGGAGCTTTTCCCTGTATTCCTCCACCACACAGGGTTCTCTCTTCTCTATGTCGCTTATGATGCCATCAAGAGTCTCCTTCCTTTCAAGGAGATCCCTGACCATCTTTATTCCTTCCTTCTCCCTGGCCTCTGTCAGGCGGTCGACGGCCATGGTGACCGTTTCCCTTAAGGCAGATCTTAACAGGTCTTCATCCAGCTTCACGTCGTCATAGTCGAGCACTCCGTCGAGCTTCATGGCGGAAGCTATGTCGAGGTCGTTCTGTCTTCCCGTGATCTCGGAGATCTTTTCCGCAGCTGCGAAATACTCTCTCAACACATTCTCGTTCACCGTGATGTTGCCTACGGTGTCATTGTGGTCCTTATATGTGATGAATACATCGAGATGTCCCCTCTGTATCCTCTCCTTTATGACGTTCCTCACGTCATCTTCCAGGAAGAGTAGCACTCTCGGGCTCCTGATGTTCATATCAAGATATCTGTGGTTGACGCTTTTGATCTCCACGACAAAGGAGTGTCCGTTTCTTTCGAGTTCACCCCTGCCGAATCCGGTCATACTGTTCACGGCATATTACCTCATATAAATATTCACAGTATAGTATAGCATATGAAAAAGAAAAGTGTTCCATGATTTCCTTAACCTGTCCTCCGGATAGAGTAACAAAAGCCCTCTGTCTCACGACAGAGGGCTGATGAGCGGTTGTTTGATAGGACAATTCCATCTCTCAGTATTCATATGTAACTTTGGAACCTGTGATATACTCTTCTTTCTGATCCTTCGATTTTCCGATATCATGTTTCATCATCATATATGGCATATCATGATCGTCATCTGAAGGATACAGAAGCAGAAAATCCTGATCCTTAAGTTCAACACCACTGAAATCGATGTAATAGTAATGGGGCGAATGGAATCTAATGTCATAGGTTTCACCCTCCGCTCTGATCCCTTTAAGGGATACAGGTATCCCTTTCCCTTCTACCTTGTCACTGTCCGATATGGTTATCTTGCTCCCCCAGTCACTTTTCCCTGCTGGGCTCAGATACAGATAATCCACATCTTCAAGAAAAAGCATATAGACCTCATCAGTTGTCTTTACCGCTCTGCATGCACCAATGACAAAACAGCAAAGCATCAGCAGAAATGTCAATATTGCCATAGACTTCTTCATGACTAAAAACCTCCCAGTGTATTCTATCTTCATTCTTTATGAGTACAGATTTATATTTGATTTAAAAACAAAATACACCAAAAAATAAATAATGCAATGACTAAAGTATTGTTTAATCTAATATTTTACTGAATGATAACAATTTAACAACAAAAAAGTGCCGCAGATGATATCTGCAGCACTTGATCCAAGTCTTCTTTTACGATAACTGATCATATCATTCGAATGGAATCAGCACTCCGAGCAGGAAGAACCTCTTTGAATCGTTCCATCTGACGCATGTGGAGAGCATCACAGTCTTCTCTTCTCCCGTGAAAGTGACCTTTGTGCTGAAGAGGGATTCAGAAAGGAGCTCCTCGATATGGGCCTTATAGTCTCCGGAGACCGTGTGGTATACGGCATGGGTCTGCTTCTTGGCGTCGGTCTCTCCTCCGCCGATTATTACGAACAGATAGTTGCCGTAGGGGGTATATATGACTCCGAATTTGTGCGCTTCATAATACTGCTGTGATGTGTAGTTCAAAAGCTGTGCGAACATGGTCCCGTCATTCATCCTGTGCCCATAGATCACCGTCTTGGCATCATTGAAGCCGAACGTGTTGGTGCAGTCCATGAAGATGGCTCCGTGATCGTTCTTCTTGCCCATGGCATTGCGGGTCAGATAATGGATGTTGTCATCGGACTGTACGATGGGATAGCTGATATCAGTGCCCGGTATATAGATCCATCCGACTATGTCGGGATTCTTCTTGCACAGGCTCTCGAAGTCTATGTCCAGGCCATCGAAGGTATACTGTTCCTTCTTCTCCTCGCCATCTCCCGAAGACACGGGAATGGTGACCGTCTCCTCATGGATGAGCACGAAGTCTCCTGCTTCCTTAACGGAATCGTCATAGCCCTTCCTGTCCTTCATGTATCCGATAAGCCATATCGAAGAGACGACTATGCCTATGATACAAACGATGAGAAGAATAAGTCGTATATAGAATATGATTCCAGCTCTCTTTTTCTTTTCCATAGAACCTTTCCACCTTTTACAGCATACTGATTATACCACTTTGGAGGATAAAAAGGAAAAGCCCGGATGATAATGCTCCGGGCTGATAGTTCAAAATGGTCTTCAGACCTTCTTCACCGCGAATACTGCCTTGTTCCCGTTGATGTCCCATTCCTTCCTGTATCCGTCGATATCGGAGAGGTATCCCCTGTCTCCGAGGGTATCTGAAAGGATCTGCTCCATATTGTCGGAGAATACCTTCTGTACCTCTTCCCCGGAAACGACTGCCACTTCTATATGGTCTGTGACATCGAAGCCTGCTTCCTTCCTCATGGTCTGGATCTTGGAGACGATCTCCCTCACGTTTCCTTCCTCTTCGAGTTCTTTCGTGATATGGGTGTCGATTATGACGGCCATATCTCCTTCGGACTCGACCACGAAGCCTTCCTTCTGCACCGGCTCGATGAGGAGGTCGCTGTCGGCAAGTTCTACGTCAGTGCCGTTCACAGTGAACCTGTAGGACTCTCCCGTCTTTATTATACCGACTATCACGGAGCCGTCCGCCTGCTGCAGGTGGTTCTTGATGGCTCCGAGGTTCTTTCCGTACTTCGGTCCCACGGTCCTCAGCTGCGGCTTCACGTTATATGTCACGAACTCGTTGGAAGCGGCACCGAAATGGACCTCCTTCACGTTGAGCTCGCCCTTTATGACTTCCACATAGTTCTCCGGGAGCCCCTCAAGTCCGCTCACGTAGATAGCGGATACGGGCTGGCGGTTCTTTATGTTGGCCGTGTTCCTGCATGCGCGTCCGAGGTTCACTATCCTGAGTACTGAGTTCATGTTCTTCTCGAGCTCGCTGTCTATCATCTCCTCATGGACTACGGGGTAGCTGCAGAGATGCACGCTCTCGGGAGCATCCTTGTCCACTGACCTCACGAGGTTCTGGTATATGGTCTCTGCCACGAACGGGACGAACGGGGCTATGAGCCTCGTGAACGTCTCGAGGACCGTGTAGAGGGTCATGTATGCGTCTATCTTGTCCTGAGTCATATCGGAGCCCCAGTAACGCTCACGGCCTCTCCTGACGTACCAGTTGGAGAGCTCGTCCACGAAGGATGTGAGCTCCTTTGCGGCCTCGGTTATGAGGAACCTGTCAAGATAATCCCTCACGGACCTGACGGTGGAATTGAGTCTTGAGAGGACCCATCTGTCCATTACGGTGAGGTCCTTCGAGAGCTCATACTTCGTAGGATCGAATCCGTCTATGTCCGCATAGAGGATATAGAAGGCGTATGTGTTCCAGAGGGTCCCCATGAACTTTCTCTGGGCTTCGGAGACTGCCTCGTCGTAGAACCTGTTCGGGAGCCACGGAGCGGAGTTGGTATAGAAGTACCATCTGACCGCATCTGCGCCTTTGGAATTAAGGACATCCCACGGATTCACCACGTTTCCGAGGTGCTTCGACATCTTCTTTCCTTCCTTGTCCTGAACATGGCCGAGGACTATGCAGTTATCAAAAGGTGCATCGTCAAAGAGCAGCGTTCCGATAGCGATAAGGGTATAGAACCATCCTCTCGTCTGGTCCACTGCCTCGCTTATGAAATTGGCAGGAAAGCGCTTCTGGAACTCATCCTGATTCTCGAAAGGATAGTGCCACTGTGCAAAGGGCATGCTTCCTGAGTCGAACCAGCAGTCGATGACTTCTTTCTCCCTCTTCATTATCTTTCCGCACTTAGGGCATCTGACCTTCACGTCATCGATATACGGCTTATGGAGCTCTATATCTTCAGGGATGTCCTCTCCCATCTCACGGAGTTCTTTTATGCTTCCTATCACATGGGTGTGTCCGCACTCGCATGTCCATACCGGAAGCGGAGTTCCCCAGTACCTCTCTCTTGAGATGCCCCAGTCGATGACGTTGTCGAGGAAGTTCCCCATCCTGCCTTCCCTGATGTTGTCGGGCAGCCAGTTTATGGAGTTGTTGTTCTTCATGAGCTGGTCATGGAGCTCCGTCATCTTTATGAACCAGGTGCTCCTTGCATAGTAGATAAGAGGAGTGTCGCATCTCCAGCAGTGTGGATAGCTGTGTGTGAATACGGGTGCATCGAACAGAGCTCCCGATTCCTCGAGTGCCTTTAAGATGAGGGGGTCAGCCTTCTTCACGAACGTTCCGTCCCAGTAGGTCCCTCCGCACATCTCTCCCTTGGTGTCCACGAGCTGTATGAACGGGAGGCCGTTCTCTCTGCAGACCCTGGCGTCGTCCTCGCCGAATGCCGGCGCGTTGTGGACTATTCCCGTACCGTCCGTGGTAGTGACGTAATCGTCTGCGATCACATAGAACGCGTCCTTCCCTCCGCAGGCCTTCTCGGTGAAGTCGAATAACGGCTCGTAGTGCATGCCGACGAGATCCTTGCCCTTCATGGTCTGAGTGATCTCGGCATCTTCTCCCAGCTGATCCTTCACGAGAGCTTCTGCAAGTATATATGTCTTTCCGTCCTTTACTGCCTTTGCATAATCCACGTCGGCGTTAACGCAGAGACAGACGTTCGAAGGAAGTGTCCAGGGGGTGGTCGTCCATGCGAGGAAATATGTATCCTCTTCTCCCTTTACCCTGAACCTTACCGTAGCGGACTTCTCAGTTATGTCCTTATAGCCCTGAGCCACCTCGTGGCTTGAGAGAGCAGTTCCGCATCTCGGGCAGTAAGGCACTACCTTGTGTCCCTTGTAAAGGAGCCCTTTGTCGTAGATCTTCTTCAGCGCCCACCACTCGGACTCTATATAGTCATTCTCATATGTGATATACGGGTTCTCCATGTCGGCCCAGTATCCCACACGGTCGGAAAGGACTTCCCATTCGCCCTTATACTGCCATACGCTCTCCTTGCACTTCTTTATGAAGTCCTCTACACCGTAGGCCTCGATCTGTTCCTTGCCGTCAAGCCCGAGCTGTTTTTCCACTTCGAGCTCCACGGGAAGACCATGGGTATCCCATCCTGCCTTTCTCAGCACATTGTATCCGTCCATGGACTTGTATCTCGGGAAAAGGTCCTTTATGCATCTTGTGAGCACGTGACCTATATGAGGTCTTCCGTTTGCCGTAGGAGGTCCGTCATAGAACGTCCATTCGGGCTTTCCCTCTCCCTGCTTCTGAGCCTTCTTGAAGATCATGTTTTCCTTCCAGAAATCGATGACTTCCTCTTCTCTCTTTACGAAGTTCAGGTCTGTAGATACTTTCTTGTACATCTTTCTTCTCCTGTCGATCTAAAATAAAAAAGCGGTCTGATCGCTTAGGGCGAAAAGACCGCGGTACCACCTAAATTCTGTGCATAGCACATCTTTTGTCACTTAACGCGTGATCACGTCCGTCCTTTGAAAAGTGATACCTGCTCTTCGGATATCTCCCGGCTCTCACCTTACCCGGTTCTCTTAAGATCCCATAAGAGGGGCGTGTCTTTTCAGACGCTCTCTTTATTCCCACATATTATATTTTACGGGTCCCGGTTTGTCAAAAAGTTATTTGACGTCATCCGGTCCGAACAGCACCTTGTAGAAGTCCGTCTCTCCGACTCCTCTGGAGAACACCACTTTGTTCTTGACTATAGAGTTCATCTGGTCGATGTAATCCTGATCCACCGTGACTCCCTCGTTCGGATAGAATTTCTTCTCCTTCGCATAGTACTTGCCCTTTTCGGTGACCCAGCTGTAGTTTGCCCAGAGGACGAGAGGATCTGCATCCGAGAACACGTCTCTTCCCACGAGGAGCCTGGAGTCATATTCAAGTCCGAAGAGGTTAGAGAGCGTAGGCACTATGTCAAGGGAATATGTCGGAGCAGATATCTCCACCGCCATGTCCTTATATTCGTTCTCAAGACATCCGGACCAGATTATGAGGCCGCTGCAGTCCCTTTCCCACGGAAGGGTGTCAGGATGCTTCATGAGGTCCACATAGTAATCCTGGTTGTTGTCCCAGGTCTTGGACTTCAGAAGTCCGTACGGATAGTGGTCGGTCACCATCACTATGACGGTATCGTTGGCTATGCCCTTCTCCTCAAGCTTTGTGATCATGGTACCGAGAGCCTTCTCGAGTTCCATATTGTAGCAGATGTAGTAGAGGGTCTTTTCCTTGTATTTGTCTCCCACTATGCTCTTGACGTACTCGATGTTCCTCTTTGTCTTCACATGGTTCTTGGTATATGCGGCGTGTCCGTCAACGCTCATGTAATAGATGCTGAAGGGCTGCTTGTCCATATACGTGTCCATCGTGAAATTGAACATCTTGTCATCGCCCGGCCATGCACCTGCTATATCCTCAAGGCCGTTGCCCTGGGCAGTGTACGTGCTGTAGCCGAGGTTCGTATGGGTCTTGTTCCTGTCATAGAAAGTGTATGACCCGTCGTGATATGCCGCACTGTAGTAACCGAGCCTCTGCATCTGGTTTCCTATGGTGAAGTAGTTGTTGTTGCTCTTGATCTTTAAGATCGAGTCCGTTCCCCAGCACGGTACGAGTCCCATGACGTGCGAGTACTCTCCCGTTATGGTGCTTCCGCCCCATGCAGGCTGATAGAAATCGCTGAAATAGAAGCCGTTGTGTATGAGCCTGTACATGTTCGGTGTCAGTTCCTTGCTCACGAATGCATCGGACCATGCTTCAGCCGTTATGAGTATGACGTTCTTGCCCTTGAAGAGGCCTGTATACGCATTCTTGTTGGTAGGCTTCACTGACTTGGCATAGAGGGCCAGGTTCTTCACCGTCTTGTCGGATGTGGAGTCAGCTACCTTCTGGAAGTCGATGTTCATGGTGTTCGGGCTGGTGTCGACCTTCGGGCCTACGCTACTCGACTGTATCACGGACGATGTCACGGAGCTCACCGGTTCGGATGCAGTGGAACTCTTTGCCGGTTCCGGTTCCGAAGAGGTTTCCGAGAATTCGAACTCGTTCTCGGCTTCGTTTCCGAAGATCGCATATTTGATATCGAGCCTGGTGCCTGTCATGAGTCCGAAGATATGAGTGGACTCATCGAACTCGAACTGGCTCGTGTATTTCTCCTTTGCGGAGCCGAGCATGACGAATCCCGCGGTTATGAGTGTCAGCACAATGAATACTCCTGCGAGTACCAGTGCGACGACGGGCTTGTACCTCCATGTCGGATACTTCTTTCCGAAGATGATATAGAGGACCGCAGGTGCAAAGAAGAGGAGGGCTCTCGGTATTGCGCCGACTATGGAGTTCAGGAACTCTCCTCCGAAGTCTCCCATGACTCCACCGGTGTTCTTGAAAATGGTGGAGAGGTTCATGTAGTTCTGGAAGGAGTGCAGTATCTCCGTCTCTACGGTATAGTAAAGGGCCATCACCATCATTATCACTATGGTGACGATCCTGTTGGCCTTCCTTGAGAATAGTGTGCAGATGGCAGAGAAAAGGAATCCGAATGCAAACCCGAACAGCAGCGGGAGAAGCAGATGATAGAAGAAGGACTGCTTGTTGAAGACTCTGAAGAAGAATTCCTCATACAGCATGAACAAAGGGAATATCCAGAGGTTCTTTGTGTTCGGGATCCTCCTTCTCTCCCTCCCGTTCCTCCTCTGAGGTCTCGGGCTTCTGTTTTCATCGATCACATGGCTTCCGAAAAAGATCTTTATCTTTCTTCTGATGGGATAAGTAAAATCATCGATGGCGGAACGAATGTCTGCCAGTACTGTTCTTATAGTATCCAATGTATATACCTCGCTTACACACTCAAAGAAGATTATACTACTTCAGAGGCAGTTTATAACATGCAGAGTTTTCATTGTTAACAAAATACATACAATATATGGCGTCTTCGAATCTCCGGAGGCCCAACCACTGAGGGAGCAAAAGCATGAATGATAAAAATCCTTTTGTTGACCGTATCTAAGACGTTGAGTAAAATAAATGAAATTATATCCGTATGGATAGGAAAAGGAGAAAAAATATGAAACGTGTGTATAACTTTGCACCAGGCCCGGCCGCTCTGCCGGAAGAAGTGCTGCTGAAAGCTCAGGAAGAGCTCCTGGATTTCAACGGCTGCGGAATGTCAGTCATGGAGATATCACACCGATCTAGCGAGTTCCTCTCCGTACTGGACCATACCGAAAGCATGCTCCGAGAGCTCATGGGTATCTCTGATGACTACAGTGTGCTGTTCCTCCAGGGAGGAGCTTCCATGCAGTTCCCCATGACGGCCATGAACCTCATGCACGATAAGAAGACCGCCTATTATATCAATTCAGGCAACTTCGCAAAGAAGGCTGCCAAGGAGGCAGAGCTTTTCGGAAAGGTGATAGTGCCCGCTTCCTCTGAAGCGGACGGATACACCCATCTGCCGAAGGTGACCGAGGATATGTTCAGCGAACCCGCCGACTATCTGTACTTCACCTACAACAACACCATATTCGGCACTGAATACCATGACGTGCCCCCGTGCCCGAAGGACATGGTGGTGGTGAGCGACATGACCTCCTGCATACTTTCCGAACCCATAGACGTAAGCAAGTACGGACTCATCTTTGCAGGGTCCCAGAAGAACATAGCTCCTTCGGGACTTGCCGTCGTCATCATCAGAAAGGATCTTCTCGGACTCGTGAAGGGACTCCCCTCCATGCTCGACTACTCTGTCATGGCAAAGAACAATTCCCTCTACAACACTCCTCCGACGTTCGATATCTACATGGCAGGCCTCATGATGGACTGGCTGAAGAGCAAGGGCGGAGTCGAGGGCATATATAAGCTCAACAAGGAAAAAGCAAGGATCCTCTATGACAAGATCGATTCTTCCGACTTTTACAAGGGAAGGGTCACCGCAAAGGAAGACCGTTCCATCATGAGCGTCACCTTCTCCACCGGAGATGAGGAAAAGGACAAGCTTTTCTGCTCTGAGGCCGCGAAGGAAGGCATCGCAAATATCAAGGGACACAGGATTGCAGGCGGAATGCGCGCCAGCATCTACAACCCAGTGAGCCTTGAAGCCGTGAAGGCCCTGAAGGAATTCATGGACCGTTTCGAAGAAAAGAACTCATGAGGAGAAAGACATGTTCAACATAAAGAAACTCAACAACATCTCGGATGTCATATACGAAAAGCTTCCCGCTTCCAGATTCTCCGTGAGCGCTGACATCGCTCCTGAAGAAGCAGATGCCATAATCTTAAGGAGCGCGGACTGCCAATCCCTATCCCTTGAGGGAGATCTCAAATGCTTCGCAAGAGCAGGCATAGGAGTCAACAACATCCCGATAGACAGATGCACCGAGAAGGGCATCGTGGTGTTCAATACACCGGGCGCCAATGCCAATGCGGTTAAGGAGCTCGTGCTCTGCGGACTGCTCCTTGGCTCCAGGGACATCGTCGGCGGGATCGAATGGACCATGGGCCTCAAGGACAACGGGGCCGAGATCGTGGGACAGGTCGAGAAGGGAAAGAACAGGTTCGTTGGCCCGGAACTCAAGGGCAAGACCATAGGAGTCATAGGGCTGGGTGCCATAGGAGTGTTGGTGGCCAACATGGCCTCCGACCTCGGCATGAAGGTAATAGGATATGACCCATACATCTCCATAGAGAATGCATGGCACCTCTCCGATCATGTTGAGCACGCTCTTACCCTGGACGCGCTCCTCGACGAATCGGATTACATAACTATCCATGTTCCTCTGAGGGACAGCACCAGGAACTATCTCGACGCCCAGCACTTCGAGAAGATGAAGGACGGTGTCGTGATGCTGAACTACTCTAGGAACGGACTCGTGAACGAAGAGGCCGTGCTGAATGCTCTCGACAGCGGAAAGGTCGCAAGATATGTGACCGACTTCCCGGACGAGAACATACTCGGACACAGGAACGTCATTTGTCTCCCCCACCTCGGAGGATCGACGCCCGAGGCTGAGGAGAACTGCGCATCCATGGCTGCAGAGGAGATCAAATACTACCTCGAAGTCGGCGGAATAATAAACTCGGTGAACTTCCCCGTATGCAGGATCGCACCTACAAAGAACGTCAGGATAACTCTCATACACAAGAACGTTCCCGGTGTTATCGCAAGCATCTCCTCTATATTCAGCAGGAATCACATAAACGTGGAAGAGATGGTGAACAAGTCGAGAGGCGACATAGCTTACTCCGTGTTCGACATCAATACCGATCTCTCCTGTGAGCTCTATCAAGAGCTCCGCGATCTTGACGGAATGATAAGGGTAAGAAAGATCTGACTGTAAGACATTAATAAGGGCGCCATATGGCGTCCTTTTTTTCATCTGATCTCTTTCATGACTCTGTTCAGAGCCTTTCCGATGCTCTCTTTATACAACTCATAGCTTTCCGAATCATCAAAATGCCACCATTCGTTTGGATATGGTATGAACCCGCACTCCTTCATGACATTCTCCATTATGAGAGAATTAATCTTCTGCTCTTCGCTGCAGGCCTCATACGTTCTCAGCGCTTTTACCGAGAAATCGTCGAAACCGGAAGGCATATCGAGTTCATTTCCCTCCATGTCGGTAAGAGTCATGTCTATGGCATTTCCTCTTGTGTGATTGGATCCCCCGTTATACGGATCAGCAACAAAGGTCGGATCGCTGACAACGCTCCAGAGGGTCTTCTGGGCTTCTTCGGGTCTGAAGGCATCGAGCACCTTTATCCTGTATCCCATCTTCCTTAATCTGTCGGCAGCTCCTTTAAGTTTCTCAAGAGTACCGGCTCTTAAAAGAGCATCCTCAAAATCGTATATCTTCCTTCCGGTGAAATTGTTCTCGGTAGCATACTTAAGATCAAGTATCGCATCCGGAATTACCGTCATTATCTTTATAAGTTCATCTTTTTTCATAGAAACGGCTCCTCTATTATCCTTAGAGACCTCAAAGTCTCTTCTCCGATTATGATGTCTGCATACCTTTTTAAGGGTTCATAAAGGCTCGTCTGTCTCCTGTGATGAGTATCTATACCATAGATGGTCTTGACCGAATACTCAGCCATGACCTCCCAGAACTCACGTACCGGATAGAGCACGTCCTTTAATCTTGTGAGCTGGATCTCCTCCGGATCGTCGTTAGGCTGATAGCCCCTGAAGAACGTCTTGTTGAATATGTGGTTCAGGTTTATCTCAAGAGGGATGTCATACTTGTTCGAGAGCTTTGCAAGCCTTACGCACATATCCTTTTCCTTCTTCCCGAAGGATGCCTGGGATATGAGTGCGAAGTCAGGGTGGGCTATCAGTACCGTGAGCCCTTTTGCCATGGCCTTTTCAATGAGATCCGTATATGAATTGAGCTCATAGTCTCCGGCCTCTTCCCTTCCGAAGATATGGAGCAGGCCGTCCTTCCTTCTGGAATAGTGCTGCCCCGTTATCAATATGTCGGTCCTCTCCTTAAGTTCTCTTATGTCATCTTCCGATTCCTCAAGATACTCGCACTCGAAACCGCTCAGTATCTTTATACTGTCCTTGTATTTTTCTCTGAGATATTCCACTGAGGCGAGATAATCCTCCAGCTGGGAATAGTCCATCCTGATGCCGTGCCTCATGTCGACTCTGTGCTTCTGAGGCATATGGTCAGTAAAAGCAAGGTCAGTGAACCCGTTGGCTACATATTCCTTCACGAAATCCTCGTCAGAATAGTCCCAGTCCACATGGCCGCATCTTGTCGTATGTGAATGATAGTTATATCTGCCCATAGTACTTCCTTTCCGCACATATTATAGCATACCGGGAGCTTTGGACATCCTTTCCGCATCATGTATATTCATGCAGCTTTAACGTATAAATCGGATCATTATGCATCTTTTCGTTGACTTATCCCTGTTTCGCTATTATATTATTTAAAATCAACACATCAAGGAAGAAATATCATGGCAAAAAGACCGTTTGCATCATTGGAAAAGATAAGAGAGATAGCGGAGATCCACCCAACTCCGTTCCACATATATGACGAGGCGGGCATCAGAAAGACCGCAAGGGATCTCCTTTCCGCGTTCTCATGGAACAAAGGATTCAAAGAGTTCTTTGCGGTGAAGGCCTTACCTAATCCCGTCATACTCAATATCCTGAAGGAAGAGGGCTGCGGAGTCGACTGTTCCTCATACACTGAACTGCTGCTTGCAAAAGCCGTAGGGTTCAAGGGAAGTGAGGTCATGTTCTCCTCCAACGTCACTCCGAAGGAAGACTATCTTCTTGCAAGGGAACTTGGAGCCTACATAAACCTCGATGATGCGAGCGATGCGGACATAGTGACGGATCTGTTTCCCCTTCCCAAGACCATGTGCCTTAGATACAATCCCGGCGGAACATTCGCCATCGGGAACACCATCATGGACAATCCCCAGGATGCCAAATACGGCATGACCGAGGAACAGATGGTGGAAGCGATAAAGAAGCTCATGGGAAGAGGAGTGAAGCACTTCGGAATACATGCCTTCCTTTCCAGCAACACTCTGACCGATTACTACTATCCCATACTCGCCGAGATGATGTTCCTTCTTGCCGTAAGAGTGAAGAAGGCCACCGGAGCGGATATATCCTTCATAAACCTGTCGGGCGGCATAGGGATCCCCTATATGCCGGAGGATGAAAAGGTCGACATATTCCATGTGGGAAGAAAGGTGAAGGAGGCCTATGAATCCATACTCGTTCCCGAGGGAATGGAGCCCTCCATATTCGCAGAGCTCGGAAGGTTCATGACGGGACCGCACGGGGCCCTCGTGACCAGGGTCGTGCACGAGAAGAAGATCTACAAGGACTATCTGGGTGTGGATGCCTGTGCAGCCGACCTCATGAGGCCTGCGATGTACGGAGCATATCACCACATAACCGTGCTCGGAAAGGAAGATGAGGCACCGGCGAACAAGTATGATGTCACGGGCGGACTCTGTGAGAACAATGACAAGTTTGCCATCGACAGGATGCTGCCAAAAACGGAGATCGGAGACCTCCTTTTCATACATGATACGGGAGCCCACGGTTTCTCGATGGGATACAACTATAACGGAAAGCTCCGTTCGGCAGAGATACTCCTTAAGGAGGACGGAAGTTTCAGGCTCATAAGGCGGGCCGAGACACCTGATGACTATTTCTCGACCCTTGATATCCTTTGCGGAGAATACTGAAGAAAAACAGCATAGAAAAGAGCCGGTCGCTCGACCGGCTCTAATGCTTCATACGGTTATTTCAGTTCCTTCAGTTTCCTGTCGTAATGGGAGAAGAGTTCTTCCTTCTCCTCTTCCGTCATATGTCTTTCCGTTGCGTCATACCAGGGAAGCGTTCCGTAGTGGACGTCTTTCATCTTTCCGTCCTTAATGAAGAATACTATCGGGACGTCCATGAAAGGTTCTCCGTTGTCATCCTTCGGGAAGTATTCCCCTATCTTCGCCTTCAGTTCATCGAAATCCGGGATCTCGCTGTTCCTTCTGACCGAAGGATCGGGTCTGGTGTTAACATAGTTCACCTTCATGTCGTTTGCCTTTGCTGCCCAGTCGAGTACAGGCATGGCCTCCACGCACCATGGGCATCTGGCAAAACTGAATATGACTGCAAAGGTCTTTCCTTCGTCCATCCCGTCGATCACGTCCCTCGCGGTGACGCTCACGAAGGTGGAACTTCCGACGAGTCCCTCATATGCCGACATATCGGCAGGGGCCACTATGCTGCATGCATCTCCGTCGCATGCATAGATATTGCTTGCCATACCTTCCTCCTCAGAATTCCGCTGTCTTCGGCACTCTCGGGAACGGGAGCACGTCTCTGATGTTGGACATTCCCGTAACGTACATTATGATCCTCTCGAAACCGAGGCCGTAGCCTGAGTGCTTGACTCCGCCATACTTCCTGAGTTCGAGATACCACCAGTAGTCCTTGGGATCCATTCCCATCTCCTTGATCCTTCTGTCGAGCACGTCATAGCGCTCTTCCCTCTGGCTTCCTCCGATGATCTCTCCGACTCCAGGTACCAGGAGGTCCATTGCGGCAACGGTCTTGCCGTCTTCGTTGAGCCTCATGTAGAAGGCCTTGATCTCTCTCGGATAAGCGGTCACGAACACAGGTTTCCTGAAGACCTGCTCCGTGATGTATCTCTCGTGCTCGCTCTGGAGATCGATACCCCACTTGACGGGATAATCGAACTTCACATCGGCCTTTTCGAGTATCTCGATGGCTTCGGTATATGTGATCCTTGCGAACTCATTCGAGACTATGTTGTCGAGTCTCTCGAGGAGTCCCTTATCTATGAACCTGTTGAAGAAATCCATCTCTTCGGGATAGTTCTCGAGCAGATAGTTGATGATGTATTTCACCATCTCCTCAGCCACGTCCATATTGTCCTCCAGCTCAGCGAAAGCCATCTCAGGCTCTATCATCCAGAACTCGGAAGCATGTCTCGGGGTATTGGAGTTCTCTGCCCTGAAGGTCGGTCCGAAGGTGTATATGTTCTTGAAGGCCATTGCGAAGATCTCGCCCTCGAGCTGTCCCGAGACCGTGAGGTTCGTGGACTTGCCGAAGAAGTCCTTGGAATAGTCTATCTTGCCGTCTTCTGTCTTCGGAAGGTCGTTGAGGTCGAGCGTCGTGACCTGGAACATCTGTCCCGCGCCTTCAGCGTCGCTTCCGGTGATTATCGGAGTGTGCACGTAAACGAAGCCCTTCTCCTGGAAGAACTTGTGGATGGCATACGCAACAGCTGAGCGCACTCTGAAGACTGCGGAGTATGTGTTGGTCCTCGGGCGCAGATGCGCTATGGTCCTGAGATACTCGTTCGTATGTCTCTTCTTCTGGAGAGGGTAATCAGGCGGACAGTCGCCCTCAACCGTAATCTCTCTTGCATTGATCTCGAAGGGCTGCTTTGCATCGGGGGTCAGTATAACTATTCCCCTTACATATATGCCGCTTCCGGCTCCGATCCTGCATACGTCTTTGAAGTTGTCGAGATGGCTCTCCTCGAACACTATCTGCATGTTCTTGAAGAAGGTCCCGTCATTGAGCTCTATGAAGCCGAGGGCCTTGCTGTCCCTTATGGTCCTCACCCATCCGTATACTTCCACTTCGCTGCCTTCCAGCTTTTCATACTGCTTGTATATCTCTTTTATAGAAAGCATGATATCCTCCTGCCGTTCTCTGTTTCCTGATATTAGTCCTTATAATTCTATCATCTTGATGAAAATATTCCAGTATCTGTGCTTGATGTCTGCCCAGGAATCGCCTCTTGAGAGCTCGTTTTCCACTATCGGGAGCATGTAATTCATCGCCTGGTGTATCGTGGTGATCCCCTTTACACAGAAATACTCTATCTTTCCGGATCCGCATATCACATCTGCCACTGCGTCCATCATCTCATCAAGTATAAGATCGCATTCCTTGAAGCCTCTGCTCCTGAAGCTGATGACCGTCCTGTTTCCCGTCATCTCAGACATGCATGCTCTCACGAATTCCTCTATCACCTGCTCCTTCTCGCTCTTCTTCTCCATGGCGAACAGTATCGAGAAGAACAGATGCCAGCGGAAGTTGGTGTTCAGGTTCTCTATGATGGCCTTTCCTATCTTCTCCTCGAATCCCGGAGCAAAATGGCATTCCCTGTCAAGCTTTATCTGGCTTATGAGCTTCCAGTCGTCCTCCACATTGTCGAGAGCATCGAAAAAGTGCTGGATTATCCTGCCGTAATCGCTCATCTCGTTGAACTCTTCCTTGTTCATGATGTATCTGACTATGGCATCGCAGCTGGACTTGAAGTCCACCGAGAATTCGAGTTCCTTCATTATGAGATCGTCGAAGGTAGCAAACACGAGAGATGTTATGAACGTCTCTATCTCATGCTCCTTCTTCTTGTCCTTTGCAGTCCTGTCCTGCTCATAATCCGTCTCCCCGTGGAAGCGGTTGTAAAGAAGATACAGCTGATTGTCCAGGGTATTGAGGCTCTTCTTTATTGAATTGAAGAGGTCTGAGACGAAGGAGTCGTTCAGCAGGAAGTTCCTGTTCTTGTAGACTACCCTGTGCTCTATCTCGCTCCAGAACGAATTGACCAGCGCCTTT
The DNA here is from genome assembly GCA_017439085.1 of Clostridia bacterium. GTDB lineage: Bacteria > Bacillota > Clostridia > Christensenellales > Christensenellaceae > QANA01. Next base: position 8,524 of record JAFRTU010000008.1, on the reverse strand, counting down.
ATCTGGAGTTCGAAGTTCACCTTGTCCCTTCCCATCTGATAGTAGCCGTCGATCTTATAGATCTCGAATCCGTTCTTCTGTTTCTGAGGCTGTCGGTCCGAGAGCTTCAGTTTGAGCCTCGGCATCGAGAACATGTAATAGTAGACATCATCATCGGTCCTCGTGAACAGTTCCTTTAGAAGCTGATACGCGTACTTCTCCTCGTCTATGAACTTGCATTCGATCCTGAGGCCTATTATGTCCCTCATGCTGGCAAGGGTCTTTTCGGGATTTCCCTTCTGCAGTTCATAATTGTTCCTTATGAGCTTCTCCCTTATGCTCTCCGGGGACTTTATCCTGTATATCATGGAGAGCTCGTAGTTGCTCTCGGTAAATACGTCCTTCTCAAAGAAGGTCTTCACCTCTTCAGCTATGAGCTTATATATGTCTTCTTTCTTCTCAAATTCGTCTATGACTTCTGAAATATTGTCGAATATTTCAAGTTCCATGTCTGTCTCCCTGATAACTGTTTAATTCAAGGCAGATATTCCTGCCAGATATCCTGTCGAAAAGGCTATCTGGAGATTGTATCCGCCGGTATATGCATCTATGTCGAGCACTTCGCCCGCTAAATAAAGGCCCTTTACGATCCTGCTCTCCATCGTCCTTGGGTCTATCTCATTTAAGGAGACTCCTCCTCTTGTGACTATGGCCTCAGCTAAAGGCCTTGTATCCGTGATCTTGAGCCTGAAGTCCTTCAGTGCCCTTACGAGGTTCTTTCTCTCTTCCCTTGAGATGCTGTTCACGACTCTTGACTCAGGTATTCCCGCATACTTCATTATATACGGTGCGAGGTTCCTCGGTACCAGCCTTACAAGTGCATTTCTCAGGAGTATGTTCTGCTCTTCCGAAAAATCTCTGAGCAGTCTCTGGTTAAGCTGTTCCTCGTCAAGGGCAGGCTTCATGTCGATCGATATCACGGAATCATTAAATCCGTAGTCCCTTATATGGGCACTTGCAGAGAGTATGAGAGGACCTGACAGTCCGAAATGGGTGAAGAGCATCTCCCCCCTATCCCTGTACAATAGTTTTCCCCTCTCATAGAACGATACTTCAACGTTCCTGAGGGAAAGACCGGAAAGATCTCTTGCCATCTCTTTTTCCCTGCAAACGAGGGGTATGAGTGACGGATGGATATCCGTTACCGTGTGTCCGGCCTTCTTCATGAGATCATATCCGCTGCCGTCGCTTCCCGTGGTGGGATAAGATGCTCCGCCTGATGCGAATATCACTTTATCGAAGGCTTCCGTCCTGCCTTTTACCATGAGCCCCCTAACAGCTCCGTCTTCAAGGATGATATCCTCAACGGGGGTATTCAGCCTTACAGTGACACCGCTGTTTCTGAGCATTGCCTCCAGGGTCCTTATGACATCACTGCTCTTGCCTGAAGCGGGAAAGACCCTCTGTCCCCTCTCCACCGCCGTCTCGAGGCCGCTCCTGTTGAGAAGAGCTATAAGATCGTCGTTCGATAGCCTGCTGAAAGCGCTGAAAAGGAACTTCGGGTTATTTGGTATATTCGAAAAAAAGTCGTCCCTTCCCCTGGCGTTGGTGATATTGCACCTTCCCTTGCCGGTAAGGAACAGCTTTTTCCCGAGCTTTTCATTTTTTTCAAAAAGAGTAACGTTCCCTCCGGATGATGCTGCATATGCCGCCATCATGCCCGCAGGGCCTCCTCCTATAACGGCTATCCTCATTTCCTGCCGTTCAGCGGTTCGAAATCGTGGACCGCATATATGTTCTTCTCCCTCCAGATGTTCTCCATTATGCTGTAGTTCTCGACCAGTACATCCTTCTTGCGGAGCCCGATGAGGGTTATCAGGATGTTGATGATGCCGAGAGGTGCAACGAATGAGTCCACGAAGGAATTGATGTTGTTCTTGGTCATTATGCAGTAATCGGAAAGATTGTAGAGAGGAGATAGCTCGTTATCCGTCAGAGTGACGACCTTTGCCTTCCTTTCACGTGCGAACTTCACTCCCTCGACCGTCTGTGAGGAATATCTCGGGAAAGCCATTCCTATGACGACGTCCCCTTCCTTAACATGTACGAGTTGCGAATATATGTCCGAGGTTCCGATGGTGATCTGTTGTACATTGTCGAATATATACCCCAGATAGTAGACCATGAACTGCACGAGCGGCGCACAGCTCCTGAACCCTATGACGAAGATCTTCCTTGCGTTTATGAGAGCATCCACCACCTTCTCCATGGTGACTATGTCCAGCTGGTCGATCGTGGCCTTGAGGTTCTTGGCCTCCATCTTGTATACGGAGTTGATGAATTCGGAGGTGGTAAGTCCCTCCATCAGCTGGAGCCTCTGGATGTTCGTCAGCTTGTTCTTTATGATCTCCTGGAAATGCTTCTGAAGATCGGGATATCCTGAATATCCGAGATGATATGCGAACCTCACTACGGTGGATTCGCTCACGCCGACTGTCTTTCCGAGCACGCTGGCCGTCATGAAGGCAGCCTTGTCGTAGTTCTCTATGAGATACCCGGCTATCTTCTTGTGTCCTTTGCTGTATGTGGGATATTCCCTTTTCATCCTTTCGAGCAGATCTGCCTTTTCCATTTCCGACTCCAATCAATCAATGTTAGAAATAGTGGGCGGATGCCCACTATCTCAAGTGCATTTTCAGATTATAGCATACTTTATGCTCAGATTTCCATATCGTTCAGGAATTCGATCCCCGGAAGAGCTTCATCATCCGTGAAATTGGAGATGAGAGGCGTGATGGAGATATTTCCCTGACGGATCTCGTAAGCATCGTCTCCCGGACCGTCTTCCGGCTTGTAGTCGCTCTGGACTCTGTAGGAGACGTTGTTCTCATCTACTTCCTCAACGACCCTGTATCCGCCGAACCAGTTGGTATCGCTCATCCTGGTCACCACGACCTTCTTCGGTACCACTTCGTTGAGGTTCGGGAAGTTGACGTTCAGGATCGTCCTGATCGGGAACTTGAACTTGTCAGCCATCTCTGCCAGCCTTCTTGCGAACTGTGCTGCATATACGAAGCCTTCGGGCTCATTCGTGAAGCAGACGTGCGAGAAAGCAAGGGACCTTATCCCGTGCAGAGTTGCCTGTGTAGCGGCGTTGGTGGTTCCGGACCAGAGGATGTTTACTCCCATGTTAGGACCTCTGTTTATTCCGGAGAGGCAGATGTCAGGGAGATTGTCCTTCAGGATGACTTTAAGAGCTATCCTGGAGCAGTCTGCGGGAGAGCCGTCGACAGCCCATGCGGGAACATCCTCGTATCCCGGGATGGTGGTCTTCGTGACCATGATCGGGGTCCTGAAGTTCAGTGCATGGGAGTTTCCGCTGCACTCATGCTTCGGAGCCACGACATAGATCTCGTGCTTTCCGTAGAGTTCCTTTACGAGGGCTATCAGGCCGACTCCCTCAATTCCGTCGTCGTTAACTAAAAGTATCTTCACCTTCTTAGTTCCTTTCTGTTTTATAAAATTTTTCAGACAGGATATATCCTGTTTTCTGCGTTCACTTTAAGGGGATCCACCTGGTAGAGTTTTGCCCTTCTGTATTCGAAGAACTTCGGAGCGACCTGCGGGAACATCGCATATGAGAGGATGTCCTCTTCCTGTTCGGTCTGGCCCTTAAGTATCTCCCTATAGTTGTCGAGCTCCGGAGCTATGAGGTCCGCAGGCCTGCATGTGATGATCTCGTCATCCCCGATGCACTTCCTTCTCACGTCCTCGTCCACTTCTCCCGGAAGCTTTCCGTATTCTCCTCTGAGAAGCCCCTTCGATTCCTTGGATACCATCTTGTATCTCTCGCCAACGAGCACGTTCATGACAGCCTGTGTTCCGACGATCTGGCTCGTCGGGGTCACGAGAGGCGGATATCCGAACTCTGCCCTTACCCTCGGGACTTCCTCCAGCACCTCTCTCAGCCTGTTTTCTGCGTTCGCGTTCCTGAGCTGGCTTATGAGGTTCGAGAGCATGCCGCCCGGGATCTGATACAGGAGCGTATTCACGTCGACTCCGAGCACCTTCGGTGCTATGAGCCCTTCGCTCCTGAGCCTGTCAGCAGCGGGCTGTACCGCTCTTGCGGCTCTGGTGAGTTCCTCAAGACTGAGACCAGTGTCATATTCCGTGCCTGCAAGGGTGGCTACCAGGGATTCGGTGCAGGGCTGCGAGGTCCCGTTTGCAAACGGAGAGAGCGCCGTGTCCACTATGTCCGCTCCGGCCTCTATGGCCTTAAGGAGCGTCATGTCACCTATTCCTGTGGTATTGTGGGTATGGATATGTATAGGTACGGAGACCTTTTCCTTTATCTTCTTCACGAGTTCATATGCATCATACGGAAGGAGAATGTTCGCCATATCCTTTATGCATATGGACTTGGATCCCATCTCCTCAAGTTCCTTACATAGATTTACAAAGTAATCGATGTTATGGACAGGGCTCGTGGTATAGCTTATGGCGGCTTCCGGCCACCCGCCGTACTTCAGAGCGGCTGTCATGCAGGTCCTGAGGTTCCTCGTGTCGTTTAAGGCATCGAACATCCTTATGACCGTGATACCGTTCTCTATAGCCTTCTTGATGAAGAACTCGACCACATCGTCCCCGTACTGCTTGTATCCGAGGAGGTTCTGTCCCCTGAGGAGCATCTGGAGTCTTACGTCGGGCATCTTCTCCTTCAGGATCCTGAGTCTCTCCCACGGGTCTTCGTTCAGGAATCTCAGGCATGCGTCGAAGGTAGCGCCTCCCCAGCACTCAGCCGACCAGTACCCGATGCCGTTCATTATCTCTGCGGCTTCGAGCATCTCGGAAGTCCTCATCCTGGTGGCTGCCTGAGACTGGTGGGCATCCCTGAGTATGGTATCTGTAATACCGACTTTTTTCATTTCAATCCTCCCCCGGGGCTCCTTATCCGATAACCGCAAGGACATCGCCTACGTTTACGACCGTGCCCTTGGATACGTTTATGGAAACGACCGTTCCGCTTGTGGGAGCGAGTATGTCATTTTCGAGTTTCATGGCTTCGAGCACCATGATGGGATCGCCCTTGTTCACCTTATCGCCTTTCTGGACCGTGACCTCAAGGATCGTGCCGGGCATCGGAGCCTCGACCTTCTCTCCTCCTTCGGGTATCTCTGTGTCCACGGGAGCAGCCTTTGGCTCTTCAGCGGTCTCTGCTGGAGCGGGAGCGCTCTCCTTTACCGGGCTTACGGGTGCGGGTACTGCGGGAGCGCTTGCGGCGTCCACTTCCTCGACTCCCACGTCATATCTCTTGCCATTTACCGTAACTACGAATCTTCTCATAATATATAACCTCTCAGATGTATCTTCTGACCTGGTCGATCTTTCCCTGTCTTCCCCAGGCGTTTCTGTTGACCGTTCTCTTTATCGATGAAGGAACCCTCTTTATGTCAGTGACCTTTATTTTTTCTGCAGGTTTTCCCATGGCTGCCGCCACGGCTGCAGTTATCACTGCTATCAGTTCTCCCTCATCTTCCTCTTCTCCAGCTGCACCGGCTGTTCTGACCGGAGCCCCGGGACTTTCTTCTGCTGTCTCCTCAGTTCTCTCCTTCCTGAAAAGGACTGCTATAAGGAGCACTATCGCAACTACCTCCAGGGCGGCCAGGAAAAGCTGTGCCGGAGTGAATTCCATTCCAAACAATTCCATAGGTCCCTCCCTTTACGGCATTATCCCGTGTTTCTTCTCATGGGGAACGACTCTCTTGGAGATGACCATATCAAGAGTTCCGATTATCTCTGTTCTCAGGTCCTCCTTCTCTATCACTCTGTCCACGAGCCCCTGTTCCATTGCTGAAGAGACGCTCATGAAGTTCTCCTCGTATTCCCTTGTCCTCGACTTGTCCCCTTCGAAGAGGATTATGCTGCCCTGTTCTTCTCCGAGGCAGCCTATCCTTGCATCCTTGAAAGCAAGGACTGCGTCAGCCCCGTTTCCTCTGTTAGGCATCGTGACATATCCCTCTCCTACTGCACGGCCTGCCAGAACGGATATCACCGGCATGGTGGCTTCACCGAGGGCGTATATGAGCTTTCCCGCAGCTCCGAGCATTCCGTGCCCTGTCTCAGGAAGTGTACCTTCGTTATCCGTAAAGGATATGAGCGGGATGTTAAAGCTGTCAAGAAGGCTTATGAATCTTGAGGCCTTGTTGAGTCCGCAGGCAGTAAGGGCTTCACCCTTTCTGTTCATCATGACTCCCGTAACTATGCCTCCGAAGGATGCGAAACCGACCATCATTTCCGGAGCAAAGCCCTTCTGTATCTCGAGGAAGCTGTTGCCGTCTGCGGCGGAGATAAGCATCTCCCTTATATCCTCAAAGACTTCGTTCTTCCTTGACAGGTCGTCGTCGTTATCCAGATCGTACGGATCCTCGATGTTGTTTGAAGGAAGACAGACAAGGAGTCTCTTTACCGTCTCATATGCCTCCTCCTCACTGTCACAGACGAAATGGATGTTTCCTTCCTCCATCTGTCTGTCAGCCCCGTTCAGTTTCTCGGTGTCGTTCCCGACACCAAAGGATGAAGCAGTCACCGTAGCTCCCTTTATGCCAAGGTCTGTCTTCTCTCTTATTGCTATAACAATGTCACTCAAAGGCGCAAAAAAGGCAGCGCATCCGTTCATTCCTCCCTCGGCTACTGAGATCACCGGAACGACGCCGGACAGCTCCGCCATCTTCTTCAATACCATCGAATATGCATCCACGGCTAAAGGGCCTTCCTGTATCCTTGCTCCGGCAGAATCCCAGAGACAGATAACGGGATAGCCTGATTTCTCAGCCTGATCCATAATGCTGACTATCTTATGTGCCTGACCTCTGCCGAAAGATGCTCCGAGTCTGTCCGGAGACTGTGCGATGATACAGCAGTTCTTCCCTTCTATGGCAGCAAAGCCGGTCATGACTCCCTCACCCGGGATACTGACTTCTTCATAGCCAAGGACGGAATTCCTGCTCCTGAAAGCGGAAAGCGTTTCCTTAAAAGAACCCGGATCTGCCAATAAGGAGATCCTTGAAGCCGCAACGGACGGATCATTCTCAAACGGATTGTTTTTAATCATATCTAATCCTCCGAATATCGGATCTGGAGCAAAGCCCCATAAACCCACTTATATCATATTTTAATATATGCGGATATCTGAATCAATGAGAAGGTACGCATTTGGAAGCTTGAAAACGTTCTTTTTCCATATGCTTTGATTTATCTTTTTCTCTGCCTTATAATTTTAGGAAAACAACGAAAAGAGGATGATATCATGAGCAGAGTTTTTCATTCGATAACCGAATTCATAGGACATACTCCGCTTACGGAGGCCGTGAACATAGAGAAGGAGCTTGGTCTTGGCTCAAGGCTTCTTTTAAAGCTGGAATACATGAATCCCGCAGGGAGCGTCAAGGACAGGGCTGCCCTCTTCATGCTGAGGGACGCGGAGGAGAAAGGCCTCATAGATGAGAATACGGTGATCATCGAGCCTACATCCGGCAATACAGGCATAGGTCTTGCTGCCATAGCCGCATCGAAGGGGCTGAGGATGATACTCACGATGCCAGAAACGATGAGCGTAGAAAGAAGGAACATTCTGAAGGCATACGGGGCTGAGATAGTGCTCACCGATGGTTCCAAGGGAATGAGCGGAGCCATAGCAAAGGCTGAGGAGCTTGCTGCTTCCATTGAAGGAGCTTTCATACCGGGACAGTTCGTGAATCCCGCAAATCCGATGGCACATTACTGCACGACCGGTCCCGAGATTTGGGAGGACACCGATGGAGATATCGACATGTTCATCGCAGGCGTCGGAACAGGAGGTACCATAACAGGTACCGGAAGATATCTGAAGGAAAAGAACGGGAACATAAAGGTCATTGCCGTGGAGCCCGACACGTCACCGGTGCTTTCCGAAGGCTGGAGCGGTCCTCATAAGATACAGGGGATAGGAGCAGGCTTTGTGCCCGAGATACTCGATACCGGTATATATGACGAGGTGATGACGATAGCAGTTGAAGACGCTTATGCCGCTTCCAGGCTTCTGGGAAAGAAAGAAGGTTTCCTTACCGGTATATCTTCAGGTGCCGCACTCCATGCGGCCATACTTCAGGCGCAAAGACCCGAGAACGAAGGAAAGACAATTGTGGCTCTCCTTCCTGACAGCGGAGACAGATACTACTCCACTCCGATATTCGGAGACTGATGGCCATAGCAGTCTGTAATGGAAGAAATTAAAGAGTAATTCTTTTATGGGATTGCTCTTTTATGTATAAAGTAATGCCAGTAAATATGGAAGATAAAAAAGAAGAGGCAGTCATTTATTGGCTGCCTCTTTGTGTTTCAGTTTGTCTGAGAGTTATCTCTCTTTTGATCTCTTCCTGATCATAGTTACTACTATCGCACCTGCTGCGATCGCAGATACTGCCAGCAGTATTATCCAGAAGAGCAGGTTGCTGTTATCGCCGGTCTTCGGTACTTCTGTGTGAGTGTTCGTGACCGTGAATCCGCT